>SBHD01000028.1 GCA_006226345.1 Bacteroidota bacterium | reverse complement strand
CAGGAACGTTCCTGATCAAATTTTACTTTTCCATTTCAAAAACAGAACAGGCCAGCCGGTTTGATGATATCAAGAACAGTCCGTTGAAAAAGTGGAAAATGACACCGGTAGACGAACAGGCCCAGGCGTTATGGGACAAATACACCTCGTATAAGGAAAAGATGTTCGCTCAAACCAACACCGAGCACTGCCCCTGGGTCATTATCCAGGCGAACCGGAAAATGGACGCGCGTATCGAGGCAACAGAGTACATCCTCAACACCATTCCGTACGAACCGGTTGAGCAACTATAATACATGCCTGTGGTTACGGTGTTCAATAGCCAAACAGGTCCTCCAGACTAAGTTCAGTCAATTTGCCCAGACTTCTGAGGTACTTCAGGTCAACGCGATCCCGGTCACCCAGAATCATCCAGAAGAACCGCCGCCCTTTGATAAATTTTTCCTGGTAGCGGATCAGATCTTCCGGTTTTGCCTGTTGCAGGGCCTCAAATGTATCTTTCCGCAGGTCGTGGCGGAAACCGCGATCCTGGTTGGCTCGCCAGGTCCAGTAAATATCAGCATTGTTGATCCGGCCTGCCGCAATCTGTTTGAGCACACTTTGGCGGGCATGCTCCATCTGCGTCTGTGAAGCAGGCATATTCTCAAGGATCGTCTGAAACGCTTGAACAGCATCGCGGAGTTTGTCGGGCTGCGTACCCACATAAGCCTGCAGGAAGTGGGCTCGTTTGCGGCGAACCGGGTTTGCGGCATACGCGTAAGCGGAATAAGCCAGCGCCTTCGATTCCCGGATCTCCTGGAAAACAATGGAGGACAGTCCGTAGCCAAAATACTGGTTATACCATTCCGAAAAGATAAATTCCTGCAGGTCGAACTTGGGTGTACCCTTGGACACAAGTAACAACTCTACCTGGACCATCGGAAAATGCACGAAGAAAACCTGGTCTTTACGCGCTCGCAGCTCCCTGTACCGGAAGCCAGGCAAAGGCGGATGTAAAACAGCAGGTACCTGGTGGTGTTGTTTCAGGACCCGCGCGGCTTTTCGCACGGTACGCTGCCCGCAATAGAATACTTCATGTCGATACCCGGGCAGGGAACGGAACAGATTTGTCAGGGTGTCGGCATCTAATGCCAGGAGTTCTTCTTTGTTAAGTTTATCGGAATACGGTGATAATTTGCCGTATTTACCAAAACTGGACATGGCCTTACTGAGTATGGTCCGTTTGTCCTTCTTCCGGTTTTCCCTGCGGATCAGAATATCGGCCTTTAGGTTTTCCAGTGCCTCCGGGTTTGGCCGGGCATCAGCGATCAGGTGCTCCATGAGCTCCACGCCAGCTTCAAATGACTCATCAAGTCCGCTTAGGCTCAGGTACAGCCGTTCATCCTTGCAACTGGCAGAAAAATGAACACCCAACCGGTAAAACGCCTGTTGCATTTCCTGTGGCGAGTATTTGCCCGTCCCAAGGAAGGAAACATAGTCTGTCATGACCGGGAACCGCTTGTCGCTGGTCCGCCCCATGTCAAAAATGTAGTACAGCCGGAACAACTGGCTTTGGGGCTGGTGGATGGCCTTCATTTTCAGCCGCGGACTCAGGGTTGCTGTTTTGATCAGTTTCCTGAAATCCAGGAATTGCGGTCCAATGTCAGGTGTGGCACGGTGCAGAAAGTCCAGGCCAAAGTTGGAAATATCGGTGCGGTTCAGTTCAACCGGCGTTATGGGAGGTTTATCCACTTTTAGAACCGATTTGTCTTCGCCGTGGTGTTTATATACCGCCACATAATTATCCGGACGCAGGTGTTTTTTGGCAAAGGCGACGATTGTGGATTTATCGATCTGTTCTAACTTTTCCCAGCGATGCACCATGTCGGCCCAGTCAATGCCCAGAACAAATGCCGTTGTTAATGCGGCAGCGCGGCCCTGGTTTTTTTCATACTCCTTGATTTCGGAAAGTTTGAGATCATTGACCACAGCTGCCGGCAGCCAGTCTGGGAAGTTGCCTTGGCGGAGGTTCTCCAATTGTTCCCACAGGAGTTTTTCGACGGCTTCCAGGGATTGGCCTTCACGGGGCTTGCCGTATACAACCAGACTACTGTAGTCTTCATAAACGCGTGGGAAGGCATATGCCTCCAGCACTTTTTGCCCCTGGGTGAGGTTCAGATCAAACAGGCCAGCCTGGTAGTTGTGCAGCATGCCGGCTATAAGTGGCAGCAGGATGGCTTCTTCCGATTTACCTCCATCAAAGCGCCAACCCATTTCCACCCAGGGAGCTTCCTGCCCGTATACATCCCGTTGTACCCGTGTTCTTAATTCCGGTTGCGATTCCACGGAAAAGGGCGGCAGCGATTTGGGCTGATAATGCCCAAAGTACTGCTCTGCCAGTGCGACAGCCATTTCCGGATCGAAATCGCCGCACAGGATAATTCCCATGTTGTTGGGTATATAATATTGGTCGAAGAACCGGTAAATATTCGTTTGGGAAGGGTTTTTCAAATCCTCCCCTCTTCCCAAAGTTGTCTGCGTGCCATAAGGATGGGTTGGGGTCAGGGTCTCCTGCAGGGCTTTGAGGGTTTTACGAAAGTCGCGGTCCTGGCTGATGTTGTATTCTTCGAAAACCGTTTCCAGTTCGGTATGGAAGAGTCGCAGGATCGGACGGCGAAAGCGCTCGCTCTCCAGTGCAAACCAGCGCTCGAGTTCATTGGATGGGATGTCGTTCACATACACCGTCTGTTCCACCCAGGTATAGGCATTGGTGCCTTTGGCCCCAATAGCGCTGACCAGTTTGTCGTATTCATTGGCAGCCACATATTTGGCAGCTTCAAACGACAAGCGGTCAATTTCAGTATACAGGACTTTTTTCCGTTCCGGATCCTGTTCACTCCTGTGTGCTTCAAATAACTGTTCGATCTTGTCAAGCAAAGGCTTTTCCTTTGCCCAATCGAGGCTGCCCAGCCGGTCA
The DNA here is from genome assembly GCA_006226345.1 of Bacteroidota bacterium. Lineage (GTDB taxonomy): Bacteria > Bacteroidota > Bacteroidia > Chitinophagales > Saprospiraceae > M3007. The sequence continues at coordinate 6,125 of SBHD01000028.1, read as the reverse complement.
GTACCCTTGAACATCATATGCTCAAAGTAGTGTGCCAGGCCTGTGGTATCGGCGGGATCGTGTTTGGAGCCGGCCCGGACTGCTATTTCGGTGTAGATCCGCGGCTCGGCCTTATTGACCGACAGGAACAGGCGCATGCCATTTTTCAGGGTATGTTGGTATACTTGGATTGGGTCACCGGGTACAGGTTCAACTTTGGCAGGGGACGGTGCGTAATTGGTCATATATTATTATTCATTGGAGTGTACAAAAGTAGCGCAATTACCGGAATAGGCTGGTGGAATCGGCAGCGCCTTTTACCAAGACAAGGCTATCGGATATTTTGTTCGGGAAGAACAAGATTAATTAATCCGGGAATGTCGGATATTTCACCGGTTTAATTGAACATCTCTTCCTGCAAATGCAATGACCCGGCTCGCTCTGATCGTTCCGCTCTTACTGGCAGTAGCCGTGCCTACAGCCAAAGGCCAGCCCTGGCAGTTTAAATGTACGCCTGCAGTCCGCTTCGCTGACCGTGCTGCTGTAGCACCGGAAAACTATTACCTAGTCGTAACTGATCTGTCAGCATTTGCCGGACGCCTGGCAACGCTGGGCACGGGAACGCTTCTCGGTCAGTATGCACCCTCCAATATTGCGGTGGTCCGGATTTCACCGGCGGCCCTGCAGGAGCAGGTATTGCCTCTGCCGGAGGTATTGTTTGCAGACAGTGGTGCGGAGGAGCCACACGTTGAATTGCCGGTTCCGGGTCATAATTTGTTCGCCAACCGTATTACCGCGTTACATGCACGGTATGCCGGATGGAATGGTACCGGGCGTACGGTGTCGATCAAGGAAAACGCATTTGATACGCTTGATGTCGATGTTCGGGGAAGGGTAGGACCAACTGACCTGGCGGCAGCACAAACCTCCGTTCACGCGACCATAATGGCCAGTCTCCTCGCAGGTTGCGGTACTTCTGGCCTGGCCGGATGGGGGGTGTCCTGGGGAGCAAGGGTGGTTCCTGCTGATTTTTCCATTCTGCTGCCTGAGCCTCCCGGCGTGTATCAGAAAATGGGCGTTACCGTTCAAAACCATTCTTATGGGGTCGGGATCGAAAACTATTATGGTGCAGATGCCATGGCATATGACCGCAGTGTAGCATTGCAGCCTGATCTGGTCCATGTTTTTTCTGCCGGGAACCTTGGAGGTCAGGAAGCGGGCATGGGCAGCTATCAGGGACTTCCGGGCTTCGCCAACCTGAGCGGTAGTTTTAAAATGGCAAAAAATGTTATCCTGGTGGGTGCAACCGACTCCTTTTTGCAGGTTATTCCCCAAAGTTCCCGCGGACCAGCATACGATGGCAGGGTCAAACCAGACCTGGTGGCGTTTGGCCAGGATGGAACCTCTGGTGCTGCAGCACTGGTTTCCGGGACAGCAGCCGTCCTGCAGCAAGGGTTTACCCAAACACATAATGGTGTATTGCCGCCGGCAGCTTTGATCCGCGCTCTATTGGTCAATGGAGCTTCGGATATTGGAATGCCAGGGCCGGACTACCTTTCCGGCTTTGGAAGCCTGAATGCGAAACGTTCTGCCGGGATTTTGGATGCAGGTAACTATTGGGTTGATTCAGTGGCTTCCCTGGAAACCAGGGTTTTTCAGATTTTCGTTCCGTCCGGACAGCAGCAACTGAAGGTTTGTCTGGCCTGGACCGACCCGGCCGCTGCTCCGAATGCTGCAAAGGCACTGGTACAGGATCTGGACCTTAGTCTGACTGGACCGGATGGTACCACCCTTGATCCACTGGTACTATCTGTGGAGCCGTCATCGGATGCGCTAATCCTGCCGGCTCAACCTGGCAGGGACAGTATTAACAACATTGAACAGATCTTTTGGCCTGATCCACAGCCTGGAGTGTACCAGGTGGCTGTAACCGGGCGTCGCGTGCTGGACAATTTCCAGGCTTTTGCATTGGTTTATTCCTCCACCCCATCCGATACACTTATCTGGTCGGCTCCTGTGAAAGGGGATCCGCTGCAAAGCGGAGAAACGGCAATACTGTACTGGGAGTCCACGCTCGGTTCACCGCAGGCTACACTGCAATATCGCCTGATCGGTCAGGCTTCCTGGCAGGATATTACCGGGCAACTGTCATTACCGGAGGGGTACTACAGGTGGCAAACGCCGGATATTTCGGCCCTGCTCCAGTTCCGTATCCTTGCAGCAGACGGGAGGGCTTTTACGGGTGACACCGTGTTTGTCGGTCAGGACCTCCGGTTGGAACTGGGATTTAATTGTAGCGACTCCGTTTTACTTTTCTGGAAAAGTGCAGGGCAGGGGATAGACTATCAGGTCTGGGGCCTGGGAGAGCAGTATCTGGAACCTTTATTCGTAACAACCGATACTGCTGTACTATTGGAGAAGGCTGTTTTTCCACAGGAACGGTTTGCGGTTTCCGTACTTCCCGGGCCGGGCTGGGTCGGTAATCGAAGCCCGGCGCCAGATATCCGCTTACAGGGCGTTGGATGCTATTTCCGTAACTTTTTGGCACAGTTCACTAATCCGGCAGAAGTCCATTTGCAGACCTCGCTGGGTACGACTCACGGACTGGCGCTGTTATCGTTTGAAAAATGGCAGTCCGGCGGATTTATTCCACTTGTGACGTACACTCCGCCATTCACTGGTCTGTCGTTTCATGAAGTCGATCCGGATCCGGCCCCGGGAGTGAACAGGTACCGGGTTCGGCTGAGCCTGACCAATGGCGGGGAGGTATTCAGCGAAGTAGTTGAGGTGTATTATGCCGGCACTTCAGGCGTGGTGGTATATCCTAATCCGGCTTCCAGTGGAGCAGCCCTGCAGGTGATCTATCAAGAACAGCCGGAAGATCTGTTTTTTGAAATGTATGACGGTCTTGGCCGTTTTATTTTGGAAAAAAGGCTGGAAGACCAGCCAACCGAGATCTATCTGCCTACCCTCAGCACCGGGATGTACTATTTTACTGTCCGCAAACCAGATAAAAGGGTAGTGCAGCGGGGTAAACTTTTATTGCGGGGATAAAAAATGCCCCCCGGACTGGTCCGGGAGGCATTTTTGTGATCTTTTTGAATACTTCTGGTAAACCCTAGTACAGGTAATCCAGTGCGGTCTTGTCATTATTGTTGAACGGCCGGTTGGTAGAGGCGCTCAGACAGGACAACATCCAGGAGTCCGGATCTGGGCCGGTGGGTGTGCCTGGAATATTGATCGCTCCGACACCGGCAGCACCTTCATTGTAATAGGACCCGCCACAGCTATACGAGCGATCCATGTAGTCGGTATGCCGGAAGCCAATGCAGTGCCCCATTTCATGGGCGATCACCGTAGTCATGAACCCATTGCTGTAATTGTTATACTTTTTCGCATACTTGATCGTATTGTAGGGGTCCCCACCACTGGGAAAGCCGGCCGATGCTATGTATTGGCCGGTATTAACGACACGGATGTTAATGTTCCCGCCGCCACTGCTCCCGCCACGTACGAAGGTGAGTGACAGGTTCTCTGCATTGTACCGATCGATAGCGTCATCGATAGCCTGGGACAGTGCAGCAGTGATATTGCTGCCGCTGGTCGTGACCACAATCGTGCGCGGTGTGCCGGTAACCAGGTTGGTAGTGCGGTACTGCTCGGATTCGCCGACACGCAGGACGGTCTCATCCCATCCGGTATTTAATTCGGCATCCGTCAGTAAGATATCGCCCTCCACAATATAGCCCCCTTCGGTGGCAAAGGCATTTTCCGGATTAAAGCCAAGGCTCTGGATTTTTTGCTGGACCTCGATAGGTAGGTCCTTGGTGAGGTTCAGTTCCTCATTTTTTTGCACACAGGAGAAAAAGCCGGCGGCAAAAAGGGCCAAAAAGGCAGCGGAGAGAAGGTGTTTTACCATACACAAAAAAGATTGAAATGGTGAGTGATTTAGTTTTGTGAACGGGCAAATGTATAAAACTTTTATTCACACAAATCTTCTGTGTTGGCTTTTTATTTTGTGCGTTCGCGGATGCCGCCGTCTATTCTTCTAAGTACTTATAGGTCAATACTTATTTGTGTGTGCAGCAGGTCCTCCAAGGTCTCCCTCCGGCGGATCAGATGTGCCGTTCCGTCATATAGGAGGACCTCTGCGGGCCGGGGCCGGGAGTTGTAATTAGAAGACATCATCCAACCATAGGCGCCGGCATTGTAAAAACAAAGGACATCTCCTTCTACAACCTCTGCGATCCGCCGGTCGCTGCCAAAGGTGTCCGTTTCGCAGATGTTACCAACTACTGTATAGATCCGGGGCTTAAAAGTCGGTTCGGTAACATTTATGATCTTATGGTACGAACCATAAAACATCGGGCGGATCAGGTGATTCAAACCAGTGTCCAATCCGACAAAAACCGTGGAAGTTGTTTGCTTTACGAGGGTGCACCGGGCGAACAAATAACCGGCAGCGCTGACCAGGAATTTCCCCGGTTCAAACATCAGGGTCAGGTCCCGCCCGTATTCACTGCAAAACTCGGCGAAACGTTTGCTGAGTTTTTGCCCCAACTCCACCACATCCGTTTCAATGTCATCCGGCTTGTACGGCACCTTGAAACCACTGCCCATATCGATGTATTTCAGGTCGGGGAATTTGCGTGCGGCTTCAAACAGGATCTCTGCGCCCATCAGAAAAACGTCGACATCCAGGATGTCCGAGCCCGTATGCATGTGCAGCCCTTCAATACGCAGGCCCTGACTCTCCACGATCCGTAGTACGTGCGGCAATTGGTGAATACTGATCCCAAATTTGGAATCGATGTGCCCAACACTGATGTTTTCATGCCCACCCGCCATCAGGTGTGGGTTGATCCGGATACAGAGCGGTACATCCCGGTGCTGGAGCCCCCAGTTCTCCAGCATCGGAATAGCATCTATGTTGATCTTAACACCCAGCCTGGCAGCCTCGTCAAATTCTTCCATGCCGGCAAAATTGGGCGTGTACAGAATATCTTCCGGCTTGAAGCCTGCCTGCAGACCCAAGTGTACTTCCTGGATCGATACACAGTCCAGCCCCGCACCCCATTTGTGGAACAGGCGCATGACATTGATATTGGTCAGGGCTTTGCAGGCATAATGGATCCGCACATTGGGATACGTAAACGCGCCGGTGATGGCCTTGTACTGGCGTTCCATGATAGCGGCATCATATACATAAAGTGGCGTGCCATACTCCTGGCAAAGTTGAAGCGGATCGATTCCGCCGGTCAATTGGTATTTTTCGTTAATAAGTTCCAAGATAAATGGGTAGTTAAAAAATTTTGAATGCGCATGTTACCCGTTTAGCCGGATATCTGGTGCTGCGAGACCGCAAAAATAGCAGGTTTGGAGGAATAAAATTTTGTCGGTCAGCCCACCAAAACATCCTGCTTATCGCATCTTTACTGACATATGACGGAACAAGACCTCATCAAAGGCCTTCGGGAACAGGATCCGGCTGTGCAAAAACGCGTCTATGACGTGTATGCACCGATCATGTTCGCTGTGTGCCGGCGTTACCTGAATACGCGGGAGGACGCTGAGGAGGCTTTGGTGAGCGGGTTCTATAAAGTTTTTGCACATATTGAATCCTATGCAAATGCCGGAAGTTTTGAAGGCTGGATGCGGCGGATCATGGTTAATGAATCCCTGATGCTGTTGCGAAAAGTAAAACTGTTGGTATTTCCAGGTGATGCTTTTATTCCGGCCGACGAGGAAGACCGGTTCTCCATAGAGGCGGATATTTCCGCCCGGGAGATTCTTGCGTTATTGGAAGAACTGCCTTATGGTTATCGTACAGTTTTCAACCTGTATGTGCTGGAAGGATACAAACACCAGGAAATTGCAGATCTGCTGGGTATCAGTATAAATACCAGTAAATCGCAGCTAATCCTGGCCAAGCGGAAAATGCAACAATTATTAAAAGAAAAAGGAATTATCGGACCGGGATAAGCGGTGTGTATTCCTGAACCAAACAAGAGTTAAACCATTCACGACCTGTGCCTGACCTTTTTGAATTTTTCAAGGACAACGAATCCAAACTGTACGAGCGCCCTTCGGAACAGGCCTGGCAGAAGTTGCAGGAGCGGCTGGAAGCCCGCCGGCGCCGGCGCCGG
>SBHD01000233.1 GCA_006226345.1 Bacteroidota bacterium | reverse complement strand
CTTAGCGTCTCCGCGGTTCGTTTTCACCGTCAAGACACTAAGGCGCGGAGATATTGAACTATGGAATTCAAACTTCAATCTCCCTACAAACCAACCGGCGACCAGCCCCAGGCGATCCAACAGCTCGTCGAGGGTATCCAACACGGTGAACGCGCCCAGGTACTCCTCGGGGTGACCGGCTCGGGTAAAACCTTCACCATGGCCAATGTCATTGCCGAGGTGAACAGGCCCACGCTGGTCCTGACCCACAACAAGACACTGACCGCCCAGCTCTACGGCGAACTCCAGTCCTTTTTCCCGGACAATGCCGTGGAGTACTTTGTTTCCTACTACGATTACTACCAGCCGGAAGCCTATATCGCCGTCACCGATACCTACATCGAAAAAGACCTGCAGATCAACGAACTGGTGGACAAACTCCGGCTGAAAGCCACCAGTACCCTGCTCTCCGGCCGCCGCGACATTATCATCGTCGCTTCGGTGTCCTGCATCTACGGTATGGGTAACCCGGAAGACTACAAAACCGGGATCATCCGTATCGAGCCGGGACAAAAAATGTCAAAAACCAGTTTCCTGTATGCCCTGACCGACAGCCTCTATTCCCGTACAGAAACAGACTTCGCCCGCGCGACCTTCCGCGTCAAAGGCGATACCGTGGACATCAACCTGCCCTACGCCGACTGGGGCTACCGGGTCATTTTCTGGGGTGATGAGATTGAAAGCATAGAAAGTATCGAAGTGGAAAGCGGCAAGCGCATCCAGGCGATTGAAAACGCCGCCATTTTCCCGGCCAACCTGTACATCGCACCCAAAGACCGGCTCAACCAGATCCTGAATGAGATCCAGGACGAAATGGTCGGCCAGGAAAAATACTTCATCTCTGAAGGCCGGCCGCTGGAAGCCCGCCGCATCCGGGAGCGCACGACTTTCGACATTGAAATGATCCGCGAGCTGGGCTACTGCAGCGGCATTGAGAACTACTCGCGGTTTTTCGACCGCCGCAACCCCGGCACCCGTCCGTTTTGCCTGCTCGATTATTTCCCCGACGACTTTATCATGATCGTGGATGAAAGCCACGTGACCATTCCGCAGGTGCGCGGCATGTGGGGCGGCGACCGGGCCCGCAAGCAAATGCTGGTCAACCATGGCTTCCGGCTGCCATCGGCTATCGACAACCGGCCATTGAGCTTCGGCGAGTTCGAAAGCCTGATCAACCAGGTAGTTTTTGTCAGCGCCACCCCGGCCGACTACGAACTGGAACAAACCGAAGGCCTTGTCGTCGAACAACTCGTGCGGCCCACCGGCTTGCTCGACCCACCCATCGAAGTGCGGCCCTCGCTCAACCAGATCGACGACCTGATGGAGGAGATCCAGAAACGCGTCGCCGTCAACGAACGCACCCTGGTGACCACCCTCACCAAGCGCATGGCCGAAGAACTCACGGCCTACCTGCTGCGACTCAACATCAAAACCCGCTACATCCACTCCGAAGTGGAAACCCTGGAGCGCGTAGAGATCATCCGCAACCTGCGCCTCGGCGAGTACGACGTGCTGGTAGGCGTCAACCTCCTGCGGGAAGGTCTCGACATGCCGGAGGTTTCGCTGGTCGCTATCCTGGATGCTGACAAGGAGGGCTTCCTGCGCAACATGCGCTCGCTCACCCAGACCGCCGGCCGCGCCGCCCGGAACGCTCACGGCCTTGTGTTGTTCTACGCCGACAAAATCACCGACGCCATGCGCAACACCATGGACGAAACCAACCGACGCCGCGCCGTGCAGATGGCCTATAACGAAGAACACGGCATTGTACCCACTACCGTCACCCGCACCCGGGAAGAGATCCTGGCCCAACGCAGCATCCTCGATATCCGCGGCGTAGAACAGACACAGTATTACGTTGAATCCGAAGAAAAGAATCTCGCTGCCGAGCCCATCGTGGCTTATGCCGACCGCGGACAGATCGAGAAAATGATCGCCGAAACCGAGTCGCGCATGAAAACCGCCGCCAAGGACCTGGACTTTATTACGGCTGCGCAGTTAAGGGATGAAATGCTGGCTTTGAAGAAGCAGTTGAAGGAGCGGTTTGGGTAACTGGTTGAAGCAGGATATGTGGGATTTTTTTCAGGATTTATCAGGATGACAACTTCCCTGGATTTGGCAGGATAGTGGCTATTAACGACCCACTTAAGGAGGGTATCATTTTCTGCAAAGGGAAAAAAATGGCACTAAATTCTTTCAAGGCATTAGCAGTCAATGCCTTTTACCTATAGCCCTATTAGTTTAATAAGCAGGTATAATTATAACATCCTGGAACATTTGTAATTGGGGATACCTGTTTCAACCTTTTCCCCAATGAAAAAAGGCGACCTTACCTACCGCATTATTGGTTGTGCCATGGATGTGCACAATAAACTCGGCCGCGGTTTTATGGAATACGTGTATTGCCGGGCATTAGCCATTGAACTCCGCAGAGCGGGTATTCCTTTTGAGCGGGAAGTATGGCTCCCCATTCATTACGATCAATACCGGATCGCACATCGGCGCTGCGACTTTTTGTGCGATGATCAAGTGATCATTGAAGCAAAAGCGAAACTGAATCTGGCAAATGAAGATTTGATACAAGCAATAAACACCACGGAACGGCTCAATATCAAATCCGGACTACTGATCAACTTCGGAGCCGAAAGTCTGCAATACAAACATATCTTCAACAACAAGATCCGCCCCGAACATGAATTCCAGGATGCCACACCTGAACTGGTTGGGGAGGTAGATGAAGACATTTTTGAATCCCGACACTACATGCCAGCCTGGGTAGTAGAAAAAATGCAACGGGATAAAATCAAACACAAGACCAACAGTAAAAGACCCTAAAGCGATTAAGTGCCCTCAAAACCCCGAAGTACCCGACCAAAATCCTGAATAATCCTGCTCTAACCATCCTGCGCATCCTGCTTCAACCCCCGCAGCGCCTCCCAAACCGCATCCCCCTCCGGCACTCCCGCTTCCAAAGTCATCCATTCCCCGCTACCCGGATGCTCGAACGCCAGTTTCCAGGCATGCAGGTGGATCGAGCGGTCGCGGTTACCACGGCGGGCGCCGTATTTCACATCGCCCTTGATGGGGCAGCCGATAGCGGCGAGCTGGGCACGGATCTGGTGGTGGCGGCCGGTCAGGAGCCGGATCTCCAGAAGGTGGTAGCGGTCGCTGCTGCCCAGCACGCGGTAGCGCAGCTCGGCACGGTCGGTATCCGGTTGTTCGGTCTCGGAGGCATAGGCCCGGTTTTTCGAAGCATTTTTTTGCAGGTAATGCACCAACGTACCTTCCGGGTCTTTTGGCAGGCTGGCGACCACTGCCAGATAGTCTTTTTCCACCGTCTGCTCCTGAAACTGTTGTTGCAGTTGGGTCATGGCTGCCTTGGTCTTGGCAAACAACAGCACTCCGCTGGCCGGGCGGTCGAGGCGGTGCACCGGATGCAGCGACTGGTTGCATTCTTTTTCCGCCCATTCCAGGGCAGAAGTATCGCCGGTTTTGTCGGGCTGGGCCGGCCAGCCGGCGGGTTTGTTGATCGCGATCAGGATCGAATCCTGGTAGAGTATGTCGGGCATAGGCCACGAAGATAGCGGAATACCGCCTGATTTTGTCAAAGTGGAACTTATCCTGTAGGTTTGACGGGAAATCCGAAATAAACTGCCGGTATTTAGCTAACCGCGGAGACGCCAAGACGCGGAGATGCGCAATTAGTTTTCCTTCAATTTTTAGTGACAGCCTTTGCGTCTTAGCGTCTCCGCGGTGAAAAACCGGCAACGTGTATCCGAAAATACGTTGAATATGCTCCGTTGGCTACCCTTGTTGTGCTGCCTCTGCAGTGTCGCGCTGACTGCCCAGACCGACACCGCCTCTCTCCTGCTCAAGCCCGAGCGCCTGAGAGAAGACGATATTCATCAATTAGACAAGGGCACACCCAAGCGAAAAGCCGTGTCAGCCACCCGCAACCTGGAGAATATCGACCAACTACCGTTCACCGTTTGGGTGGTTACGGCTGCCGATATCGAACGTAACGGCTTTGTCACGCTCGGCGACGTGCTTAAGGTGGCGCCTGGCATCCGGGTTTCGCAACCCGGCAATGTACTGGAAGGTGAAACCTTTATGGTACGCGGGCTGCCGGGCAACCAATACATGAAGGTCCTGATCAACGATGTACCGATCAAACCCACCGCCGCACCCGGCATGCCCATCGGTGCCCAGCTCCCCATCCGGCAGGCTGAACGCATTGAAGTGGTATACGGTCCCGCTTCAGCCATTTACAGCGACGGTGCCGCCGCCGGGGTGATCAACATCATCCTGAAAGAGACAGAACGCCCGATCTTCACCCAAGCCGATCTGTCGTTTGGCAATTTTGGATACAACAGCCTGGACCTCATGCTGGGCGGCAAACTCTTTAAAGACAAAAATATTTTCCGCTTCAGCCTCTACGGCAGCAATACCGTGCGGGAAAAATCTGACTATTTTTACGATAACAAACTGTTCACCACCCGCAACTACCTGCCCTTAGATTTCGGGCCGGACCTCTACCTCCAGAATCCCAACTACCGCCCGCAGGAATTTGGGGACACGGTGGCCCGCAACGCTCCAATCCCGCATGAAAGCCGGCTACTAGGCATCAACCTCACCTGGCGTGGCATCCAGTTTAATTACAACCGCCTGATCCGGTCCGACCACAGCAGCCTGGGACTCAGCCCGCTGGCCGTGTCCTACGGCAACCCCTCCAACCAGATCAACGAGCAGATCGAAACAGCGTCATTTCGCATTCAAAAACTACGGGCCAAACGCACGGCGACCAACACACTCTCGTTTATCCGCTATCAGGTGCGGAACTCCTCGACCTTCACACCCATTTTCGACCGGTTGAGCACCGCACTTTACTATGCCAAGACCCCTTATATCCAGACACCCGCACAGGAAAAAACAGTGCTGGAAAATATCTATGCCCGCTTCGACTCAGATGAGCGCTATTTTGTTGCCAACGGTTTCGATGTCCGGTTTGAATCCCGCATTAATGCCAAACTCCGGCAAAATTTTCTGCTGGACGCCGGCATCCAGGCTAATCTCGGCGGCGGTGTGCCACCAATGGGGTATTTCGGTGCACCTGTGGAAGTCGGGCCATTTGCAGAAACAGAAGGAGGTCCGCCGCCACGCCCGTTTTCCCCGGAAGCCGACGGCTATATTGATCTGAACACCTTTGCCCAGCTCCAGTACCGTACCGAAAAATTCAGCGCCATCGCAGGCGCAGCAATAAATGTTAACCTCGATGCTCAAGTCGTACCCGTACCCCGGCTGGCACTGCTATACCGGCCTGACAGCACCTGGCTATTCCGGGCTTCCTATGCGGAAGGGTTCCAGCGGCCTTCGGTATACAGCAGGGTGACCAGCTACCAGATCGATGTGCAGGATACCCTGCTGGTAAACGCCTTGTTTCATGATCTCAACCGGGCCGAGCGCACCCGGCTGGCAGAATTCGGCATCCGCCGGTATTCCGGCCGGTTCACGACTGACATAGCGGTCTTTTACCAGGAAGCCCACAACCTGGCCCGCAACGGCTACCTCCGGGAAGTGGACGGGCACTGGCGGTATGGATTTGAACAGGCTCCGGGCCTGGCACTGGCAGCCTGGGGCGTCCAGGGCACTGTAGGCGATGACATCCTCGACTTCGACCTGAGCCGTAACCGGCCGAATTCCGGCCAGATCACCGCCCACGTTGAATTTTATTTCCAATACTCCCGGGGTCGCGAATGGTTTGGCTATGGCCTGCCTTCCACCCGGGAAATCCGCAACTACCCCCGCTGGATCACCCAGTTCAGGTTCTCCCTGCAGGCTAAAAGGTGGGAATTGCAGTTCAGTTCGAACCGGCAGAATGGCATCCTGAGCGGGTCGGTCATATACCGCGATTTTTATCAGCGGGACAACACGATCACGCACCAGGAAGCTTATCGCACCTGGGATGCCATGTTCCGGTTTTACCTGAGCAAGAACTTCCTGATCTACAGCCGGGTCACCAATATCTTCAACCGGCATTATGCCGGCATAGACGCTACCGGCACACAGGACGACCTATTGTACAACCCACAGCCCGGGCGGATGGTGCGTTTTGGGGTGAATTATAATATGAATTGAGCGAGGCTCCCTTTACGAAACAAGCGTTTTTGTTTTCACGCAGCTGTTGCACAGAAAGTGTTTGCAGGCAGGCCAAACCTGACAGGTTACTCAAAGGCAAGCCCTATTGTCTATCCTTTCGGATTAAACGCGTACTTGGGTATAGCATTCCAATCTTCTTAAAATTCTGTTAAGCATTAAACGCTTCCCCCTGTTTGCGGTCTTACCAAAAAATAAATGCCCCGCATTGGGGTTATACGCGTGTTCAAGGTAAAAAGACCGTACCATGCCCGTATCCATCCAACTCAAACTCCAGCACCTGCTCTGGCGGGCCGGTTTTGGACCGGACACTGCTGGCTGGCAGCACTGGAATACACTTCCGGAAACTGCCTGGTGGCCCAAACTGAAAACTGCATCTGCCCCTCCACCCAGCTATTTCGATGTAGCCGACGGCGCCCTGAAAGGGCTCTTCATGGGCGTTGGCGAAGTGGGAAAAATGGAACCCCGGGATAAAAAACTGACCGACGACCAGAAAAAAAGGGCGCGGAAACAAAGCCGGGAAGACCTCCGCAGCCTAAACCTCATCTGGCTGGAGGAAATGGTGCATGGCAAAGCCCAGTTGCGCGAAAAAATGGCCCTTTTCTGGCACGGCCATTTTTCCAGCCGCAACATCAATATCCTGTACCAGCAGCAACTCCTGCATATTATCCGGAGCCATGCCCTGGGCAATTTCGGCGATCTCCTCCGCGCTGTTTCCAAAAGCGCGGCCATGCTGGCTTTTCTCAACAACCAGCAAAACAAAAAACAACACCCGAATGAAAATTTTGCCCGCGAGGTCATGGAACTCTTTACCCTGGGGCGCGGAAACTACACCGAAACCGATATCAAGGAAGCCGCACGGGCATTCACCGGCTGGGGCTTCAAACTGAACGGCGAATTTGTCTTCCGCCGTTTTTTCCACGATACCGAACCCAAAACCGTGCTCGGCCAAACCGGCCAATTTGATGGCGACGCCGTGCTGGACATCCTTCTCGAACAACGCCAGACCGCCCGGTTTATCGCCCGAAAACTCTACCGCTTCCTGGTCAATGAGGAAAATATCCCCGACGAGCGCATCCAACAGCTCGGAGACCGTTTTTACGACAGCGGCTACGATATCACTGCGCTGCTGGACGCTATTTTTGCCAGCGACTGGTTCTACGCGCCCGAAAACATCGGACGCAAGATCAAATCGCCCGTGGAACTCTGGGTCGGCCTGCGCCGCACCCTGCCGCTTACCCTCGATGATCCGGAAGGACAACTGGTCCTGCAAAAAGCCCTGGGACAGGTACTCCTTTATCCGCCCAATGTAGCCGGCTGGCCCGGCGGCCGCTCCTGGATCGACAGTACCTCATTGATGCTCCGCCTGCGCCTGCCGCACATCATCGCCGCACAAAGCGACCTCGATATCAGCCCGAAGGACGACGACGACCAAATGATGGGCCGCCAACGCAGCAAACTGGCCCGGCGGCTGGCTGTGGCCGTCGACTGGCAACCGCTGGAACGCGCCTTTGCCAACACGTCCGAACCGGATATGATCCCGGACCTGGCGCGATACCTCTGGCAGTTGCCGGAAGCCAACCCGCCGCTAGGCGTTTTGCAGAAACATACCCAGGCCGGCACTAAAACAGCGCTGATCCAATCGGCAGCGCTCCAGTTAATGGCCACGCCCGAATACCAGCTTTGCTAACCCGACAAACACGCAGACTATGCTGATCAAACGCCGCACGTTCCTGAAAACGGCCTCGCTGGCCACGGCTTCCCTCTGGGTGCCCCGCTTCTTACAGGCCCACGCCCGTCCGGGGGCGCTCACGCCCAAAGGCAGGGTGCTGGTATTGCTGCAGCTCAGCGGGGGCAACGACGGCCTGAATACGGTCATCCCGACCCGCAACGACATTTACTACAACGAACGGCCGCGGCTGGGTCTCCCCCGCCACGAAACGCTCGAACTGACGGATGAGGCGGGCCTGAACCCGGCACTGACGGCACTCAAAAACCTGTACGATGCCGGCGATCTGGCCGTATTGCACAATGTCGGTTATCCCAATCCCGACCGGTCGCACTTTCGCAGCATGGACATCTGGCACACCGCCAGTCCGGCGGATGAATACTGGACGACCGGCTGGCTGGGCCGCTACCTCGACGCCCAATGCGCCGGCCAGCCCTGCCAGGCGCCGGTGCTGGAGATCGACGATACGTTGAGCCTGGCTCTGAAAGGCGCACAGCGAAAAGGCCTGGCCCTGCAGGAACCCCGCCAATTGCATCAAACGGCCCACAGCCCATATTTCACGGACTACATAGCCGCGCAGGGCAGCCACGAGCACGACGATTCGCCAGTCGGTTACCTCTACAAAACCATGGCCGAAACCCTGTCTTCGGCCGACTACCTGTTTGAAAAAAGCCGGGTAAAACCCAGTACCGGCACCTACCCCAATACCGGCCTGGGCAAACACTTGAAAACAGTGGCTTCCCTGATCCTCGGAGACGCCGAAACCTCCGTCTATTACGTATCGCTGGGCAGCTTCGACACGCACATCAACCAGGAAAACCAGCAAACCCGGCTCTTCAAGGAGCTCAATGATGCCCTGGAAGCCTTTGCTGCCGAACTAAAGGCCCAGGGCCGCTGGAACGACGTGCTTGTGGCCACCTTCTCCGAGTTTGGCCGGCGGGTAGCCCAAAACGCCAGCGGCGGCACCGACCACGGTACTGCCAACCAGATGTTCTTTATGGGAGGAGGACTGAAACAAAAAGGCCTGCTCAACGAACTGCCCGATCTTGAAAACCTCGATCAGGGCGACCTGCGGTTTACGGTCGATTTCCGGCAGGTATACGCTACACTGCTGGAACGCTGGCTGGGTGTTGATGCAAGTGAGGTGCTGGGCGCCACCTTTACACCACTGGAATTTGTATAACTTTTCAAATTTCAAATTG
>SBHD01000107.1 GCA_006226345.1 Bacteroidota bacterium | reverse complement strand
CCTCCAAAGGCATATAGCAGGTACTTTTTTAAGTTGGCTTCATTAAGTAACTTTTGTCTGATCCTTTTAAAAAATTTTAGCATTAGTTCTTTTTTTCGTTGAATGACCACTAACTATTGCATAGCCGAAAACGGCAAACCAAAACCCGCATTGCGCCTTTTCTTTGTCGTTTTCGGCTATATCGATATTGGAATGTGCTAGTCCAGCCAGGTAAACCCACAATACGGACTATTTCCCCCAACCACACCGCCCCCCACCTCCGAAAGCCTCGGAAGTGGGGGGGCGGTAAACTGGCAGGAGGAGTTTATTACACACTGGTCGTTCGTTGTTTGCCTACAAAAAACACCAAATAACCCCAATAAGTCAAGCCCACGTATGGAATATAGATTGGGGATAACCGGGGTAGTCCGGTGCTGTTTCCCGGGGATCATACCTATTGCGCCGACCGCGACCTGATATACTCCCGCACCAATACAACCGCATCCACCAAAGCCAGCAACAAAAACCCATACCCCGCATAATTCTTCCAGCTGCCAATGTCCTCAGGCCGGACGAAGACGGTATTCAACAGACCAATGACAACAAACAGGGCCGTTCGACTGATAGTCCAGGTCACTTTTGGCTTTCCCATGGCTTAAATGTATTGATAGATAAGATACAGGAACAACAACAAACCCGCGATCAGCGCAATACCGATCAGCACCGCATTGCGGAGCATCTTGCTCCGCTGGGTATCCAGACTGTCCGCGCTGAGGCTTTGCTCCCCGATCTCCTGCACCCGCTCCTCCAATTGCCGGATCTGGAAGTTGCCCTGCCAGATCTGCGCTACGGCGCTTAGCGAAAAACTCAGCACCAAACCAATGCCCAGTACGAGCAGGTCGTCCCAGTGCACCGGCGGGATGCCCCCGTATTTGAAGTACAGGTAGTACAGCGAGCCGGTCAGGAAGAAGAAAACGCTGGAGCCGGCCATCACGAGCATAGCCCGGTAGTAGTGCCGGTAATAGAAGGCAATGTACTGCCGCAGCAGGTCTAGGGTACTCCGGGCGCCGGGGTCCTGTCGGGGGATCTGCCGCAGGGTGCGCAGCTGCCAGCCGATCCCGCCGCCGAGCAACAAAACCACGATCGCGCAGAAGACCAGCCAGCCGGTGGTGCATGGCATCAGAAAAGCCAATACCAGCGCGAACGCCAGCAATACGGCTTTGAAGCCGATATCGAACACCAGACCCCTCCGGAAGCGCACCAGGATATGCTTTGACGTGGCGTGCATAAAGGTTTGGATCTCCCGGTCGGTCAGGAGCGGGCCGGCGGTAGGCGATCCCTGCTGCCAGGCGGTCTTGAATTTGTCCAGATCGATCTTGGCCATGATGTTATTGCATAGTTTCAATGATGTTGGCCAGTTTGGCCTTGATCCGCACCAAGCGGACGCTCACGTTCTTTTCGGTCAAACCCAGGGTGTCGGCGATCCCCTGGTAGGGTTTTTCCTCCAGCCACAGCAGGATGAGCGCTCGTTCTACTTTGTTGAGTTTTGCGATGGCCCTGTACAGGAGCTGGAGGTCTTCGGAAGATTCCATGGTGGTCCCGACATCAGCGGCGGCCGCGAGACTTTCCGTGTATTCCTGGAAAAAAGCGGCTTTCCGGGTGAAGGTGATCGCCGTGTTCAGCGCCACCCGGTACATCCAGGTGGAGAACGCAGACCTGCCCTCGAAGGCGGGGTAGGACTTCCATAGTTGCAGGATGATCTCCTGTTGCAGGTCTTCCCGGTCTGCTTTGGAATGGGCATACACCGCACACACCTTGTGCAGGATCCCCTCATGTTGCCGGATCCTGGCGATAAACTCCTGTGCTATGGTTGATGGCCCGGGCATCGGTCAGGTAGTGCTCAAATCAGTTTGTACAGGATCAGGAGTACTATAAATACGGCCACCCCCAAGGCCAGCAGGCCCCATATGGCCTTTCGCACCCCGGGGGCCGGCGGCACGGCCTTGTGTTGCAGGCGCTGTTCGAACAGGATGCCCAGCGTCACACTGACCGGTACTGTTGCGGAAATGGCCAGGGTCACATTTCCCGATATCAGCCAGACTGCTATGCCGAGCAGGAGCGCGAGCACGCCGCCCAGCAGGTAGCCGGCGTCTTTAGCGGCGGAGACGTGGTTATTTTCTGCATTTTTCATGGTAGGTGTCTTTTGAATCAACGGTTTACAGGGTTAGTCCGGGAAAAGCGCAGAAAACTACAGATGGGGTAGGTTTTTATTCAATTGAATCATTTTTGGGATCAGTATTGCACGGGCTAATGCTTCTTCCACTCGTTCACGGTTTTTCGTAGCGGCCCTTCTTCCCATCCAATATTACGGCAAAAACCGCAACCGGTTTCCAGACCTGTACGTCTACTGGAAAAAACGCCCTCCGCGTCTCCGCGTCTGAGAGGCTGTTTGAGTTAAACGTTTTGGTTTTGTTATGCTCCTTTTTAACCTGCTTTTTGTTACCAAAATCCTCATTTAACTTAGGCTAAACTCCGGTTTTGGCGCCTCAATCAGGTTAAAAATGATCTATAACAAATTCCAAAAGTCTAACTCAAACAGCCTCTTAGCGGTAAAAAAACTACACACCAAACCACACAACACATGAACCGAGTAAAGATCTTCAGTGCCCCCCACAAAGCTCTGCGCAAACTGCTGGGCGACTTCTCCCTCGCTGCCGGCCGGGCCGACACCGGCAACCCGGAAGCCATCGAACAACTGAAAAAACAGGGTGAGGAATTGTTCTTCCTGCTGACCCTCCATGCCGAATCGGAAGACGATATCATCCTGCGGGCGCTGGAACAGAAAGTGCCGGGCGGGGCAGCGGAAAACACCGCCGAACACGAGGCCCTGGAAGCCGAACAGCAGCACCTGCATGACCGGCTCCGCAGCCTTTCCGCCGACAGCAGTGCGGAGGACCTGTACCGGTTTTACCTCGACTTTTCGGCCTATCATGCCCAGTACCTGCTGCATATCCTGCACGAGGAAAACGAGACCCAGCAACTGCTCGAGGCGCATTTCAGCGATGCCGAACTGCT
Organism: Bacteroidota bacterium; assembly: GCA_006226345.1. Taxonomy (GTDB): domain Bacteria; phylum Bacteroidota; class Bacteroidia; order Chitinophagales; family Saprospiraceae; genus M3007. Next base: position 6,078 of record SBHD01000107.1, on the reverse strand, counting down.
GGACATCCGTTCCGAGATCGTGCAGCACCTGGCTTTTGAGGATTACCTGCTCTGGCTGCGGCACATGTTCGCTACCCACACCCAGGCGGAATTCTCGCAAATGTTGCAGGGCCTGAAAAGGGTGTTGCCGGCTGAAGCCTTTGAACAGGTGTGCGATACGGTGGGTCTGGAGGCGCCGGTGGTTGCCGGTGTGTGGGGGCGGTTTGCACCGCCAGGACGTTTTGATTTTTCAGTGCTAAGACGCTAAGACGCTTTGTCTTCACCGCCAGGACGCGAAGACGCCAAGAAAAAACTCTGCGTCTCCGCGTCCTGGCGGTGCAAACCCTAAAATCAGCTCCCGGCAAAGGGCGTCCCGAATATCCCGACCGCCAGTTCCGCCCAAACCAGCAGGAAGGCCACCAGCACGGCAGCAATGAGGATGATCCGGTGTTCCGTTTTTTTTACCTGTTGCAATACCCGCTCACTGGCCAGGCCGGTGCCGAACAAGAGGACGCCCATGACCAGGAAATCCAGGGGCGACCAGTCCACTTCACTGGTGAACTGCATGGCAATTAATGGAATGAGTAGTAAAAACCCGGCGGCCAGCAGGATAAAGGAAAATCGTCTGTTCAGCGTGATCATATCGGTTGTTTTAAAATCGTGAAACGAGTGTTTTTAAAAGTACTTTGAAATGCAAAGTTAAAAAACCTGGATCAAACGCGCAACAGAACGGCATTTTTAACAGCAAGTTGTAACGGAAAGTGGCGGAACGGTCACTCCAGTTCCACGATGTCAAACCCGAGCAGGCCTTTCCGCACGGGCAGCAGCACCGGTTCGCCGGGCTGGGTGATCGGGTAGTAGGCCTGTTTTTTATACTGGAAGCGATACTGCTCGCCCTGATCCTTTACGATCAGGCGGTAGCCGGTGGGTTTGATGTCTTCATTCTTCAGCACGCCGTAGTTGGAGGCGAGGTAGGGCTCTTCGGAGACAAAGGTGAACCGGCGGTAGTCCACGGTACCGGAGGCCCGGTTGAGCAGGCTGGCAAAAAGCGGGGAAAAGAAAAGGCAGAAGGCGATGATACTGCCGCTTTCGGGCAGGTGGCGGTCCCAGGGACTGAGCCTGTGGCGAAAGAAGTAAATGATGCCGGTAGCGAGCAGGGCACCTGTTATTATTGCACCTGTTACCAGGCGGGCGGCGCCGATGGTATTGGTATAGACAGGGAACTCACGGGAGTAGAGCCACATCAGCAAAAAAAAGATAACCGTGGCTGCCATGGCCAGCATTTTGAGCTGGTTGTTCGGGAGTTGTTTTTTCATGGAGTGTTTTTTTTACCGCCAGGACGCGGAGACGCAAAGAAAAAAACTCCGCGTCTCCGCGTCCTGGCGGTGAATACTACATCGAGTTACCCCAGTTTTTCCACCGCCGACTCCCACTCCGCGTACACCTGTTCGAGTTCGGCTTTCTGGTCGTTGTATTTTTTCAGCAGCTCTTCCGATTTGGGGTCGCTGTAAAACCCGGGATCGGCCATCTGGGTCTCGATCTTTTCGATCGCCGTTTCCAGGTCGGCAATTTTGCGTTCGCTGCGCTGCACCGTGCGTTGTAACTGCTTTTTTTCCTCAGCCGAGATTTCCACAACAGGTTTTTCATTTGTTGCAGTTCCGGGGCGGCTGTTACCGGCAGCGGCTTGTTTGCCATTGGTGGTGCGCATTTCCACTTCGCGCATGTTATCCAGTTGCCGTTTTTGGAGGAAATAGTTGACGTCGCCGAGGTATTCCTTCAGTTTATGGTCGCGGAACTCGATGGTGCGCGTACTCAGTTCGCTGAGGAACTCCCGGTCGTGACTGACCACCAGTAGTGTGCCCTTGAAGTCGATCAGGGCCTGTTTGAGGATATCCTTGGACAGCATATCCAGGTGGTTGGTCGGTTCGTCAAGTACCAGCAGGTTGAACGGGCGCAGGAGCATGCAGGCCAGGGCCAGGCGGGCGCGTTCGCCACCGGACAGGGCCATTACCTTCTTGTCCACATCCTCTCCGCTGAACAGGAAACTACCAAGAATACCTCGCAGGCGGGTGCGCATTTCCTCCGGACTGTTCCGTTCCATGGTTTCCAGCAGGGTGAGCTTGGGGTCCAGGGTTTCGGCCTGGTTCTGGGCGTAGTAGCCGATCGATACGTTGTGCCCCAGGGCGGCTTTGCCGGAGGTGGACGGTTCGTTGCCGACGATGATCTTGGCCAGGGTGGTTTTGCCCTGTCCGTTCTGGCCGACAAAAGCAATGCGTTCGCCGCGCAGGATCTGGAGGTCGACGTTTTCCAGCACACTGAGGTCGCCGTAGCGTTTGGTCAGGTGTTCGACCTTTACGACTACCTCACCGGAGCGTGGCGCGTCGGGGAAGCGCAGGTTCATCACCGAAGTGTCCTGGTCTTCGATCTCGATGCGCTCCATTTTGTCCAGCTGCTTTTTCATGCTCTGGGCCATCTTGGTCTTGGTGGCCTTGGCCATAAAGCGGTTGATCGTGCGCTCGCGGTCGGCAATCACCCGCTGCTGGTTTTCATAGGCGGCCTGCATTTTCTCCCGGCGGTCGGCACTGAGCTCGACGTATTTGGAGTAGGCCGCTTTGTAGTCTTCCAGGCGGCCCAGCATCACCTCTACGGTGCGGTTGGTGACATTATCGAGGAAACGGCGGTCGTGGCTGATCACAATGGCCATACCGGTATAGCTGTCGAGCCAGTCTTCCAGCCACAGGATACTCTCGATATCCAGGTGGTTGGTCGGCTCATCGAGCAGGATCAGGTCGGGCTGGCGCAGGAGGATCTTGGCCAGTTCGATACGCATCTGCCAGCCGCCGGAAAATTCGTCGGTCAGGCGTTGCATATCGCTGTGCTGAAACCCGAGTCCGGTCAGCACCTTTTCGACCTCCGACTGGGTGGTGGCATGGCCGAGGTGGTGCAGGTGCTCGGTGATATCACCCATCTTTTCGATGAGTTTGTGGTAGGCCTCCGATTCGTAGTCTTCCCGCACGGCCAGTTCTTCCTGGATGTCGTTCAGTTGTTTTTCGAGGGCCAGCACTTCGGCGAATGCGGTCATCGTCTCGTCCAGCACGGTTTTGCCCTTGGGCAGGAGCATGTCCTGGTGGAGGTAGCCGACGGTAAAGTGGGAAGGCTGCACGACATCGCCGCCATGGGGCGACATTTCCCCGGCGATGATCTTCAACAGGGTGGATTTGCCCGCACCATTGCGGCCGACAAGGCCGATCCGCTCGCCCGGTTTGACCACCAGGTTGACGTGGTCGAGCAGGGTGCGGTCGCCGTATTTAACGAAAATATTACTGAGGTTCAGCATAGCGGCCGCAAAGGTAAGATTAATGTGATCAATTTGGGGAACAGGATTATAGTGTTGCCTGTACTATCTGCAGGAAAAGAGGGTGTATCTGCGGCGTAGCGCAAGTGTTGTCTCCCCGAGCCGGATATTTCGGTTGCTCCGGATCCGGTGTCTCACCGGTTGCTGGAAAATTTCGAGTATGTTTGTTGACCGTTTCCTGCCCCTTGAATTCAGAAAATACGCATGATATGAAACGTTTACACCTGGTCGGTCTGACCGCTGTTCTGCTGTCCCTGGGCGCCTGTAATAAAAAGCCCGAAATGAGTTCCATCAATCCCATTAACTGGGAAAAACGGCAGGTTGAACTGTCCGCGTCCGACAGCCTCGAATACGGCAGCTCGTACCTGTCAGTCTATTCGGAGGTGTACAGCCTGCACCAGAAACGTACCCACAATCTGACGGTTATGGTCAGCATCCGGAATATCAATAAAAAGGACCCGGTGTACATCCGGCGGGCGGACTATTTTAATACGGAAGGTAAATTGATCCGGACCTATTTTGCCAAACCCGTTCTGATCGCACCCCTGGAAACGATCGAGATCGTTATCGATGAAACCGACGACGAGGGCGGCACCGGCGGCAATTTCCTGTTCGACTGGGCTATAGATCCCGCCATTCATGAACCGTTTTTTGAAGCGGTGATGATCTCTACCGTGGGCCAGCAGGGGCTTTCTTTCACCACGCGGGGGGTAAAGATCTAACAGCCGGGGGTAACCTTTTCAATTTCCAATCTTCAATTTGAAAGGTTCCTCCCTAATGCAGCGGCCGTTTTTTGATCATGCCACCCTTGGTGTCTTTCAGCGGATGTTGCACGACAAAAGCTTCCCGGTCCACCTTTTCGATTTCCAGCAGCAGTTTGGTCACTTCCAGCCGGGTGACCACGCAAAGCAGCACCTTTCCGTCTTCGCGGGAGGCGCCCGTTTTGCCAAATCCGCTCTCCGATTTGAACACCGTCACACCGCGACCCAGTTCGTGAATCACCTTGTATTTGATCTCGTCGGCTTGGTTGGACATGATCATGACACCGATATATTCTTCCACCCCGTTTATGATATAATCCACCGTTTTGGATGCCGACATATAGGTGAGCATCGAGTACATGGCAGTTTCGATGTTGATGAGCAGGGCGGAAATGGAGAACAGGGTCACGTTGAAGACGGCAATAAAGTCGCCAACGGTCATGCTGGAGCGCCGGCTCACCGAGATCGCCAGTACTTCGGTGCCATCGATGACGGCGCCGCCCCGGATAGAAAAACCAATGCCGGCCCCGAGAAAAAATCCGCCGAACACGGCAATCAGCAGTTTGTCGGCCGTGACCGTGGGGAACTGTGCAAAATGCACGAGCAGGGCAAGGGTCACGATCGCCAGGGTGCTTTTGATTGCAAACCAGGGAGATATCTGCCGGGCACCCAGCAGGATGAACGGCACGTTGACCAGGATAATCAGCCAGGAGAGTTCAATTTTGGTCAATAACTCACCCAGCAGGGAAACGCCCATGGCGCCGCCATCCAGAAATTGGTTCGGCAGTAAAAAGCCTTTCAGGCCGACACTGGCCAGGCACACACCGGCGGAGATAAAAAGGAAATCTTTGATGTTCCGGCGCAGCACCAGCCGCGCGGTTTGCGAACCTTTGTTTAACTTGGAGAACAGCACTTTCATATACAGGCATTTTCTGGTCAGGCCGGTGCATATCCATCGTACCTCGGGATGTGCGGACCGTACGGGGTCATACCACCGGTATGGCAGGGCAGGTGGTATGACCCCGGCATACCCGTGGTCGCAGATATAAACGATCCCTGTTCCGCTGTTCGTCCTGTTAGGTCTGTCGGATCGGTTGCCCCGGACCTGTACAGGTGAAATGCGGCTGGTGGCTGGATAGGCCTCCGGAAGTTAATTTGAAGAGAGGAACGGCTGGCTCAGTCCTTTCCGGTGCTGGCTGCAGTTTCTTTTCCGCACCAAGATAACAGCATCTGCGGATTTCGCATCCGGTAGGTGCCGCTTGAGCCGGCCTGCGGCCTGCATGAGCCGAACGCCACCCCTGTTGCGTAACTGCCTCTATTCGTATAACCGGCGCCCGATAGCCGGTATAATCAACGGGACCGGACAGTTGAGCAGGGCGACGGGCCGATCAATCATGTGCTGATGGATTTGACGGGCACCACCGGTATACTTGTACCAGAAACGGAATGAAACGAAACATCCGAAATACTTGAATATTAAAACTGAATGATCATGAACCAAGTAGCTGAATTGGAGAACACGGTAAACCGCGCCGAATTGGAAGCGCGGGTTAAGGCCATGTACCGGGAAGTCGCACTTGCACCGGAAGGAGCATTTCACTTTGAGATGGGGCGCGCCCTGGCAGAGCGGCTGGGATATCCGGCAGAATTGCTGAACGACGTACCGGCGGCAGCGATCCATTCGTTTGCCGGGGTGGGGTACCACTTCGGACTGGCCGGGCTACGGCCGGGCGAGAATGTAGTGGATATGGGAAGTGGATCCGGAATGGATGTCTTTTTTGCTGCCCGCCAGGTCGGTCCTGCCGGCGAAGTGATCGGCATCGACATGACGCCGGAGCAACTGGCCAAATCCCAACTGGTGGCGGAGAAAAACCAGCGCACCAATACCATCTTTCTGAATGGTTATATCGAAGAACTGCCCATCATCAGCGGTTGCCTGGATGTGGTGATCAGCAATGGCGTGATCAACCTGTCGAGCGATAA
>SBHD01000296.1 GCA_006226345.1 Bacteroidota bacterium | reverse complement strand
AAGGCCATGGCGAGGAATACAAAAGCAAATAAGAAAAGTAAAGAACGGATCATACAGATAACCTTAGGTGAATATAATACGGGTGTGAACAGTCAGCATAAACATTATCAGGCCAATACAGGTATTGGAAAGGGGATGTCTGTTCAATAATTTGGGAATGGCCTGAATGTCGGTGCCCTCAAAGGTAAAAGTTTTCTGAAAAGTCAGAGTGCCAGCAAACCTGCTTCCGGCTATTCCGGGTTTGTTTACTTTTGACCTGAAATCAGTATGGAAAAACAGCATCGGGGAATACGGACCTTAAATGCCATAGAGCAAGCTTTTACTCTTTCGAATGAAGCAGCGCCGCTCAGCGTAACCTGCGTCCTGCAACTGTCCGTTGCCCCGGCAGCTGCGGAAGTGGATGCCGCATTAGCGCAATTGCAACAGCGCTATCCCCTGTTACAGGCCGGAATTATACGCCGGAACGGGCGGTACCGTTTTCACCGTCTGGAACCACTAGTGCCTATACCGTGCCGGGTCCTTCCCGGCACAGGCAGGAAGGCCTGGCAACCGGCCGCAACCGAACTGATCAACACCCGCTTTGATCGTTCAGGGCCGTTAATGAAATGTGTTTACCTGCCGGATCCGGAGGTGAAAAAATCGGAATTGCTGGTTACGTTCCATCATGCCATAATCGACAGTATTTCTGCCCGGCTGCTCCTGCACGAGTTGCTCTGTCTGCTGGGTGGTGTTGCACTTCCGGCGCCCGGCGTTTGGGAACACCCGGTGCAATTTCCGCGGCGCTTCCAGGGGCTTCGGCTGGCCGGACGATTCGGGGCATTTCTGCTCCGGCAGTTTCAGTCTGAATGGCAGTACGGCAGGAGCGGGGCTCAGGCAAAAATACCGGATCATGGCCGGAACGCTATCCTGAGCATTGAATACTCACCGGAGTTTACCCGGAAATTAACGCTGCGCCTTGGTCGTGCCGGGCTGAGTCTGAACAGTGTTTTACTGGCTGTGATCACGCAGGTGGTGCTTCAGTATAAATATGAGGGGCAGCAGGTGCGGTGGGCCAGAGCGATCAGCTTTGCCGACCTGCGTGCTGCATTGGAGCCACCTGTGCCGGATGATATTTTGGGGTGCTATATCTCCATGCTCCGGCTTGAACTTCCGGTACAGCCCGGGCAGGAAGTGCTTTCGCTGGCAACATACCTCCAAAAGGCCATATTCCGGGGCGGGCGCCGGGGAGAGCCGTTTTTGATGTTCCGGCTGAGTAAATACCTGGTGCGGATGACCCTTTGGCTGAAACGCCAGCGACTGGGTGTTGCTGCTTTGAGCTTTATGGGGACCCTGAACCTGGACCGGACGTATGGGCCGGTCCAACTCGATCATGTGCAAGCGTTTATTACAAATAACCAGTATGGCCCTGAATTTTCCGCATTCGGAAAAATCCTGTTCGGTGCATTAAGTCTGGATTTTACCTATCTGCCTGCCGAAACAAGCCCTGAGCAGGCAGCTAACATGGTAGCGGCCATCAAATTAAAGTTGGAAGAGATTGCCGATGGACTGTATCTTTGAATGCACTTAAATTGCATATACCTATGAAAAAGATCGGAATTGCACTCACTGCATTTATCGTATTTAGCCTGGCCTGGATGGCTTTTGTTCGGGAGCCCCTCCCGCCGGTGCCGGTTATCCGGGGCGCTATCAGTGAAGAAGTTGATCTGAATTTCTCCATCAACACGATGAATGCTACCGGCCTGGAACTTTCCCTGAATAATAAAGTTGCCGGCAAAGGGATGTACGTGCAGTTTCAGATGGGAAATGCCTGGAAAACCGGCCGGACCGGTCTGGTCGTAAAAGGCATCAAGGGAAACAGCGCATTCTCTGGCGGCGTGTCGCCCCAGAGTTACCTCAATGATCCGAAGCGCAAGGAAAAGAAGGAAAAGGATTTCAGCGACTTTATGAAAGACAACCGGGGGAAGGCCGTATCGACCTATGCTTTTAAGCAGACGCTGGTAGAGGGGCAGGATGGCAAAACCTATATGCTCCTGGTTTATGGTGGCCCTGCCATGGAAATGATACAAACCCTGGAAGTAGCCCAGCCGATCACCTTGCCGGCGCATATCTCCAAGTTGTTCCTGCCGAAAGGGAATGTGCAGTTCCAGCGCGGTACGGTAGCCCTGGACAAAAGTACGAACGGGTTTTACATACCGGTTGTTATTCGCTAGGCGTGGGGCCATATCCGGACCACCGGCCTAAAAAATAGATAACTGTGTTTCTGTGGTAAACTGTTCGAGGAACCACATACCTCGTTGGGAGTTGCCTTTTCGGTTGAGCCGCGGGCTCCAGACCGCTATGCAATATTTATTGGGATGTACCGCTACGATCCCGCCACCGACACCACTTTTCCCGGGTAGTCCGACCGTGTAGGCAAATTCGCCGGCCTCGTCATAAAATCCGCAGGTTTGCATAATGGCATTGATCCGTTTGGTCTGGCTCATATTCAGGATGGCCTGGCCGGTGCGGGTGTCCCTGCCGTTATTGGCCAGAAAAAGAAAGGTCCGGGTCAGTTGGGCGCAGCTCATGCGGATCGAGCACAGGTGAAAATACAGGTCGATCACCGGCTCAATATCATTTTGGATATTTCCGAACGATTTGATGAAATGGATCAGGGCCATGTTGCGGTAGCCTTGCGACCGCTCGGATGCGGCTATTTCAGGAGAATAATCCAGGCCGGGAAGTCCCGACACTTCCCGGATGAATTGCAGCAGGTCGTTCTTCGGGTCCTGGAGCAGGCTCTGCAGGATATCACAAATAACTATTGCCCCGGCGTTGATAAACGGATTGCGGGGAATTCCGGCGTCATACTCCAGTTGTACCAGCGAATTGAAGGCCGAACCCGATGGTTCGACGCCGACCCGCTTCCAGAGTTCCCCGCCCAGCATATTATAGGCCAGGCTGAGCGAAAGCACCTTGGCTATACTCTGGATAGAAAAGAGTTCATGGCAGTCGCCGGTTCCAAAATTTTCATTTTCGACAGTAGTGAGGTAAATGCCGAATTTATCCGGATCAACCGCACTTAGTTCCGGGATGTATGCGGCTACAGAACCGGTATCCGGTTCCCGGAGGATGGTACGGTAGAGGTCCTCAATTATCCGTTGGTAATTCATAATTCTACTTTGACCCTTCTTAAACGATCTTTGGGAACTGGACACTCCCAAGGCCTCTGTTCCATTGAATGCTTTGATGTAGCAAGGTAGCGCTAAGGTATAGTTAAATAAAGACCAGTTTCCGTCCGGTGTCAATCAGCAAATGCCATGACGCAGGTCCTTGGAATTTCTGAATAAACGTGGGAGCTTGCGAAAAATGCATGCTGCGTCAGCTCAGGTTTAAGTTTCTGTGAAGGCGGTTAGTTTTAATGCATGTGTGAAATGTTCATGTAGAGCGCATCCTGCATTTTAACTCAAATACCAAAATAAGCCCCCCTGTCGACTGGCAGGGGGGCTTTTGTATTTAGGAGAACAAGCTCTGCCGGAATGATTCACCCTTAAATTAATAAATCATGAAAACATTAAAGTTTTTGTTCGTGGCTGTGCTGGTGATGGCAGTGGCAGCCTCTTGTAAGAAGGAGGAGGAAAGCTGTGCAGCACAGATCAATGAGTTGCGACTGAATACTTATCAGGTGCTGGGCAGCCATAATAGCTACCATATTGGTACCTATGGACCAATTCTGCAGTTTATGTACGATCACCCGGAAATGCTGCCGGAAGGTTTTAATCCGGATGATTGGGATTATACACACGAAACTCTGGAAGATCAGCTGGATGATTATGGCATTCGCAGTCTGGAGATCGATGTTTATTCCGATCCGGTAGGCGGCCTGTACTACAACAGGATGGGCATGTTGTTTATAGGTGAATCTCCCGAATCAGGAGAACAAGACCTGCTGGGAGCCGGCCTGAAGGTCCTGCACTATCCCGATGTTGACTTTATGACCCATACCCTGACATTTAAACAGGCTTTGACCAAAATCCGGAACTGGTCGGAGGCCAATCCCAATCACCTGCCTCTGGTTATTCAGATCCAACCCAAGGAGGAAAACCTGTTCGACCTTATGGGTGCGCCTTTTACGCAGGCACCTCTGTTTGATCAGGCCGCTCTGGAATCTATCGACCAGGAGATCCTGGATATATTCGGTCCGGGATTGATGCGGGTGATTACACCGGACGATGTCCGGAAGGGTTACTCTACGCTGAATGCAGCCGTACACGACGGCTTCTGGCCACAGCTGGGATATGCAAGGGGTAAGGTTCTGTTTGTGATGGACGCCACCGACACGCAGTTGGCTGCTTACATTAATGGTCACCCCTCTTTCACCGGGCGCGCGATGTTTGCCTTTTCTGAGCCCGGAAGGCCGGAAGCCGCCTTTCTGAAGTATGATGACCCGGAAAGCAATTTTGAGCTGATCCAGGGGTACGTTAAAATGGGGTATATGGTCCGCACGCGTGCGGATGCCGATACCAGGGAGGCCCGTTCAGGAGAAACGGGCCGGCGGGATGCTGCTTTCGCCTGTGGCGCCCAGATCATATCTACCGATTACTACCGGCCTGATCCCCGCAGTACAATGGGAGCGGGTTGGACCAGTTATATGGTGAGTGTCCCGGGGCCTGAAATTGCACGACTTAATCCGGTCAACGGCCCTCAGCATGTTGCAGATTGCCCGATCCGGGAATGAAGGAATAGATATCGGAAAATGGCAATCAGGGCAGCTTGACAAGTTGTGCCTCACCAGATTTGCCGGGGCGGTATAGAATGAATATACCGTCCCGGTATTTATATGGCAGCTCAACAGTGGTTTCCCGGTGTTCCTTCCCGGTAATGGAAAGGATTTGGCGCCGGGTGTCCAAGGTCCAGGTGCCACCGTCCTGCCGCTGCCCCCAGACGAATGCCAGGTAGGTGCCATCCGGATGGAAATCAAGTTGTATTCCGTGCATAAAATCTGCCCATTTCCCTTCCAGGTAGGGCGCCGCCAGGGTATCCGGCACGGGGACCTGGTATACGATGCGCCGGATATCAAGTGTACGGGTATACAGGGTATCGCCTTTCAGGATGGAGCGGGTTGATGCAGTGCGTTCCACCCAGTTTCCGGTTTCATCGTACCGGTAGGAGTAGTGTGCCTGGTAAGGGATTGCACCGCCTTCGTCTTCCTGTATGATCTGTACCGGATCACTTTGTTGGTTCCGGTGATGTACCCAGGTATGCAGCAGCTTACCTGTCGTATCCCTGTTTGTACTAACCACCAGGGTGTCCCCGGTAAACAACGTGTTGGTGATCTGTTCGGGGTATGCAATATCCTTGTAGCGTGTATGAATCCGGTTGATCCGCTCCAGGCTGTCAGTCCGTACGTCCATCTCATAATTAAAAAGGGAACGGGGGCCATTCTTGTTGATGCGGACCAAAGCGCCAGAGGCGTTATAGCTGTGTTCGAGGGTTTCCAGCAGCTTACCGGCTGCGTCATATTCCGTACTTTTTAGTATCCGGCCATCCTGGTTGTATTCGTGGATCGTGTGTGTCTGTGCCATTTTATCCCGGTTAGTCATGCCGGGCTGTACCAGCCAATGTTCGCTCAGCCGGCCTGTAGTATCAAACCGGTAGATCAGTACCGTTCGCGGAATTCGGTCCGGGTTGCCAGCGGCATCCAGTTCATAGGAGGCCTCTTCCGCCATGAATGGCTTGCCCCGGAAGTCCGGAGCCGGTTGGGCATGCACCAGCGCCGGTATCAGTAAAAACAACAAAAAACGAAGCATAATCAGGTGCGTTCGGGATGCGGGAAATTACTTTTCGACGGTTTTCAGGAACTTATTCCGGGTGGGCAATCTGGAGTATCACATTTCCGGTTTTTTGTCCGGTTTCCACGTACCTGAATGCTGTTGCGGCTTCTTCCAAAAGGTAGGATCGGTCGATCAGGGCCTTGAACCGGCCTTCTTCGATCCTCGACCTGATAAATTCAAGGCTGGCCCTGATATTGACCGGTACGGGAAAAATAACTTTTTTCCCTCCGAATATTGGTGTGAACAAGGCATAAAACAGGTTTTGAGCCATCCAACCCAGTTCAGAGGACATATATACCCCTCCGGGCAACAACAGTTTTTTGCAGCGGCCAAACGAACTTTTTCCAACGGTATCGAACACGAAATGATACTGCTCATGGTCGGCGGTAAAATCCTCCTTTTCATAATCGATTACCCGGTCTGCTCCGAGCGATCTGATCCGTTCCATATTCTTTGAATTGCATACTGCCGTTACCGTGGCACCGAAGTATTTGGCCAGTTGCAAGGCTGCCGATCCAATGGCTCCGCTAGCACCATTGATCAGGACCCGGTGGCTGTTGTCCAGACTGATTTTGTTGATGAAATTAAAGGCATAGTGGGCGCCTTCCATGCTCGCAGCAGCAGCCTCGAAGCTGCAATTTTCCGGCATGGTCATGACCGCTTTCTTTTCTGAAATAACCAGGTATTCCGCATGAGAGGCAAGGCCGTTGTCGTCAAACCCAAATACCTTATCGCCTGCCTTGAAACCGGTAACGGCTGCGCCCACGGCATCCACAGTGCCGGCAAAGTCAGTGCCGGTGACCGGTATCCTGGGCTTTAGCAGGCCGGTCACCAGCCGCATGACCGGAGGCTGGGCACGGAGGATGGCACAGTCGGTACGGTTTACGGTAGCGGCATGCACCCGGACGAGGAGCTCCTGATCCCCGGCAACAGGCTTATTTATATCCTTTAATTGAAGGAGGTCCGGTGAACCGTATTGTTCTCGAGTTATGGCTTTCATATGCAGAATTTCGTTTTTGATGAGCGGACGGTTAAATAAGGCGATGGGCCGTTCATACCGGGATACTTTTCGATAGGAAGGAGTATCCATTCGACCTTCCCCCGGGGCCAATTGGATTTACACAGTATTTTCACCAATCTGTTCAACGCAAAACTACCGAAAATGACTCCACAACTGTCTGACCAATCCGCCAATGCCTATGCCCGGATCGCCGGCGTGCTGTACCTGGTGATCATCGTCTGCGGTCTCTTCAGCGAGATGTTCGTGCGGGCAAACATTATCGTGCCGGGTGATGCTAGGGCTACGGCAGCAAATATCCTTGCTTCGGAGCCGCTGTATCGCCTGGGCTTTGCCAGTGATCTGGTCATGATCCTTTGCGATATCGGCGTGGCCATGCTGTTCTATATGCTGTTCAGGCCGGTAAGCCAGGCGCTGGCCTTACTGGCTGCTTTTTTTCGCCTGGTACAGTCTGCTGTGCTGGGAGTCAACCTGCTTAATCATTTTGTACCCCTTCTTTTACTGGGCGGTGATCCGTATCTGGCTGGATTTGAAACCGGGCAGATGCAGACAATGTCCCTGCTTTTTCTGCAGGCACACGGTTACGGATATCTGATCAGTGGTATGTTTTTCGGCCTGAGCTGTTTGATCCTGGGCTACCTGTTTTATCATTCTGTGTACTTTCCGAAAGCATTGGGGATCCTGCTGGTATTGGCCTCGCTGGGATACCTGATCGATGGGTTTACCAATTTTCTGGCACCGGACTTTGCTGAAGTGACCGAGTGGTTGGTCGTACTCTCCGCTGTAATCGCCGAAATTTCGATATGCTTATGGCTATTGATAAAAGGCGCGCGTAAAAGTGCCTGAGTGATCACCTGCGGACCTTCTACAATGCTTTTGAATGGGATGATCCATGGAAGGTAAAAGGGGCAACGCCCGGGCGAATTCAAATACAGAACCCGTTTATTGCCCGCTCCGGCTATTTTGCTCTTCCAGGATAAGGTCCAGCTCCGGTTGGAGTGCCGGATGTTTTTCACACAGGATGTTCAGCGCTTTATGTGCGTAATGCCGGGTTGATTTGGTGGATTGGGGATCGGCCAGCCATTCAAACAGGTGGTCGATGACGATTTCTTCCAGGGCGTCAGGTATTTGTGTGCCGGACAGGTATGCCTGCCTGGCAATGACCCGTTCCATATCCTTGACCGGGGTGCGGTGGCGGTATTCCAGGCAGATTGCCAGTATCTCAGGGGATCGGTGCGGCGCCCGCATCGCAATGTCGCCCAGCAACCAGGAAAAGCGGGTGGATACCGGATGGACATCCAGGAGGATGTCGGCCAAACCGGAAATCGGAATTTTGGCCTCCAGCACCTGCAGCGCCAGATATTCCCGCACCCTGGAATCACTTGTCCCGATTGTGCGCCTGATTTTCGCTTTTAGCAGGGAGGCTTTCATGTTTCGTTGGGTTAATACCCTGGTTGTACTATATGGCACGAATATAAAATTTAACCTGCTAAACAGACCGGCAGACTTCGGAATGAAATGCGGCCAGTCTGTTTAAACAGGTTCCGGATTCCCGCACCATGGTGCGTTGCGGATAACCAGGTGGTTCAACCAGCCAGCACCGGCAATAATATCACATTGCCTTTCTTATGACCGGTGTCCACATATTGGTGTGCCGTTACGGCTTGCTCCAGCGGAAAGCGTTTGTCCACCACAATTTGCATCCGGCCGGCTGCATAGATCCCGGTCAACTCCCGGAGCAGCGTGCGGAGGCCGGAAGGGTCAAGCAGGCCGGTAGCGGAGAACAGTGCTTTTTTTCCGTCTGCGCGTCCGGCAATTGAATGCCAGGCCATACGGGCAAACAAGGGCAGGTTCATCACCGGCGAGAGGTAGATCCCGGCCGGGTTGAGCACATTGGCACACCTGGAAAAACTGCTTTTACCGACCGTGTCAAAAATGATGTCGTACGTTGCGCCGGTTTGGGTAAAGTCAGTTTGGGTGTAGTCGATCACCCTGTCAGCCCCGAGGCTTTTGACCAATTCCACATTGGCAGCACTGCAAACGCCGGTGACATGGGCGCCAAAGTACTTGGCCAGTTGAACGGCAGCGGTGCCAATACTACCGGCAGCGCCATTGATGAGTACGGTCTGACCCGCCTCGATCTTTCCGAGGTTTCGGAGAAAATTCAGTGCAGTCAACGGGCCGTCGCAGAATGCAGCGCCTTCTGTATGTTGCATACCGACCGGCTGGTGCATCAGCACGCCATCTTCCGGCATGCAAACATATTCGGCGTTGGCGCCAAAGGAAATGCCTGTTTCTCCAAACACGGTATCGCCTGTTTTAAATTGGGTGACCGCTGCACCTGTGGCCTCTATTATGCCGGCAAAGCCTGTTCCGGTGACGGGGTGTTTGGGTTTGGAAAGACCGAGGAAAAAACGGGAGATGAACGGTTCTGCCCTGCGCATCATGGTATCTGCAGTGGTGACGGTA
>SBHD01000080.1 GCA_006226345.1 Bacteroidota bacterium | reverse complement strand
CCTGCCTGCCAGCCGGGCAATAGTCTGGTAGTAGGGCGGCCATTTGTACAAATACGGTTTGGATTCTATGACCTGAAAACCGGCTTCTGTGAACAGATTGCCGATACACATCGGGCTCCAGCTATAGAGGTGGTAATTAATATCGTTGGGTTGGTATTTGTAGGAGATCGTTTCACAGGGGACCATGAATACCATTTTGCCACCGGGCTTGAGGATACGGTGCAGTTCTGTCAGCTCGCTCAACGGATGCCTGACGTGTTCCAGTGCGTTATTGGAGATGATCACATCGGCAAATTCACTTTCAATGGCGTCAGAAGCGGCCACACACCGGATCCCCATTCGCTGTGCCTGTTCTCTGGCAGCTTCGTTGATCTCAATACCGACCTTTTCCTTACACCGGATGTTATGCAGCAGATAACCACCGCCACAGCCGAAGTCGACAACAGTATCCGATTCAGAAATAAAACCTTCTACTTTGACCAGATTGGCCCAGCCGCCAAATTTTCCGATGGGGTCCTGCCAGGCATAGTATCCGTAATCATAATGGCTTTCATGTTTCATAGTAATTTGGTAGCCTTCAATTTAAGCGTTGGTCGTGGCTGACGCCCTGCATGCAGGAGGTGTACAACCTAAGCTAATTACGGAGTATTCTGTCAAGAACTGAAATTTAAACTCTATTAGTCGTGCCCAATTCGGGTTTGAATACAGGAACCAGACAACCCGGAGCAGGACAAACGGCCGGGATTCCCGCAGAGATCGTACCTTGCTACATCAGTTGTGAAAACCGCCCCCAAGTCTTTCATTCGTACATCAAACAACCCTTACATGAAAGTCGGACTCCTGGAATGCGATCATGTAGCGGATGACCTGCTGGAATTATCCGGTGATTACGGAGATATGTTCCAGGCCCTGCTGCCGGACCTTGAATTTGTTCGTTATGACGCGTGCAGGGGCCTGCTACCGGACCACCCCGAGAGCTGTGCGGCCTATATCTGCACCGGCTCTCACTTCTCGGTGTATGACCGGACAGACTGGATACTTCCCTTGCGGTCCTTTATCCAACAGGTGTATGACAGTCGCATCCCGTTTGTGGGGATATGCTTTGGACACCAGTTGCTGGCCGATGCCTTGGGTGGCCTGGTACAACCCGCACCCGGCGGCTGGGCCGTAGGCACCCATACCTTCGAACTGCACGAACGCGAATCCTGGATGGAACCGTATTATGCATCCGTCAATCTGATGATGATGTGCCGGGACCAGGTTACCGCCCTCCCGGAAAATGCCTTACTGCTGGCCTCCACTCCTGATTGTCCCACCGGCATGTTCCTGTTCGGGCATACCATGCTCGGCATTCAGGCCCATCCGGAGTTTTCCGTAGCCTACGAAAGGGCACTGCTTGAAAAACGCCGCCACCTGATCGGCTCTCAAAAGGTAGACATTGCCCTGGATACACTGACCCATCCCTTGCATCAGCATGTGATCGCCCACTGGATCATGTCATTTTTCCACGCCGACAGAACATAATATCCTGCATTTTTCACAACACAAAACCTCGTAAATACAATACTATTACGGGTTTTGCAAGATTTGTCCGGTTGTTTGACTGTAATGTCCGGCATCTTGGGCTCTGTGTCCGGGCAGGGATGCCAGTGCCTCCCACACCTTTGCAACGTAAAGTTTTTGCAACCGCTTTAACTCAGTCCAAAACCAAAACTGTCTAACTATCAAATTAAGCGTTATGAAAAAGCAAATCAATCTTCTCGTTGCAACATTTCTGGCCTGCACTACAGCATTCGCTGCAATGCCGTCCAATATTTCCGTAACTATTGAAAAAGGTACCGATGCAGGCACGATCCAGGTAGAGATGAACGGCCTCGACCAGCAGAACACGCAGGTGGTCGTGCAGGATATGTCCGGCAAACAATGGGTACGGGAATCGGTAAAAAAAGTGATGCATTACCGTAACCTGATCAGTCTGGCCGGCGTCCCATCCGGTGAGTATGTATTATTCGTAAAAGGCCGGAATATCCTGAAAACGCGTGCGTTTACACTGGAGGGCCAGGAAGTCCGGTTTTTTAATCTGGAAGAAAGTGCAGCAAACAATGGTGGCCTGAAGCTGGACGCCGGTGGTGTACGCAATTGCATTGTTCGGATCTCCAATGCGGGCAACGAAAACCTGCGGGTTCAACTATCCAACCTGCAGGAGTATGAGGCAACCATTCAACTGGTATCCCTGAAAGGCAGTCTCAAGTTTGAAAAAGCACTCCAAAACGAACAGGCATATGCCAAGAATGTCGATCTGAGCAACCTTAGCCCCGGTGCTTATATCCTTTATATCAAAGTTGGCGACACCGCTTTGATCCAGGAAGTATCGGTTGCGCCAACTCAGGTTGAACTGGGCAAAGTCCAACGTAAGATCGCCCGGTAACCCGGTCTGACAACACTTAAAAATTAAGCTATGTGCCCTCTGGGCAACAAGAATTAAAATACTTCATATGTTCGGCAGGGCAGGTCGTAAAGACCTCCTCTGCCAATTTTGTATTTTTGGGAATCCCCGTGGCTGCTCTATTGTTGAAAACTAAACCGTTGAAACATGTCCTTTTCATTTAAATATGCGATCCTGTTTTGGGTAGCCCTTTACCCTGTCAGCCTGCTGCCTGCCCAGTCTGCAAGCGGTCAACATGACACCCGGGGGCGGTTTGAGATATTCCAACTTCCGGGCAACAGGACCGGCTGGGAGTCCGAGAACAACGTACAATGTATCGTTCAGGATTCTTTGGGCTTCCTTTGGTTTGGCACCGCCAACGGGCTGATCCGGTATGACGGGCAGAGCTATGTGACCTACCGCCACAACCCGGCCGATGCAAATTCTTTGGCCTCCAGCTATATCGAGTCGATCACGATCGACAGCAAAGGCAGGCTTTGGCTGGGCCATTTCAATCTCACCGGTGACCGGGGCGGGATGACACTGTTTGACCCGCTTAAGGAAAGCTTCACCCAGTTTTACCCGGAGCCGGATAACCCCAACAGCCTGAGCGAGCCCCGGGTAAGCGCCATTGTAGAGGACCGGAAGGGCTATATCTGGATCGCTACCTTTGCCGGACTTGACCGCTATGACCCCAAGACCGGTACTTTCAAACACTTCCGGCACGACCCGAACGACCCTACCAGCCTGAGTTATGACATCGTGCGGGCCTTGTATATCGACAAACAGGGCACCCTCTGGGCAGGATGCGGGTTTCCCTGGGATAATACAGACTATCTTCCGAACGAAACCAAACGCGGGGGCCTGAACAAATACAACCCCAATACCGAATCATTTACCCGGTACATGCACGAGCCCGGAGATCCGACCAGCCTGGCCGACAACCGCGTCCGGGCAATTCTGGAGGATAGCAAAGGCAACTTTTGGATAGGTACTATGGGTAACGGCCTGCAACAACTGGATCGCCAAACCGGGCGGGTCACCCGGTTTAGTTATGATCCGGCGCATCCGGACCGGTTAAGCCGTCCCTATCTGCGCAACGTACCCGTTTCGGAGCAGGCACTCAGCCAGGTTACCTTTATTCACGAAGATTACAGCGGCCGCATCTGGATCGGTGCGTTCAATGGCGGTTTGAACATTTATGACCCGGCGACCGGAAAGATGGAGCATTTCGAGCAAGCCCTGAATCCGGGTCTGCTGCCATCTGACTTCATCTGGAATATCGGCCAGACCCGCGACGGGGTACACTGGATCGCCTGTGGCGTCGGCGGAGGTGTTGTGCTGAAAGTACAGGCCGAACAGGATCTCTTCCCTTACTACAGCAGCAGCGACCTGCAGGAAGAGCGGGAATATATCGTCGGTATAACGGAAGACCGGAAGGGCAGGTTGTGGTTGGGGTCCAATGGCGGTTCTAGTCCGCTGACCCGGTTTGATCGCAAAACCGGCGCGGCCCACCACTTTCGGTACGATCCCAGCTCGAGCAGTTTCCCTGCCAGCCAGGTTTTTTCCCTGCTGACCGACCGGGAAGGCTATATCTGGGCAGGTACCGAAAAAGGAATTTTCCGGTTCCATCCTGACAACGGGCTAGTCCGCCATTATGAGCATAATCCTGAAGACAAATCCGGTTTGTCCTGTTCCACTATTGAAATCATGATCGAGGACCGAAAGGGCTATATCTGGGCAGGCACCTGGGGTGGTGGTTTGGAGCGCATAGACCCCAAATCCGGGCAGATCCGGCATTATCGCCATGATCCGTCGGATCCCGGTTCGATCGGCGGAAGCTACGTAGTGGGCCTGCTGGAAGATAAAAATGGTAATATATGGCTGGCTGGTGCCGAGCCGATCGACAGTACCTCCGTGCGCCGGTTCATTGAACGGTTGGATCCTGAAACCGGACAAATTCAAAGGTACAAGCCAAAAGGACCTATTCATCAACCAGGCTTGCAATTGGTCGAACTGAATGACTATATATGGTATACCGCGTTCCCTAACGGACTGCACCGACTGAACAAGTATACCGGGGAGGTTACCGAGTTCAACCCCAGTGAAGAAAATGAAGAATGCAGCCAACGCATTATTTCGCTTGTCAAAGGCAAGGACGGCAGGCTCTGGATGACAACCTGGAATAATATCCTGTGTTTTGATCCCATAAAAGAGACCTTTTTTATTTATACCCGGGCCCACGGCCTGCGATCTCTGGTGTTGGCCGAACGCTCCTATTACATCACACCCAGTGGTGAGCATATCGTGGGCGGCCAGGGAGGCCTGCACACCTTTTTCCCCGAACAACTGGTAGAAAGCCGGAACAACAAGCCGCCGGATGTCCGGATAACCGGTTTTTTCCTGAACAACGAACTGGTCCATGCCGGTGAGACCAGCCTGCTGAAACAGCCGGTTTGGGAAACCGGATCGATCCGTCTGGCGCACGATCAAAACACCTTTGCCTTCAATATATCCTGCTTCGATTTCAGCAATCCGATCGGCAATCAGCTGGAGTTCCAGCTGGAACCCTATGATCCAAACTGGCGTACCGACCACCGCGACGGCCAGGTTGCCTATTTTAATGTACCGCCCGGTGAATACACTTTCCGCGTGCGGGGGGCGAACAGCAGAGGTGTCTGGGGTAATGAAGTATCTGAAATGCAGATCGTGATCCTCCCGCCCTGGTGGGCAACCTGGTGGGCGTATACCTTATACGCTCTGTTTGCCTTTGGCATTATCTATGCTATATACCACTTTCTGCTCAAGCGGCAACTGGCAGCAGCCGAAACGGCACGCCTGCAGGAACTCGACAGTGTTAAAACCAAACTGTACACCAACATTACGCATGAGTTCCGTACGCCACTGACCGTAATTTCCGGCATGGCAGACCAAATCCTCGAACAACCGGAAAACCACCTGCAGGAGGGTATCACTATGATCAAACGAAACAGCAACCGGTTGCTCAACCTGGTCAACCAGATGCTGGACCTGTCGAAACTGGAAAGTGGCAAAATGCACCTGCACCTGCAACAGGGCGATGTCGTCAACTACCTCAAATACCTGGTGGAAAGTTTTCACTCCTTTGCCGAAAGCAAGGGCATACAGATCCACTTCCTGTCTGACCTGGATGCCCTGACGATGGACTACGATCCCGAACGCCTCCAGCAGGTCATCAGCAACCTGCTCTCCAATGCCGTGAAATTCACCCCTGCCAATGGCAACGTATACCTTTCCGTGAATACAGCGGCCCCCAAAGACGAACAGGGTGCGGAATACCTGCAGGTCAAGGTCCGGGACACCGGAATTGGCATCCCCGAGGAGCAATTGCACAATATATTCGACCGCTTCTACCAGGCCGATGACGGCCATACACGGCATAGTGAAGGCTCCGGCATCGGCCTTTCCCTTACGCAGGAGCTGGTTAAACTGATGGGTGGCGACATCCAGGCCCGCAGCCAGCAGGGCAATGGCGCCGAATTCACTATCCGGCTCCCCATCCATACGAATGCCGAGCTGATGCCCGCTCCGGTACCCGTCAACCCCTTAACCAACCAGAATGCCGGTCTGCTAACAAGCCAACCGGCAACACTTCCGGAAAACCGGGAGGCCGGGTCACTCCTCCACGCACCTGCCATTTTGCTGGCCGAGGACAACCCGGATGTGGTTGCCTACCTGGCATCGTGCCTGGCAGATGAATACCAGCTGGCCGTGGCCCGGGATGGGCAGGAAGCCATCGATATTGCTACCGAACAAATACCCGATCTGGTGATCACCGATGTGATGATGCCGCAAAAAGACGGCTTTGAGGTGTGTCGCACCCTGCGCAGCGATCCCCGCACCAGCCACATCCCGATCATCATGCTTACGGCAAAAGCAGACGTGGAAAGCAAACTGGAAGGCCTGGAACAGGGCGCCGATGCCTATCTGGCCAAACCGTTCCATAAAAAAGAACTGCTCCTGCGCATCCGCAAGTTGCTCGAACTCCGCCAACAACTCCAGCAACACTACCAGGAGGTGGCCGGCTTGCAGCATGAAACCAGTCAGGTGAAAGATATCCCACCGGTGCCGGAATCAGAAGACCGGTTCGTGCTGGAGGCACGCCGGATCGTGGAAGAGCACCTGGACGATGGCAGCTTCGATGTGGAGCAACTTTGCCGGGAAATGGCCATGAGCCACTCCCAACTGCACCGCAAACTGTCGGCACTCACCGGATTTTCCGCTACCAAGTTTATCCGCTACCTCCGACTGAACAAAGCGAAGGAACTCCTGCAAAATCCGGCGCTCAGTATCACCGCCATTGCGTATGACACCGGATTTAATGATCCCAGTTATTTCGGCCGGGTATTCCGGCAGGAATTCGGGGCGACACCACAGGAGTGGCGGGAAAAAGAAGTTGTACCTGCCGTGTAAACAGGCAAAACCGATACCTGCGATACTAAATCTTCACCCCCGGGATACCCGGACGCCAGAAAATATGTTCTGTGTTCCGACATCCTGGGGGTGAAAAAGAATTATACGGCAGCAGGTAACTTTTTTACTGCCATATATGTTATTATAGCCGGAATAGCAACTTTTTGCGTTTTGGGGAACAGGCAAAGTCGCCGGTGGGACTGCCCCCAACTTCAAACAATATCTTAATCCGCAACCCCCACCACACCTTTTTTAAAAAAAATTGTTTAAATTGAAACTTTTTCCAGGGTATTGCCGTTATGCAATGCAAAGGAAAAATGTGGCAATTTTTAAATGCAGGGGATTTCCCCCTTTCCCACAACCTGAAAATTTTGCCACAGTTGCCCGGCTAACCGGGTGATAAACCCACTCTATCTCCTTAATCTTCCAAATAATACAGCGCTGCCGACCTGAACCGGGATTGGCCCCAATGCTATCGGCACTATGAACTAGTATAACACAAAAACACTCAGCACTCATGCGGGCAATAAAAATTACGCAATCTATAACGCGCCGGGACGAACAGTCCCTGGAAAAATACCTGACCGAGATCGCACGGTACGATGTACTGACGCCGGAAGAGGAAGTGGCAATGTTCCAACGCATTCGCGAAGGCGATGAAAAGGCATTGGTACAGATCGTCCGGCACAACCTCCGGTTTGTCGTATCCGTCGCGAAACAATATCAAAACCTGGGCCTGAGCCTGGGCGACCTGATCAACGAAGGCAATATCGGGCTGCTGAAAGCGGCCAAACGCTATGACGAGACCAAAGGGTTCAAATTTATCTCTTATGCCGTCTGGTGGATCCGCCAGTCCATTCTGCAGGCTGTAAACGATAAAGCCGGAAAGATCCGGATCCCGCCCAACCTCAAGGGTATCAGCGCCAAGGTGCGCGCCAAACACCTGGAGATCCTGCAAAAGGAAGAACGGGAGCCTACTATTGAAGAACTGGCAGAAGCTACCGGACTAAAAGAATCGGATGTCCGGAAGAGCATCGAAACCTATAAAATGTGCTCTTCACTGGATGCCCCCCTTGGCAGCGACGGTGACGGCGGCTCGCTGGTGCATGTGCTGGAAGACGAGAGTATCGAACAGCCGGACCACGCCCTGTCAACCCGCGAATCGCAACGGGAAGAAGTTCAGGAATTGCTGCGTTCCCTTCCGGCCCGCCAGGCTGCTGTACTGTCGATGTACTTCGGTATCGGCCACAAACACCCGCTGTCATTGGCTGACATTGCCGACCACCTCGGCCTGAGCCGCGAGCGGGTACGCCAGATCAAAGACCGCGGCCTGCGCCGGCTCCGGTCGCGGGCACAGGATCTGCTGCCGGCCTTTTCGCCCAACTAAGTAGAACCACCGTTATAAAAAAGAGCCATCCCGAATTAATATTCGGGATGGCTCTTTTTTATAACGGTACTAACCAATGCCCCCTTTAGCCTTTGAAAAGAAAAGAGTAGTGCGGTTGAAAACTAAATTGGTCGTCTACTAATGCCGTACCAGCACCTTTCCGACCCGGCGTTTTGTCGCGGACTCCACCTCAACCAGATAATAACCAGCTACCCAGGTGCTGCAGTCCACCTCCTGTAAAAAATGGCCGTTCGGCGCATACATGCTTGTCGAAAAGCACACCCGCCCCGACGAATCTGTTACCCGCAACAAGGCGGTATCGGTATTAAGATCACTAAACGCCACATGGAGCACATCCTGTGCCGGATTGGGATATAACCGGATATCCAGACGGCCCGGGGGCATTGAAGTGGTGGTAAGCGTATCAGTCCAGGCTGCCCACAACAGGGCATCGCGGATCAACGCCTGGAACAGGGTGTCGTCGGTATAGTTTTCCGTAGCGTGGCCAAGTGCGGTATAAAAGACACGGCTGCCCGATGGCAGTTCGCGATACCAGGCCATCGGACGGATAGTGTCATAACTGTTGACCTCCCCATTAGGCCCTACCGTTTGTTCCACTTCCAGGAGCACATTGTTTTCCGGGTTATAATATCCGTTCTCCCAATAATAATACTCCTCATTTTTCGCCCAGGGATCCGGCAGGCTGTCGGTAACCGGGTGTTGCATGACCTTTTGCATGGTATATAACGGCGTTCCGCTTACGTGATTGGGGCCGGTCTGGACGCTGGCACCCGTCAGCTCGGCATACCAGTCCCAGTCGCCGGTAAAGCCGCCATTGGCCGTAGAGTGCCGATACGTGTCCGTGGCAGCGTGAATACCGAGATAAGCACCTCCGCTGTCGATATAGGCTTCAAAATTAGCCTGCTGTCCGGCGTCCAGGATAGCGTTCCCGGAGGTATTGGAAAAGACAACTACGGCGTATTGGCGCAAGGTGTCCAGGGAATTAAAAGAGTCGCCGCTGTTGTCGTCTACCACAGCGAA
>SBHD01000232.1 GCA_006226345.1 Bacteroidota bacterium | reverse complement strand
GCCTGGCTACAGCTGCCTGTTCTCCCGGCGACTTTGGTGATATCAATGTCAACCCGAATGCCCTTGAAACGCCTATTCCTGAAGCATTATTGACGTACGCGCTGATTTCAACAGCAGGCAGCACCCAGGATATGATCTGCGGCATGTATTGCCAGTATTTTTCACAGTCCAGCTACACAGACCTGTCCCGTTATTCGCTTTATGACCGATCCTGGAGCGGGCGTTATTCTGGTTCCTTATACGACCTCCAACTGATTATCGACCTGAATTCTGACCCGAACAGGGCCGCAGAGTTTATTCAGTACGGATCAAATGCGAACCAGATCGCTGTTGCCCGGATTTTAATGGCCTACGGCTATGCCAATCTGACAGACCAATACGGCGATATCCCGTATTCGGAAGCCTTAAAGTTGAAGCCTCAAATACCCTATGACCTCCAGGAGGACGTATATCGTGGTATATTGAACACGCTTAAGGAGTCGGTGGGGCAATTTGATGGAGGTCCCGGCCCAACGGGCGATATCCTGTTTGACGGTGACATAACGAAATGGAAGAAATTTGCCAATTCACTTCGGCTTACGCTGGCGCTTCGGCTGTCCAACGTCGCACCGGACCTGGCAAAAGCCGAATTCCTGGATGTGCTGCAGGATCCGGCAGGAATAATAGAATCGAACGCGGATAATGCCGAACAGAGTTATGTCGGTGGGCTCTATCGCAACCCATGGTTCAGCCTTTACGATTACTACAACTCCTATGGTATAAGCCAGCCATTGGTAGCGATCCTGGAATCTCTGGACGACCCGCGACTATACGTATTTGGTCAACCCAATAGCCAGAATAAAGTGATTGGTCTTCCTTATGGCGTTGAACGGGATTCGGTCGTGGCATTTACCAATGCCTATCCGGACTGGTCCTATATCCTTCAGGTCTTCAAGCGCAGTTCTACTTCGCCGGTTTATATCCTGACTGCTTCAAATGTTCTGCTCGCCAGAGCAGAAGCGGCTCAACTGGGTTGGACAAATGAGGATCCGGCAGCGCTGTACAGAGCCGGAATACTTGCCTCATTTGAGCAATGGGGTGTTTTTGATGCAAATTCATTTGCCAACTATATGCTAAGCGATCCGGTAAGCATGAGTTCAAACGCTTTGGAAAAGATCCGGTTGCAGCGTTACCTGTCCCATTACCCAGATGGCTTGCAGGCCTATAATGAATGGCGCCGTACCGGTGTTCCTGATCTGCAGCCTACCCCCTATGCGCTCAATGCTTCAAAACAGATACCACGACGTTTTAAATACCCGGATTCGGAGCAGACCCTGAATGGAGATGCCTGGCAGATAGCTGTCGACCGAATGGGCGGTACGGATAGTCCTGATAACAGGGTTTGGTGGGATAAATAAAAAGACCGGCAACCGTCATCTGAACACGGATAATAACAGAACGTCCGGCAGGCTCAATATTATGCCTGCCGGACGTTCTGTTATACTCCAATATTGTATTACTCAGGTATGCGCTGACAGTTGGACGCGCCTCCTGTAATACCCCCAAATACCAGCAAGCACAATAAGCAGCAACCCTCCGGCCAGCAGCCATTTCCAGGGATATGGGGAAAACCCGACCGGTTCCATGTTACCGATCGGCATGAAGGCTGCCCAATAAAGCGGATGGCCCCGGTGTGACTCCGGCGCGTCTTTAATAAACTGACGCTTGGCATTTGCAAGCGCCTCGCTTTTTAATTGCCCTTTTTGCAGGTTGGCGTAAAAATCGACCATCAGGTTGCTGGTATGCTTATCATCGATACTCCAGAGGGTCGTAATAATGCTTTGCGCGCCGTTATAGGCAAATGCCCGCGCCAGGCTGATCACGCCTTCGCCCTTCCAGACCGGACCGGTTCCGGTCTCACAGGCACTTAGTACCACCATTTTCAGTGGCCAGCGCTGGTTGTATAGCTCATGGACGTATAGTTTGTAGGGCATTTGCAGGGTGTCGCCCGTATTGGAAAATGCGATAAAGGAATAATTTGGGTCTGACAGGTCGGCTTTGGCATGCCCGGCAATATGTAAATAGCCTGCTCGGGGTATATGTTGAATTGAATTTGACCTGGAGGCCTGCTCTCCTGTGAAATATTGTCCGCCGCACATTTGTGTTATGGCTTGCGCCTCCGGTATGTTGTACAACAAGGTATCGATCGTGCTGCGGTTATTCGTAAGGGCCAGGAGTTTCAGCCTGGACCTGTCCCGGTATGTTGGCGCATAAACCTGCAACCCGGTGTTACCCGGGTTTTCATGCACCCGGCTCATTTCATATTGCAGGGTGGCCGAGAAGCCAAAACTGATGGTTTTGTCCCATAGCAGGTAGGGTAATTTCCGGACATCAACATCCTGATCTGAATTGACTGCACTGGTCAGCAAGGCATCGAACGGGACATACCACAATTCGCCATCCGGAATAATGATCAGGTGATCGGCACTGGTTATATCGAGTACTGGTTTGACCAGGTGCTCATAAAGGGCATTGGCCTTCCGGAAGTAAGCATCGTTCCGTTCCTGAAGGATGTCTTCCTTCAGGGTAAAGGCTATTTCCGACCACCGGGCATTCCAGTCTTTTTGGAGGGTAATAACCTGGTTCCGGTTGGGTGCTGTAATAAAAATGTAGGCGTGCTGGTCGTGAATAAAGTATTCAACCAATGCCTGCCCGGGTTTCAGTACCTCTGCTCTGAGGGTCGGGCCGGAAATTATATTGAGTTGTGACCGGAACCTGGTGTAATTGGGATTCGCTTTTTCCAGGCCGGCTACGACCTGATCGAGCCGGCGTTTCAGTTGGGTTTGTTCGTTTGCCAGTTCCTGCAGCCGGTCCAGGTCCTTTTCTTCGGAGATCTGCTCGCGCTTTTCGCGGAGTTTGCGCTGGATCTGTTGCATTTTTTCGAGGGTATCGGGAGGCGCATTCAGGTTTTCATCTATCCGGGCTTTCTGAATTGCTTCGTACAGTAATACCGCTTTGCTTTTTTCAGCGAGTTCGAATGCTTTTTCCGAAAAGGGGCCGCCCAGTTCGGTGGCCAGCGCAATAGCATGGGCATAGATGGCGTAACTGTTTTCCAGCAGAAACTTCTTATCCTCTTCCGATGAATGATAGACCCGGATGGTGTCGATCAGATCAATAGCCAGTGAAATGGTATTCCAGGCTCCGTTCAGGTACTGGTTGTCGGCCTGTTTCTGATATATTTTAAACAGCGCGCGTGATTTTTTATCCAGCGCCGTGACCAGGTCTTTGGGCGATTTGATGTAATTCAGCTTGGGGTTTGCCAGAATATCCGTTTGGTCGAAATCCTCCGACAAGTTGATCAGGGCCGACTGGTATTCGTGTACAGCAGGTAAGAGGTTTCCCTGTTCTGCCCGGGCATCGCCTAGTTTGATATAGGAACGGGCAACCTGGTACCCTTTTTCCCCGCCTGAATTTTTTTGCTGTACACCTATTGCACGCCTGAAATACTGCGCGGCTTCTCTGTAATCGTTTTTGTCCAGCAAGACAAGCCCGATCTGGAAATAAGTTTTGCCCAGAAACGGATCATTTCCCGGCAGGTGATAGGAAAGCGATCGTTTCAGGATCCATTCTGCACTGTCCAGGCGATTTTGTTTTCGGTACACGGAGGCCAGGTCGTGCGCAGTCGTAATATAGGAGCCCTTGGTTCGCCATTTATCGCCGGATACATCGGAGAGGCTGTCGAGCCGGTTCAGGTAGCGGATGTAGCATTGTTTGGCAGATTGCAGATCTCCCTTTGCCTGGTAAATAGGGCCGAGATATTTTTCAATGTAATTGTAGCTTGCCTTCGTATTCGTTTTTTGTGCATATAGTTTTTCATAATGCACACTTTGAAAACAGTATTCAATAGCGGCATCGTAATTGGCTTTTTTAGAATTATTAACTGCAATGTACAGGTACGTGTGTTTTAAGAGTTCAAGGTCCTCCGCCTCTAATTCACTACGATTTAAAATTTCTTTTTCTATGGCAGAATAAAATTCCAGCGACTTATCAAAGTTGCCCAGTTCATAGTAATAGTCGCCCCACAAACTATTCCGTTGAACGGAAAAAGTATCAGGCGCGCATTTAATATCCCCCGTTTGGGTAAACATCACCTTTTCAGCTTCCTTCAGGAATTGGGCAGATTGGTCCAGCCGCAGCTGCAAACCGGCGTAAATGGCCTTTTCCAGTAAGGCTTTGGAAATAATATGGCAGTTGCCGGTCTTTTCACCCAGGGCAATCAGGGAATCCATAAACTGATATGCGCGCTCCAGATCTTCTGCGGCAATAGCATCTGCCTGTTTCAGGTAATGTTCGATCAGCAGGGAGTCATTGGGCGGGGAAAAAGCGGACAATGGCTGTTGCAGGAAGAATATACAAACTACGAGATACAGTTCTCTTTGGCGGAGTTGGAAGAACATAATGGAGCTTTTTAATGAATATTTTTCGGACACACCCTGGAGCGTGTTTGGGAGTTTCCCGATTTATCGGAGAATCCCCAAACACGCGCTTAAGCAGATGTGGTTATTCGTTCCGGTTTCCGGCGCATTATTGCGATCGTTTTATATAGACCTTCAGGTGCTCTTCGGCGTTGTTCTCAAACAGCATATTCACAATAACACTGTCGGTATTAATCCCGGTACGCTGCATTTTATAAATGGTGTATCTTCCGGAAGGGGAATGGAGCGTGTCGTCTATCCCGGAGATCAGTGTGCCGTCCGTTTCTTCGATCTGTATATTTTTCAGTTGGAAAACCTGGTTGTCGTTCAGGTATTTATAGAGGGCGGTGGTATCCCAGACGCAGGACTCCGGCTGAATCAGCCCTGCTTTTACTTGGGTGCAACAGGGGCATTCTCTGTAATCCAGACGTGCAGTATTCATCCCCTGGTGGTATTGTCCCACTGCATCTGAAAGTTGGTTAACCGTTTCCTGTAGACCTGTGCAATCGCCGGTGCATTCTTGCAGTTCTTCTTGTTTGATACAAAGAACCAGTTCTTGTGTTTGAGGAACATGGACCTTTGTATTGTCGATCATACCATGTGTTTTGATGAACTCCTCATCAACGCCAAAGCCACAGGAGTCGCACCGGCTGAATAAAATAGTACAGAATAGTACAATTGTGAAAAAAAAGGATTGCTTCATTGGTTTGGAATATTTAGAGGTTGTTCGGATTTTTACTTCTGGGCTACGAACGGCTAATTTTATTTTTCTCATCGTTAAATTTTTCGCCGGATTGTCCGCATACGACTGCAAAATTTGCCTTGATAAAAACAAAATTTGCTCACTCTCGCCTCAGAATAAAAACCCGAACAACCTCTAATGGTGAATAAACAGTGCTTGTGGTTTTTGCTGAGATCATTAGTCTGATTTGGTGCTGCCGGCATTCAAAACCCATCAGCCACCTGGATCAATAAACTTTCAGTTCCAAATTGTGCTGTCTCGATAGCCAACAGGATCTCTTTCTGTTCAATTAACTCCGCCCCTTTCATTTCAATCACTCCAAATACCCCAGATTCGGAAAGGAACGGCTCCGATCCGGAAACGAGCACCTTTCCGGTGGTGTCCTGGAGTTGTACCTTCCTGACCTTCGTGGTGGCATTGTTAAAGATGAAATACATCAGGCCGCGTTTTCCCCAGCGACAACTGCCGATCGGAGAACAGGGGCAGGCAATTCCCGAACTAATACCAGATATGTCCATCGCCTTATGGGTCGGGTTAACCAAAGGAGCAACGGCTTTAATTTTGTTTTTCAAATCAGCACAGTTTTCCGTGCACCGCCCCAGCTTGGATTGAAAAGCGCGCAGGATCTCCTCTTCAAGTATGGAGGTGTGGTATTCTGTCCCCGGAATGCGGCCATACTTTTCAAAAAACACCTTGTCTGCCGGGGGACTGGAATAGGTGGAGAAATAAATAACCACTCCAAGTGTAACCAGGCTGACGGCGAGTGTCAGTATGCTGATTATAGATGTCCAGTTTTTCATAGATAAAGATCATTTATGGTAAACAGATGTCTGTTCAACCGCTGCCGGATTGCAGGATTAAGGTGGGGCGCTTTAGCAGGGACATATTTCGGCAGGCGGAATTCAGAGCGTGTTTGGGAAATTCTGCTGAAGGCCCAAACACGCTCTCAGGTCTTGACCGGGATAACCTGATTACGGCAATAGGGGTAGGCTTCTGACTTATTTATACAAAAATTCAGGTGATCGTGACACTTGTAGTGCAGATTTCTGAGACCGATCCAGAAGTTGTGCTGCACGCCCGCTCTTCACAAGTGTATAAGTCTTGACGGGGTAAGCTGCCTGGCTTAAAGTTATTGATTTTTATTCGGGGTTTTGTGAAAAACAAGTATTTATATGTTGTGATAAGTTGAGTTGTTGGTAATAAATTCCCAGGCGCACGCTGCGCATACAGGGTGCCGAAAAGGGGCGGCAGAATGGAACAACAAATCTGTTTCCATAATGCACCAGGGTTTTAGTGTTTACACGACCTCCCTTTTGACTTTTACATTTTACATCTTGCAGTTTTACCTTTCTCAGTCTTTGACCTTGTCCGGGTAGTGTTTTTGCATCAGCGCTTTCCACCGCTCCGAATCCGCCCGCAACAGTTCCAGTCCTGCATCCTCCTGCAAAAACCCGAAAATATCCCGCGGGTCATTTTCCATGAAAATATCGGCATTTTCAAAGGCTTTGTCCATGTCCCCTGTTTTGCTGTACGAAGCAGCCATAAAATAATAGGCCGAATTGAAGGCGGGGTTTAATTCTAAAATCTTCGGATACAACGGAAGCGCTTCCGCATAGCGTTCATTTTGGAAATACGTAAAAGCCAGGCTGACATAGGTTTCATAGCGGCTGGAGTCTAACTGAATCCCCCTTTTAAATATATCTATGGCTTCCGGAATACAGTCGGTCATAGAGTAGGCATTGCCCAGGTTGGTGGTGGCAGAAAACGACAGGCTGTCCTGGGCAAGTATCTGGAGCAGGTAGGGAATGGCATCTTCCGGCCGCCGCAGCATTAAAAGGCATCCGGTCAACCCGTTCAGCGCGTTTATATCCTGTGGATCCAATGCCATGGCTTTGTCCAGGTTCATTTCCGCTAATTCCCTGCGTCTTGTTCGCAGATAGAGATTCGCGAGGTTTATATAGGAAAGGGCTTTTGTCGTATCTGCTGCAATGGCCTTCCTGTAGGCTTGTTCTGCATCAGGGACCATGCCCATCATTTCGTTTGCCCACCCCAGGCTGTTGTAAAGGTCTGCGCTGGTAGAATCTATTTCCAGGGCCTTCCGGGAATGAAAAGCCACTTCCTGAAACTGGCGCTGGTCTGAGTAAGCATTGGCGAGAAAAAGATGGAGTTCGAAGGAGGTTGAATCTAATTTCAGACCTTTCAGGAATGTGTTGATCGCCAGTTCTGTCCGCCCGGTGTTCTTATACAACCCTCCGAGTACGAAATAAGCTTCCAAATAAGTAGAGTCCAACTGAAGTGCTTTTTCCAGATAGGGTTCTGCTTCCTGGAAACGTTTGTCATTCGCATATGTGGTTCCGATGTTGTAAAAGCCCTTAGCAAAGGAAGAGTCCAGCTGTATCGACTTTTCAAAAGCGTCCATGGCGTCTTCCTTCCGGTCTGATTTCAAATAAAAATTTCCCAGGTCATTATAGGCGCAGGGGAAACAGAGGTCTGTCCCGGCAGCATGTTCAATGGTTTTCAGGTACCATTTTTCCGCTTCTACCCAGCGATCGTTTTGATAATAGTATTTTGCTTTGGCATACATGACGTAAACCGAGGTAGTGTCCAGCTGCTCTGCCTGGTTCAAGGCTTCCCCGGCCTGTTCAAACTGCTTGACCCGGATGTAATGATTGGCGAGCTGTATATAAGGCACGATCCAGGAGGGCACCTGCTCCACCGCTTTCATGGCGTAGTACACCACAGAGTCCGTACGGGTGGAGTCAAATGTGCTGATCATATCCAGCAACGCATGCGGCATGTTGGGTTGCAGGCTCATGGCTTTCCGGAGCAGCTGTTGCCTGGTCGTATCCGTTTTGATCAGTTTGGACATAAAATAAAACCTCCTTGCCCGGAGGGTTTCATACATATAATGATCCGGCCCCAACAGTTCGGCTGCCCGTTCGAGGTATTGGGGATATTGCTTGTAAGTTGTCTCTTCCTTTTCGCCGCACAATACACATTTGGTCAGGCCTGTTTTCAGCAGGGTATTCATCACCTGCTGGGCATCATCCTGCAGGGCGACTGCATAGTTGCGCCGCATACTCGAATGCAGGCGGTTCAGTTGGGGCTCCTGGCTGAGCTTTTCATAATATAAGTCCGCGCAGGCATTTTCCGGTTCGAAGAAATGCTTGTTTGCGATACTTTCTTTAAATGCCGTGTATAGTTGCACCACATTGGAATCGGCTGCTGCGAGCACGTCGTCTTCTATGCCGCGCATTTCGGTCGATTTAAACAGCTGCAGCTGCCCCTTGCGTCCTTCTTTCAGTTGTGCCAGGATCTCCGGGAACACATCCGCCAGTTTTTCACCGCGCCCGCCAACCGTCATCGGGATCTGTTGGTGCGGCGCTACTTCGGTCGTTACATGGTCTTCCAGGTAGCGGCTTATTTCCATGAGGTTGACCAGGAGATCCTGATTGCCATCGGCCATGCCGTACATGCCGTCCAACAAATGGTAGCTAAATGCTCCGCGGCCGCCGCCCCACTGCTCGCCTTCAATGCTGAACTCGTCGGGTTGGCAGGAAAGGATCTTGATCTCATTAGCGTATTGTTTGGCTAGGTTGCTACCCGTGATCTGTGACCCGCCCACAGCGCTGCCGGAGAGTTTGCCCGAGCGGCAGGCGTCGGCTATCACCATTACCTTTGCCTTGTTCTGTACAGAAATGGTCGAAATGACCTCCTGCAACATCGGCAGAGGGAATGCCCCGCCCGCCATATACACCCGCGAGGGGGCGTCCCAGCAGAGCAGGTACCCCGGCTGGGTGAGGCTTTTTTTCTCTACATCCCCATGGCCGGAAAAGTATATAATGACCCGGTCGTTTTCGCCGGCAACTTCCCAGAGCCAGTCCAGCGCACCGGCAAACCGGGCCTGGGTGGCCTCCTCGTTGAGCAGTATTTTGAGATGGTCTTCATCCAGCGAACCGCCGGCCGGCGAACGCAGGAAGTTGGCGAATGCCTCGGCGTCCTTATGGGCATATTTCAGGTCAGGAATTTGAGGGTCCTGGTAATCGGAGATACCTACGACCACGGCGTAGGTGTTGGTTGGATGGTTTGATGGCTGGATGGTTGGATGGTTGG
>SBHD01000224.1 GCA_006226345.1 Bacteroidota bacterium | reverse complement strand
GGATAGAACTGGTGATGGTGCAAAACCTGATCAATACCACTGGCAAAACGTTGTATGTTGAGCAAGAAGATATGATCGATGCGGCTACTGCAATTTCCGGGTCCGGACCAGCCTATGTGTACTATTTTATGCAAGCAATGATCGAAGCTGCCCGGGATATGGGCTTTAGTGAATCGGAGGCTGAATTACTGGTCGGACAAACTTTTACCGGTGCTGTTGACCTGTACAACAAGCTGGATCATTCCTGTGCAGCTTGGATCACGAAAGTAGCCAGTAAGGGGGGCACAACGGAAGCTGCCCTGCGGATTTTTCGCGAAAAAGCGCTGCATGAAGATATTGTCGCCGGGGCAAATGCTGCCCTGAAACGTGCACAGGAACTTGGACAATAGCGGCAAAAGCGTTAATTTATTCCCGCAGCCTGAAGATTATTTGGAGAATCACCCGAAGCCTCCTACTTTCGGGCATGTTATTGAAATTTTGGCCTTTTACAAATCTTGTTAGCCTATGATGAACGAACCCTTACACACGATCATGACTCCTGATGTTGTTACCCTGTCTCCGGGAAGTACTCTTGGGGATGCCCGGGAGATCTTTATGACGAAGCGTATCCATCATATTCCTATCGTGGACGGGAAAAAACTGGTTGGTCTGATCACGTCTTGGGATATTTTTAAGCTCGGTCTGTCCGCGGTTGCCTACCAGGATATGCGGGTCAGTGAGGTAATGACAACACACCTGGCTACCCTCGAACCGGATCAGCATATCGGTGCAGCAGCTGAAGTATTTATGGCACATCTTTTCCATGCAATACCGGTCGTTAATGACAAAATGGAATTGCTGGGAATTGTTACCACCTACGATCTGTTGAAATACGAATACAAAAAGGAGTATCCGGATGAATTGGATAAGTTTATTCCGGATAATATGTAAGGTTTTTTAAAACCGGCGGATCCGGCAAGCGGCTGTTCTACAGTGGAAAATTTCCTGTGCAGTGCTTGCCGGATCTGAACCCATTTTGCCCTTCGGCTGTTTTGCTGCAAAAAAATAATCAGCATGGCCGTATTTACCTTAAAACGAACCCAACGATTACCAATCTCTCCGGAACAAGCCTGGGCATTCTTCTCTGCTCCGGTCAATCTGAAAAAGATCACTCCCCCTTATATGGGATTTGATATCCGGTCGGATCCCGAATTCCTGGACACCATGTACCCCGGCCAGGTCATTGCCTATACCGTGAAACCATTACTTGGTATCCCGCTTTTCTGGATGACGGAAATTACCCATGTACGCGAAGGCTCGTTCTTCGTGGATGAACAACGTGTGGGCCCGTACGCTTTGTGGCACCATCAGCACCATTTCAGAGCGGTACCCGAAGGAGTGGAAATGACTGACCTGGTACATTACCGGCTTCCAATGGGTATCTTGGGGCGATTGGCGCACTGGTTATTTGTGCGTCGGCAGCTCAAGCAAATTTTTGACTTCCGATATCGTATTCTGGAGGAGATGTTTGGCCGGAACGATACCGGTTCACAGTTGGGTAGTTGAACCAGTAGCCCAATAGATACAAAAGCCGGCACGCAGGATCGTGCTGGCTTTATGTATCGTTTTCAAACTTCGTGGTCGAGTTATAGCAATCTTAACTCGACCTGATCCATACGCTCCAACTGACTGGGCTAAATAAAAGCCCTGGTTTACAAAGTTTATTAGCCGCGCATTGGTTCTTTATCTGATCATTTGGGTTACGATCAGGAAAGGTCATGTATTGAACTTTTTGGAGCAGCGATCTAATAGGGCCTTTATATTGGAGTTTGTGGAGTTTTAGCAGCAGAGTTGGTTGGAGGCTGAACTGGAATTGTTGGTAGTACAAATGTACCGTTGCTTCTGTTCCGGTTCTGTTACAAAAAATTCGATTTTTACTTTGACCACTTCCGGATAGCCTGGCAATGTGTACAATGAGGGCTTGTCCAGGCCTTCCTGAACTAGTCTCTGGCTTCTATTGTGGCATTGTTGGCTGCCACCACTGTGATAGTGATCGCAGTGCCGTCAACCAACCGGAATATTACGGAAAACTGGAGACTGCCATCGTCATATAACAATGTCTGTCCGGATATGCTCAGGTCGTTCCAGTCAGTTGAGCCGCAAGTGCCGGTTACCCGGACGCGACTGTTGCTGCTGTCATATGCCACCAGTACTTCGGCGGAAGCCACGACCAATTTCTGTGGCGCACTGATATCGCCGGTAGATCCCCACCCGAATGTTTCGGGCGTGTGCGCCGGTACGGACTGACTGTGATACGTATTGGCCAGGTTGGTACAACGTTGTGAAGTTGTACTGTCCGGATCCTTATCCAGTATCGTGTCAAGGATAATTATGCTCATAGTGAATGCCTGGTATTAATGATTAATGCTTAAAATTGCTGCCTCTTAATGTATGAGCCGGTTACGGTTTTTCCGGTTTTTACCTGAATACAACTCCTAAGCCATGCTTAATTCGGAATTGGTTTTCACACTCCAGGTGCTATCTGCAGATGAAAGAGCCCGTCTCGAATGGTTTCTGATCTCCCCTTATTGCACAGATGGGAAAGATGGAAATACCGCTTTGCGTCTTGTGCAGCACGTGTTCAATGTACTGGACAAGGGAGAGCCTGAAATGGCTGACCTGGATCGCACCATCGTCTACGCGGTGTTATATCCTGGCCGGAAGTTCGCCAAGCAAACCCTGAACAACCTGGTCACCATGACGCTGCAATGGGTCCGGCAATTCCTGATGCAGGAAATGACAAACCGTTCCATGCGCCCGGTTGAGCGGCATGCCAAACTGGCCAATTACTTCCGGGGAAAAGGTGATCAGAGCCTTACGGCTAAGTATCTCAATCGTCTGGAACGCGAACGGCTGGAAAATAATTCCATGGATGATGAAGATTATTGGCAGGCCTGGGTCGCGGAAGATGCCAAGTCCCAGTTTTTGGGCATGCAAACAGACTTCAGGGGTGAATTTAATCTCCGGGAATCCCTTCAGGCAATAGACCAGTTTTACCTGGTCAAAAGGTTGTCAATCCTCATGTCGTTGTTCAATCAGCACCGGCTTGCTCCGGTATTCGCACCCGGTGAGCAGGAGGCCTGCCTTCAGGAACTGGACAGGTGGTTTGCGAAGCCGGAGTATGACCAGCCGCTCCTGCAATTGTATCGTCAGGCCATACTGGCCTTACACCATGAAAATGAGGCAGCCGAGCAGGCGTTTGAAACCTTCATTACACTTTTGGCAAAGCATGAAAAAGATCTTTCCTGGGGATATATCAATGACTTTAAACGAATCGCATATAACTTTTGTGTTCGGAAGTATTCCATACCGAAATACAAGGAAAAACTCTTTGAAATTTTTGAAGACCTGTATCTGACACAGTACCGAAATTCGAATCAACTAATACAGGCGAATGAATTTCTGAGCGTGCTCAAGACTGCGCTCATTCGTAAACAATTTGGATTTGTAGAAGACTTTCTGAGGCAGCACCGGCATTCGATCAGTGGCGGGCATCCTTCAGAGGAATATTACAGGTTTGGACTTGCTTTTTACTATTTTTATCAGGAACGATTTGATGAATCAAGGGCCCTTATCGTTCAGCTGAACTTCCGGGACTATCTGTTTAAATACGTATCTAAAACCCTGGAGATCAAGATTTTTTTTGAAACAGGTGAAGATGACTACGAATTGGTGGATAGTTCACTCAATGCCCTGAAGGTAGCGGTCCACCGGGAAAAGAATATGTCTTCAGACAAGGTAGACAGCCTTCGGAATTTTGTGCGGTTTGCCCGCCGGTTGTACAATTGGGTTAGCCGACCAAACCAGAAAAAAGAGGTCTTGCATAATCTGTTACAACAGGCAAAGGACGCGCCTGAATTATTCGAACGCACCTGGCTGGTTTCAAAGATCCGGGTTCTCCTGGGAGAAGGTTGATCAGCCAGAAAGGAACTGGATATGTTTTTGGTACACCGGTTTTCCTGCAGCCGGTTCAGCTTATTCTGTTCCCAGGAGTTCGGCTTTGGTTACGGGCCGTACTTCTCCGGGTTGAAGGGATTGCAACTCCGTTTTTCCAAGCCGGATACGCACCAGGCGCAATACCGGAAATCCGACAGCGGCACACATCCGGCGGATCTGCCGGTTCTTTCCCTCTGTTATGGTGATCTCCAGCCAGCAATCCGGGACTGTTTTGCGGTACCGTACGGGCGGGTGCCGTTCCGGAAGGTCAGGCGCCCCGGGCAGTAGTTGTACCTCGGCCGGCAGGGTTCTGTGGGCTTTCCCTTTTATCCGGATATCTACGCCACTCCGGAGCCGGGCCACTGCGTCAGGAGTGGGAATCCCTTCAACCTGAACCCAGTAGGTCTTGGCCTGTTTCCGTTCGGGAGATAATAAGAGGGTGTTCAAGGAAGGGTCGTCAGTAAGCAGGAGGAGGCCTTCACTGTCTGCATCCAGGCGCCCGATGGGGTAAACGGTTTTGGGAAAGGGAAATCCCAGATCTGCCAGTGTGCGTTGCCCGGGCGTTTCCGGCGTAAACTGGGACAACATTCCATAAGGCTTGTAGAGCAGAAAGTAATGCATAATAACGAAGACTGCCCGGCAGATATGTTTCGTTTGCCGCACCCGAAGGTACTGCAAACCCGGCACAGCGCATACTTAAGGATGCACAGTTGACCTCAAACACATCTGCACAGGCAATGTCGGGCGATAAACAGGGGAGGAACGGGTCAGAAGAAGAACTGCTCCCTGACCACTTTGCCGTCTTTTACTTCGTAGACGGCCACTTCGTCCATGCTCATCCGGTTTCCGTCCTGCATGGTAATATCCATGCCCATGGTTAGGGTGATGAAATTACCGGCAACCATGGGTTCTGAAACATAACCGCTGTGGACTTCACGGATGCTGGACTGGAACATTTCGCCCTTTTTACGTATAGCATCCAATCCTTTGGTTTCAGGCGCATTCGAGTGTGCAGGCTCCAGGCTTAAAGCATCCGGAGCATACAACTCTTGTTGTGCTTGTTCATACTGTCCCTGCCGGCAAAGCACTGCCAGCCGTTTTGCCACCTCTTGTGTTGTCATAGCTTAAATTTGATCAGTTGAATAATAGTTGTGGTGGCTCAAAGATATGAAATAAAAACAAATTGTGTTTTAAATAAAAAAAATAAACACAATTAATGTTTTGTTGGCCAGCCGGGCTGGATTCCGGAGTTAAAATACTGGACATAAATAAAAAAGGGGAGTTCCTGTGACAGGAACTCCCCCCTCGGTGTCGTTTTTTGTTCTGGTCAGCTTACACTAGTACGTTTGGATTGATCCGGGGATTGGAACTCAGGAAGTTTGGTGTTATGCGTACTAATGTACTGATACGTTACAAACGTAGGCCAATACTTTTGTATCTACAAGTAGAAGGGTGTAATTTTTTTATTAAGCCCGGGCTTACGTTGTTACTTTTGTCCGGAAGGCGATATTTTTTATCGTACCGGCCTGCCTTCAGGCTTAGTACCCCCCTTCCTTTACCGATTTTAAACTAAACTGATCACCATGCGCCCAACACTTATATTCCTCTTCGTGCTGTTGTTTTCTGCCCGGGTATATACCCAGAACTATTTACCTGACTGGTCGTCGCTCGACACCCGCCCGACACCTGACTGGTGGCAGGATGCCAAGTTTGGCATTTTTATTCATTGGGGGGTCTATTCGGTTCCTGGTTATACGGTTAAAGGGAATTATGCTGAATGGTATCAGCACTCCCTGGAAAATAACTCGCACGATGGCAAGGTGCGGGATTATCATATCAAAAACTATGGCGACAGGAGTTATTACGACCTCGCCTCCGACTTTCATGCCGAACTTTTTGAACCGGACGAGTGGGCTCGTTTGTTTGAAAAAGCCGGAGCCCGGTATGTGGTGCTGACTTCCAAGCACCATGACGGATTTTGCCTTTGGCCAAGTCAGCAGGCCGATAAAACCTGGGGATTTGCCTGGAATGCGGTCAGTACGGGCCCCAAACGCGACCTTGTTCATGAACTTTTTACAGCACTTTCCAAAACCAGTATCAAGCCTGGGCTTTATTTTTCACTTTATGAGTGGTTTAATCCCCTTTGGCGGTTTGACCACCAGCGGTATGCCAGCGACCATGCCATGCCTCAGCTGTATGATCTGGTAAATCGCTACCAACCCTGGGTTGTTTGGGCCGATGGCGACTGGGATGCCTCCCCCGAAACCTGGCAATCTCCACAATTCCTGGCCTGGTTGTTTAATCAAAGTGCTGTACGTGATCGGGTAGTTATCAACGACCGGTGGGGTAGTGGGGTGCGATTTAAACACGGCGGTGTATATACTCCAGAATATCAGCCAGACCTGGATTTTGAGGATCATCCATGGGAAGAGAGCCGTGGAATGGGCTTCTCGTATGGGTACAACCGTGCCGAGGATGCAGCAGACTACAATTCCGCACAAACGCTGATCCTGCATCTCATCGATAAGGTATCCCGGGGTGGTAATTTCCTGTTGGATATCGGTCCGGACGGGCATGGTAAAATCCCACCCATTATGCAGGAGCGGTTACTGGAAATTGGCAAGTGGATGTCCAATAATAGCGAGGCTATTTACGAAACCCGTCGCTGGCGTATACCAACCCAATGGAGTGACGGAAAGCGCGACTACAAAACCGAGCTGGTGGATGGCTGGAAGACCGGCGGCGATCTTTTACTGAAGCAAACCATAGATCCGGACCCGGGTTATGCCGTTAAGGAAGTATTTTATACGTACAACCCGAAGCAGAATAACCTGTATGCCATATTTCCCAAATATCCGGCTGACAACCGCCTGATTCTGAAAGATGTTCAATTACCGGCCAACGCTGTCATCACGATGCTGGCCACCAACCAGCGCCTGCGTGCGGAAGTGGTTGGCCGCAATACAATAGTCTACCTGCCAGTGTATGATGCTGGGGCTTTCCAGTCCACACATGCCTTTTCGGTTCGGATCGCCAATTTTGGCGCATATGTGGCTAAGCCGGATATTCAAGTCAACTACGATCCGCAGACTATGCGTCCGATCATTGCCATGTCTTGCCCGACGGAGGGTGCAGTGATCCGGTACTCAACGGATGGTACACCCCCGACGGAAAAGTCGCCGGCGTATGTGCAATCCTCTACACTCAGTGCCGCCCGTGTAGTGCGGGCCCGGGCGTTCAAACCCGGATTGCTGGCCAGTAAGGAAGACTCTGCTGCGGTCACGGTTTATAACCTGCTGCCGAGTTTGTCGATGTACCGACAACCGCAGCCCGGCCTGAATATGGAGCTGGTCCAAACCGACAAGTATACCATCGATAATCTGCGGTACGGTTCCGTCCAAAAGAAGGAAGTCGTTTCATCCATTGCGCTGGATCCCTTGTGTAACCTGGATAAATGCGGGATGACCTGGAAAGGGTATATCTATATACCGCAGACACTTGGATACCAGTTTTTCCTGGAGTCTGATGATGGCAGCCGGCTGGAGCTGGACGGGCAGGTGGTCGTCAATAACGACGGCGATCACGGGATGGAAGAGAAAACCGGTTATGCTTATCTGCAACAGGGATGGCATCAACTCCAACTGTATTATTTCAACAGTGGGGGAGCAGCCGGACTGAAAGTGCGGTATGCACCGGTGAACGGCACCCCTCAAACCCTTCCGGCACAGACTCTGGCACATTAGCAGCGTCGGAGGGGAATTGCGCATGTCCTATAATGCTCCCTGGTTATTTTTTATCGCAGAGACGCTGAACGCGAAGTTTAACTTCCAGCGTCTCCGCGGTATAAATTAATCATACTTGAAAAGGTGAAGAGGCTGAATAAGAGCGGCTACTTCGGGATGGGGGCCTGCCTTTGTCCACCTTCTTCGGAAAGCATAGCCAGGAACCATTCTTTTTCGGTAAGAACCGGCTCTGTCTCGATCTGATTCCGGAGACTCGCCGCAGCCTGCCGGTTGGCTGGGTTCAGTTGCATCAACCGGCGGGCGTACCGCACAATGTTCTTGTAGTTGGTCTTATGGTATCCGATAACCCGTAGCCGGCGGATGTAGGTTTGCATGCTTTGCAGATGGGCATCGAGCGCATCGAACTCCTCGGTTTCATAGTAGATCTTTAGCTGTAATGTTTTGGCTATAAGGTTGTTGATCAGGTCTTTATAGTCGGCTTCCTGCAAATGAAGCAGGGCCGACCGGTACAGACCACGGCTGTATTCCACCCGTGCCAGGTTTAGGTGCAGTGAAGATTCCCGTTTTTTCTTTTCCAGGAAAGGGGCGTAAGAATGGATGAACGTTTCAGCCCAGTCCGTCTCGTTAACTTTCAGGGCAATAGCTACGATATTGTTATATGCAAATGCCGAAAGCCGTCCGTTTTCAAGCAGCAATTCAGCTTTAAGTGCGTATTGGTACAGGTCCAGTGCTTCCCGGAAATACGCTTGTTCCAGCTGATTTATTTTTCGGATGCAGAAGTTGATCGCAAGCAGGTAAAGGTTGCGCTGTTCCTCCAGGGGCAGCGGGTCTGCCTGGGCGAGTAACTGGGTTTTAAACCGGGTAAAATATACCTCTGCCCGCCCTTCCGGTTCGGTAAGGAACAGGTAGCAGAAATAGTACAGGCCGATAGCT
The DNA here is from genome assembly GCA_006226345.1 of Bacteroidota bacterium. Taxonomy (GTDB): domain Bacteria; phylum Bacteroidota; class Bacteroidia; order Chitinophagales; family Saprospiraceae; genus M3007. The sequence goes on along the minus strand of SBHD01000224.1, from coordinate 700 downwards.
GGAATTTCCCGTAATTCAGGTGAATGCCGGACATACTCCAGTACGGCATCGAGCATGCCAAACTGATAATCTGTATTATAAACAGTTTGATGGCTCAGTCCAAAGCATGCCTGGCGGAGTTTACGGGAGATATAAGCCAGGTCGGTCTGATCAGCCAGCTCCTGCCAATTCAATGCTTCGGTTCGCCGGCTGGCACTGAGTTGTTGATATTGCTCATACTCTATGGCTGCCTGCGCGTCAAAATACTCGGCATGCCGGTATGGCTGACGGGCCCAGTCGGTTCGGGCTGCCTGCAGGCTCTGCCTGAAATGCTTGGCTAGTCCCCGCTTCCGGTAAGCACCCGCCAGGCAGACCCCGTAATCCGCCGTTTGTTCGAACTTTTGCTGGTATACCAGAAAATGCTCTACCTGAGTCATCAGGGCCGACATGATCTGGCGCAGAGCCTGAGCACGAAAGGGCTTGTCGGCTCCGAATACCGTCTGATAGGCCTGTGTTTGGTCCGGAATTCGACCCTGCTCCAGGCAACGTTTCAGGAACCGGTACAGGCGGAGTGGGGGCTCCTGCCGGCAAAAGAAGGGTGAGCACAGCCATTGTTCCAGGTGTTTGCGTTCCAATGCCGACAGCGTGGACAGTGTTTGCCACAGGCGTGCTTTTTCCATACCACAGCGTTCTTGAAAAAATAATGGGTAATAATTATTTG
>SBHD01000129.1 GCA_006226345.1 Bacteroidota bacterium | reverse complement strand
TCGATCGAAAGGGTGCCGTTATAGTTGCTATTATAGCCATTATCCAGCTCGACCGTAACCGATTGCACCTCAGACAGAATAGTCACGTTGACCGAGCTGGCCTGGTCCCCGGTGTACACGCCGTGCGTAATGGGCTGGCCGGCCCCGTTCACATACCGGACCGTCGCCCGATCAATATACCTGCTGGATGGGTTACCATTCGTTACGGCACTCAGATTGGAAATGGTGAAAGACGGGTCGGTGTCTCCGGATACGAACGAAACCGAAGTGGTCGAGCTGTTCCCTCCACTATAGGTAAGCGGGTTGGTTGGGAAAGATGTTGTTTCTGCTGTTCCAACGCTAACGCCATCACAGTCGTTGTCGATACCATCGCCACATATTTCAGGAGCACCCGGGTTTACATTGGGATTGGTGTCATCACAGTCTGTACTGTTCAAAACATAGCCGGATGGTTGCACGCAATCCACGACCGAAATATTGAAATCTCCAAAACCATCACCATCATTGTCGGCATAATAGGTTTGCGTGTTCTGATAACTGAAACCGGAGTTGCTGCCGTCATTGGACGTATTGGAGTCTTGAACGCCATTCGGGTTTAAGGTGTTCGCCGAAAAAGTATGGCTTCCCAAAGCGTAGGTGATCGCAGGTAAGGTCACATTGGTACCGCTGTTGCTGCCCAGGTTGCCGGTCCAGCTGTAGGAATTGACCGACCCGCCGTCTAGCTGATATTCGATAGTTACCGATGTAAGTGCATTACTACCGTAATTAAACAACTCTACCACCGGGCTTACAGAATTGTCGCATATCGTGCCAGAAGGCGTGCTGATATTGGCAATGCCCGCATCGTCATCGGTAGCACATGGGGAAAGGCAGGAAGCATTGGCCACTTCGGTTCGGATAAGATCACCAGGTTGCGGACCAAAACCAAGGTTAAAATCAATGCCCACACCACCGATCAGGTGGCAATAGCTCATGATCGTTCCTTTATTGGGAATCGGGCCACCCCCGCAGCTATTGCCATAACCAGCAGCAGGGCCACAACCATCTATGGCGGTGTTATTTCCATTCCAGACACAATCGTGGGTGTGCCGGGAGCCAAGGTTGTGACCAATTTCATGCGTCACCACTTCGATCGTCCAGCTATAGGTCGGCACATTGTTAAAAGTGGCATTTATATCGCTGTAGCCAACACCATAAAAGCTGTTGCACAGTACATCTACGTAGGCAATACCGCCACTGCCGTTGTACCCGACCAAATGCGCCAGATCCCCGTTGTAATTTCCATTCAAATTATCCCGGAATTGATAAAGATAGTCACTCGTTGAAGGCCCGGTATACGGATCCACTACATCCCAAACCAAAATTTCATTTACGGTAAAGTCTATGGTTTCATTGGCATACAGAATAGCCACCTGGGCAAATACATCGCTTACATAATCGGATGCCTGGGAGACACCACCCTTTCCGACAAAAATATCGTAATCGACTTCTACGTACATCCGCACACAGTTCGAGACTTCCATTGCCGGGCCAAACCCGTCTACTTCATTCCCGATGTAATGCAGTTTATCATCAATATCGCAGGATAAGCTGCTGGACAACTTAAGGTCTGCTTCCTTGTACAAAATGTGGATCCCGTTGGGATCGTTGTTCAGCTTGCCGAGGTTGTACACATGCCCCCCGTAGTTGAGCAGGCCTTTGATCTCACCCTCGTGAACGGTGATCGCGGCGAGTGAATGTTCATCACCGTTTACAATCCCCCAGTAATACAGTCCCGGTGTGTAAGGATAAGGTTCATTGCGATTGGAAGCGGCATAAACCTTGAATTCATCGGTGAATACTTTCGCTTTAAACAGCTGCAGGTCCAAAGCCGCTCCTCCTTCCATTGGGATGCTGAAACGGAGCAGGTCTTCGGGCGCGTTCAGCAATGCCTGAACAGCATCGCTTTGCAGGGTAAAGAAAACCCCGTCGGCCACCTCATTGGCCACAGCTGCCTTATTCGGTATTTGGACGGGCAGCTGTTGCAAAAATGCAGTTTTTTTGACCGTACTAAACCTGGCAGCATGTTGCTGTACCTTTTTGGCTATTGGGTAATCTGCATGTTGAGCGTGGGATGGTGTGAATGTGATACTGACGACCAGTAAAACAACGAAGAGTCTAGCGATTAGTGTCATAATAAAGTGGTTTGATTTAGGTACCTACGATTAAGAATTGATCGGATTTGCACGTGAGAAAAACGAAGCCAGCCCTTCGTATCCGAGAGCTATATTTCCGGACAAGCACTTTTACAGACCTCTTTATGAAGCATGCAATATTGATCGGAAAACGCTGAATTGATTACTCTCATTTATTTGAAAGGCAAGGCATTATGTATAAAATGAATTAATTCCCAGTCTCTGTATAGGACAGGGAGTAGCCACTAATCTTGCCAAGGGGGTGGGTAGGGAGGCGGAGTATTGAAGAGGGAAAATCCTCCACCTGAAATTGGATTCGGCTCCAATTTACAGATTAACCATAAACGTGCCAAATTTTGTCAGGAGGAATTAGCTGCCAGGGCAAAATAATCCCCCTATTTACCCTAACAGGGTTACTGTTGCGCACAGGATTACAAAAATCCCAGAATTATATCCTGGTAATCTATATCAGGCTTGTCAAATGGGAACACGCTAAGAGCGTGGCAAGGCATTAAACGATCCGCCGTATTTTATTTTTCACCGCGGAGACGCCAGTTAATTCTTTGCGTCTTCGCGGTGAATAATTTATAATGACTATCCGCATTCTGTCCCCCAAGCAGCATAAGAATATTCCCGGAGGGAATTCCTGTTTTTAGGCTGAAGATATCCCCTGTTATTTATCCCCGTCAGGGGTTGCCTTGGGATAAGTACAGTAGAAATGGCCAGGAAACCCCTCACGGGGTTCCATATGGGCTTGTTTCTTGTATGCTATAAACAGGGATTCCCTACGGGAATGTACCCCAAAGGCATGCAGCGAATATTCCCGAAGGGTATTCCTGTTTTTAGCAACCAGATGATTTTTAGTTATGTAACCCCGCAGGGATTGCCTAATCCATTTAATCAAATAAATATTTTTCCTCAAAATCGGCCTCGTATTTTTTCATAAACAACCGGTATTCTTCTTCAAAAGTGCGGCCTTTATGATGTTCTTCCTGATTGAAAATGTAACGGCAAATATTATCCAAATCAGCATGCGAACAGGTAAAACAGCCGAATCCTTCCTGCCATTCAAATTTGAACGGTGTCCATTTTTTACCGGAAATGAACGCTGATGATTCACGTTTTACGTCCCGTACCACGTCTGATACGGCTATATTCGGGCGAAAGCCAATCAGCATGTGTACATGGTTGGGCATACAAAATATGGCGATCAATTTTTGACCGCGGCGTTTGACGACCTCTGTAATATATCGATGGATTTCTTCCCGGTGCTCGGCTGGAAGGAGGGGGGCTCGGTGTTTCACCGACCAAACACAATGGGCATGCATTTGTGCATAGGTGTTTGCCATGGTCTGGTATGTTGTGTTAATACGATTCAGGATAAAAGAGAAGGAAACCCCTGACGGAGTTAAAAATATAAAATGACTATCCGCACACTGTACCCTAAGCAATTTAAGAATATTCCCGTTAGGGAATTCCTGTTTATAGACTGAAGATATCCCCTGTTACTTAACCCCGTCAGGGGTTGCCTTGGGTAAAGTTCAGGCAATGGACCAGGAAACCCCTGACGGGGTTCCATACGAGATTGTTCCTTGTATGCTATAAACAGGAATTCCCTACGGGAATGTGCTCTGGTGTACAATATGCGGATAGTCATTTTATTTCTTATACCGTGGAGACGCCAGAACGCAGCGGTTATTTCTCTGCGTCTTCGCGTCTCCGCGGTGAAAAATCTGTCGCACCCGGGTTCTGAATTTACCTATCATACAAACCATTAGCCCACATACCAAAACCCACCCCTAATTCCGCAACACCACAAAACGACCGGTTCCACTGTTCTCTCCGTCCTCCAGGCGCAGCCAATAAATGCCGTTCCTGAACCCGGTGGTTTCTATGGTAATGATGTTCACACCGACATAAGCGTCCACCGGCAGGGTTTCAAGCAAACGACCTGCATAATCCAATACCTCAAGCCGGACTGTTCTGGCCTGCCGGGAAAGCCAGTGTACCTGTACGAAGGTGCTGGCCGGGTTGGGATACAGGCGCAGACGGGTATCCATAGCGTGGTCCGGAGCCAGGGGAGGCACCGCTCCTCCGGCATAAAACCCCTGGCCGTATCCTGCGCACGGAACCGGGCCACAACTCCCCAGGTGATCGCCGTGCGCAAGGTGATCCGGCACGGAGCCGGCATCGATACAGATCTCGTGCTCTTCTTTATGGCAAACCGCGACCTTCTGGCTGCCGGGAGGACCACAACGCACATCGACGATCTCCACCAAAGCGGCATCCGTGGCTGTACAGCCATTTGCATCGGTCGCCGCTACCATGTAGTTGGTGGTAACTTCCGGGCACACCTCTACAGACGCCCCGGAATGCCCGCCCGGGTCCCAGACAAAGGCATAACCGCCACTGCCGCCGGAGGCCGATGCCGTAAGCACGGTGCATGTACTCCCGTATCCGAGGTAGGCGAACCGGCACGCGCCGGCATCCACCAGCAGCGGAGGCGGCTCGCTCAGAGTGGCAGACGTACCTGCCGTGCAGCCGTGCTGATCCGTTACGACCACCGTGTACGTACCCGCGACAAGATCGTCCAGGTCTTCGTCCTGCGCGCCGCTTGACCAGGCATAGGTATAGTCCGCGGTGCCGCCGGTTACATGCAGATCAACTGCGCCGGTATTGCCGCCACTGCACAACACATCGGTCGTCACAACACTTAAGGACAATTCCGGCGGCTCATTGACGGTAGCCGAAAGCGTGGCCGTTACGCCGGCCATATCGGTTACCGTCACCGTGTAGGCACCTGCCGGGATATCGTACAGGTCTTCCGTTGTCGATGCATTCGACCAGGAAAAGGAATAGGGCGGAGCGCCGTTCGTAACATGAAGATCCAGGACACTGCCGTTGCTGCTGCCGCTGCACAGCACGTCTGATACCGATACGCTCAGCTGCGGCGTATTGGATGCAAGGGTCACCCCCGGCTGCGGGACGCTGATATTGTCGAAATAAATAAACTCCACAGCGCTGCTGGTCACGGCGCACACCCGGATGGCCAGGGTGTTTCCGGTCAGACCGGCAACCTGTAGAGTGGTAGGTACACTGAAATTGCCGGACCGGTAACCAAACCCGACGAAGTCCCCGTTGTCGAGCCGGTATTCCGCTTTAATATAATCGCTGGCTTCCAGGCCACCGGTCTGGTTGACATCGATGGATACCGAAACCGCACCGGCAGCGGCGATGTTCAGGTCCGGCCCCACCCAGCATATTTCCAGGTCGGGGTCATTCACCTGCATCCGGCCGCCCACCACGCCGAAATCATCCGGACTGGAATATTCAAAACCAAGACCGGTGTTGTCCGTAAAAAAGGAGGTGGCCTCCAGACTCCAGTCCACTCCGGTCAGGTCCGGAGGGACAACCGGACAGGTAGTGGTGTTATCGGCGCTATTGGCGGCGCACGTGCACCCGCAGGCACTGAGATCGGTCGTTCCGGCCGGGCAGATCGCCCGGACCAGGCCTTTACCTTCCTGGCCGGTAAACGTTTCCAGATACTGGGCCGAACCGGAAGAGGCCGCATGCAGCAAAAACAGAAAGAGGATAGATCGGGTCATATTGAAAGAACTTGGTGAACAGGATAAAAGATAACTGCCAGGAGCCGGCACCCAGGGTGCGGCAGCCCGTCATAATATTAGCCCGATATTCCCGTCCTTCCGGCGTTTCCAATCAGATATGAATATATTTTTTTAAACTTAAGACAAACGCAAGTTTTTGATTTACAACTATTTAAATCACAACCAACTGAAATCGCGATGAAACACCGCCGCATTTCTTTTCAGGCTGTAATTCCGTATTTTTGTTATTCAAACACCATCCTATGCGACCCTTTTTATCCAATATCGCCCGCTATAGCGGTGCGCTTTCCGGCTACTTCATCCTCGCCCTGCTCACCGGCTGCACCACCCACCTGGCTCTACCAGATAACACGACACCCACGGAGATCGTCGTCATCGGACTCCAGGACACCGGCATGCCCAGCTCGATCCGGTTCGTCCGGGAAAAGGACAACTGGGGCGTGGTAGACCTCAACCTTCCGCGCGCCTACCTGAGCCAGGTAGCCCGCGGCTTCGGCCGCCGCGATGTAAGCGGGTTTCCAGATGTACGCATGGCTTTTTCCCCGGATTACGTCACCGGCGTGCTGACCGGCACCGGTTTCGGGCAGGACAGCGTGCGCGTACCTGTCGGCGTGGTGTTCCAACGCGACACCGGACACCCCGGACAATGGATCTTCCTGGAAGATGTGCGGCATATCTGCCAGGCACAGGATTGTGACTGCTGCCGGCTCCTGCTCCTGCCCGACAACCGCGGGATCAAAGGCTGCACCTGTGTGGCGGAAGAAAGGAAACCTTGTGCGGAAAAGCCTGGGCAGTGGTGCAGTCATTCTATCCAGAAAGGATACTGACCGTCCCCCACCTCACAAAACCCGCCTTCCATCCCCAATACCACCAAAACACCGTACTTTACAGACCTGATCCACCAACCTAATCGCTCAACACCTCCGCATATGAACCCGACCTTCGCGCTGCTCTTATCGGCATTGTTCCCGCTTGTCCTGTCCGCTCAAACGCCCACCCGCTGGTATGTCCGCGCCAACGCCTCGCCTTTCGGGGCCGACGGGGCCAGCTGGGCCACCGCCACCCCGTACCTGCAGGACGCCATCGACGCCGCCCAGTTCGGCGATTCGATCTGGATCGCCCAGGGCTTTTATTTCCCGCCCGGCGCCACCAGCCGCATGGCCGTGTTCACGCTGAAGAACGGGGTGCGCCTGTTCGGCGGTTTTTCCGGCACGGAAACCGAACTCGGGCAGCGCGACTGGGAAGCCTACCCCACTGTGTTGTCCGGTGATATCGGCGCCCCGCTCGACTCCACGGACAATGCCTATTCCATCGTATACGCCGCTCAGACGGGCATGAGCACCCGCCTCGACGGGCTCATCCTCGAACGCGGAAACGCCGGCAACCCCGACAACGTCAACGTCTTTGCCCACCAGCGCGGGCATTCCGGCAGCGCCATCTACCTCGATGCCCAGGGTTCCGGCAAATTCGCCTACCTGACCCTCGCCAACTGCACCGTCCGGCACAACCGCGCCGATCACTTCGGCGCTATTTACGCCAACGGGCGCGACAACGGAAAAGCCACCGTGCGCATTGAAAACTGCCGCTTCGAACAAAACCGGGCCGATTTCAAAGGCGGGGCCATCGCCGTGGAGAACTACGGACTACAGCCCGAGCCGCTGCTGATCGACCGCAGCACGTTTAACCAAAACTTCGGCCGCGCAGCCGGCGGCGCCATCTATACCGAGCACCACCAGAACATTGTCGTGACCCGGACCCGGTTCGACCGCAACTCAGTGTTTGTCGGGGTCGGCGGCGCGGTCAGCCTGTTTGGCGACAACCTCAGCCACGGGATCCGCTTTGAAGACTGCTCGTTTACCGGCAACTACACTACCGGAAACAACCTGGTGGGCGGCGCTGTAGACCTGTACACCATTGCCTCGGTCACGTCCCTGCAGTTCGCCAACTGCACGTTTATCGATAATACCGCTACCGAAGGCGGCTGCGTAAACGTGCTGCACAGCAGCGGTTCGCAGTGCCCGGCTTCCTTCGACCAGTGTGTATTTGTGCGCAACACGGCCAACCCCGGCAGCGTATTCGGCGGCACCCTGCTCGGGCCGCTGGACGGACTGGGCTTCCGGCATTGCCTGTTTCACCTCAACGGTCCCGGGGAATTGTTCCTCACCGGGCAGGCCGACACGGTCCGGCTCGATAACAGCATCCTGAGCCTGGGCCCCGGCGCCACCCCGTTGCACCAGGGCACGCAGCCGATGCGCATCCGCAACTGCATGATCAACCGGCCCGACAGCACACACTTCGGCGCCAAGGCCGTCAGCAACGCGGCTACGCTGTACAATATCAACCCCTACCCGTTCTTCGCTGACCCGGACCAGGACGACTACCACCAAAGTCCCTGCTCCCCGGCCATCAATGCCGGCGATAATGCCCTGGCCACAGGACTGGCCACCGACCTTGACGGGCAGCCGCGCATACTCGCCGGTACGGTCGATCTCGGTCCCTGGGAGCATGCCCTTGGTTTTGTACCGACCAGTATTACGCCGGCTTCGTGCCCGGAGTCCTCCGATGGCGCCGTTGAGTTCGGTGGCTCTATCTGTGCCCCGGTATTCATTGCCTGGGCGTCTGGCGGCAACTTCGGCACGCGCACTGACAGCCTGGCTCCGGGCACCTATATTTTTTCCTTTATCGATGCGGCCGGCCATTCGGCTTCCGATACAGTGACCATCCCGCATTTGCCTGCCATGCACCTGTCGGCAAACGTAGCGCCACCGGTTTGTTTCGGCCAGTCCACCGGGGTAGCCGGGATCAATATCAGCGGCGGCACCACGCCCTACCAGATCCTGTGGGACGATGGCAGTACCGGTAGTTTCCTGTTCGGGGTGCCGGCCGGCGCCTACCTGGTTGCAGTCACGGACGACCTGGGCTGTGTAGCCTCCGATACGGTCATCGTGCCGGAAGCCACACCGGTGGAGGTCTATTACACCGTGACGCACGCCACGGGCCCGCAGACGCCAGACGGCGCCATCCAGATCGACAGTGTGCTGGGTTGCACGGGCGTATACCAATGGACCGGCCCACAGCAGACCGACCTGCTGCCGGGCAGTTACACGACTACGCTCACCGATTCCTGCGGCTGTTTTGCCCTGTTCGTCGCTACAGTGGACTTTGTCATCAGTACCGACCCGGGCCCGGACGGCGGCGCGTTCGTGCTGGCGCCTAACCCGGCTCAACGCAGGCAGCCGGTCCGGCTAAGCGGCCTCAACGGCGCGGTGGAGCAGGTCCGGGTGCTGGATGTGCATGGACGCCTGGTCCACCGGCAGCAGGTGCCGCCTGGTGCGCAGGAATCTGATTGGACTGCGCCGGATGCACCGGGTGTGTACTGGATTGAGGTGCGGCGAAAAGATGGTAGCAGATGGGTAGGAAGATTGTTGGTGCATTGACCACACACACTATCCACCCCGATCAGTTGTACCCTTTTCCAATTTCAAATTTTTCTTTTCAAATTTCAAATCCCGGGAACTTCCTTTAATATCCAATTTGAAAAGAAAAATTTGAAATTGGAAAAGTGGCGGAAGGGTAGATCGTGGCTATTATTG
>SBHD01000212.1 GCA_006226345.1 Bacteroidota bacterium | reverse complement strand
ATAATTGATAACTCGTACAGTTCTCCTTATTTTCAGAATCCTGCTGCATTTGGAATTGATATAGTGGTCCACTCCGGCACCAAGTATATCAACGGGCATTCGGATGTGGTGGTCGGTGTGCTTTGTGCCAGCCGTGCCATGGTTAAACAACTTTTTGAGTCTGAGTTGATGACATTGGGCGGGATACTGGGGCCACATGACGCGGCATTGGTTATACGTGGATTACGTACGCTGCCGCTGCGTATGGAGCGCAGCGATACCAGCGCCCAAGTGTTGATCGAACGGCTGGAACGCCATCCAAAGGTAGAGCGCATCTGGTATCCCTTTCACCACAGTTTCCCTCAGGCAGACCTGGCCAAGGCTCAAATGCGCGGATGCGGTGGTTTGTTTTCTGTTCAATTCAAAACCGGCACAAAAGATCAAATGGAACGTTTTGTGCATCGTCTGAAGCGTTTTTTGATGGCGGTGTCCTGGGGCGGACACGAGTCCCTGATCATGCCGACTGTCGGCTTTTACGATATTCCGGGAAAAGAACCGCCGCAGGTACCCTGGACGTTTTGCCGGTTTTATATCGGATTGGAAAACCCGGATTGGCTTTGGGAGGATCTGGAACAGGCACTGGAAGTATTGTAGCAATACGTGGGTTTTATTAGAAAGATGCGGAGTGCCGCCGTTAAAAAACCACTATTTGTCGAATGCAGGCAACTATTTGTCCGGCATCCTGTTTTTCTTTGCCATAGACCTTACCCCAGCACCGCAACGCTATGCTATCGAACACCTCATCTGCACAAAAGATCCTTACTGATCCGAACAAAGGCACTTACCGGTTTAGCTATTTTCGCTCTATTGAAGCAGCCGGAAAGGACTGGGACATGGTAGCTCCGGAACATGATCTGTTTCTACAGCGCGAATACCTTTCTGTCCTGGAAAGCACGCCTCCTCTTGGGATGCGGTTTGGATATCTGGTGTTTTACCTGGGAGATGATCCGATCGGGATAGCACTTTGCCAGATCAAGTATTTTAAAGGGGATGATAACATAAACGCTGAAGCGCTGCAAACCAAGGATCCCTGCTTTTTTGCCAGCTTATCCAAATGGCTGAAGCGGTGGGTAGCTGGAAAAATGGCTGCAGATATTCTGATCTGTGGCAACATGCTACTTACCGGAGAACACGGTTATTGGTTTGACTACAGCCGGATCAGCAGGCAATCTGCTGCAGTGCTGCTGGAGGATGCCCTAAATGCTATCGCAAAGGCGGCCGAGAAGGACGGAATACGTATGCCTGTAATCCTGGTGAAAGATATAGTGCCGGACTTGCGGGAACAGGGGCATTTTCTGGTTAACCGGGGCTTTACAGAATTTGAGATTCAGCCCAATATGGTGCTGCAATTGCCATTTCGAACGTTTGATGCTTATCTGGAAGCCATGTCCACCAAATACCGGACCAGGGCTAAGCGAGCTTTCAAAAAAGCTGCTGATGTGGAAAAGCGTGAATTGTCCTTGCATGAGATCCAGCAGGAACTGCCCCGTATCTACAATTTGTACCGGGATATCGCCAACAATGCAGGGTTCAATATGGTTGACCTGAACGAGCACTATCTTCCCGCATTAAAACGCCAGTTTCCCAAGGCTTTCCGCATGTTCGGGTATTACCTGGAAGGCAGGCTTGTCGCATTTTACACTACTATTCAGAATGGTTCGACCCTGGAAGCACATTTTCTGGGGTATGAAAAAGACCTTAACCATGACAGGCAGTTGTACCTGAACATCTTGTATGATATTGTCCGGATAGGGATTGAGCATGATTGCGAGCAAGTGGTTTTCGCACGAACGGCTTTGGAGATCAAGAGTTCAGTGGGTGCGGTACCGGAAGACTTATATTGTTACCTGAGGCATCAGAATAACCTGGCCAACCATTTCACCGGGACCTTGCTCGATTACCTGAAACCTGTTGAGGAATGGCAGATCAGGCATCCATTTAAAACAGAACAAGTGGCCGAAGATGCCTGACAGCAGACTACCCTAACGAATTACAGTAAACTGCTTGACCTCTAACCTTTCGCTGTCCTTTACCCATAGCAGATACAAACCGGGTGCCGGTCGTTCCAGCCAAACCTGCGTGCTGGCAGCTGCCATGTCCTTGGCATGACCATCCCAAACTACTTTGCCGCTGATATCGGTAATCCACCATTCAGCGGGAGGGTGGTTAGGATCATTACTACTGGTGGTGGTTGAACGCACCTCAAAATTGCCGTGGTTGGGATTGGGCACGATCTGCAAATCAAAGTCTTTTTCCGGGTCATTAGTGCCTGCATTTACATCAATCCAAATGATCGCTTCATTAGTACAAACTGTATTAGTCTGATTGAATGTCGCGCAGGCACGGTTCAGGATTGTCTGACCAGGTGCGAGAAACGGTTTGGGCCTGACCGTAAACAGGATATATCCGACGGAGTTATTGCCGCCTGTGGCGCTGTCAGGCAGGGCGATATCATCAAAATACCAACGGATGATATTGCTGCCGTCCCGTACCAACTGATAATTGTGGCTGGAGCCTACAACACTGAGTGTGTGATTGTCAAACCGCGGATCCAGTGTGTCACGTATGATGACCTGGTATGCGGTATCCGTACCGACGTTTTGAAACCGAATGAGATAGCTGGCGGCAGCTCCTTCAGCCAATTCAGCCGGCGTGAACACTGCGTCTCCCAGTACCTGGATATCATTTTGCGCGAAAAGGACGGGAGACGTAAAGTGTACCGCCGCAAGCAAGAAAAATTGACGGAGGCAGTTCATGGATAGTATGTAATTATTTGGCAAATTGGCAGGGCAGCCAATTTTACAGAAAGAAGCCCGAAGTGTTATTTTATCCGGAGTTGATCAAATTTTATTTTGATACTAGCAGAAAAATGTGTCAAAACTGGATTGTTCGACAAAAAAAACCGCGAGTTTAAAAATAATATTTGTTCGGACTGCCGAAAAGATGGATTGCCGGGCAACCACTGATACCCGAAGGTAGTGAAATTATTTTTGCCTACTGGTACATTAACATATCCCCGTCAGGGTTCGTCAGCAGAGTGTTTCTGGTTGGTGGTGATGTTTTCCAGGGTCCATTCGAGCCGTTTTTCAAACGGACTTTGGCGCTTGGAGCAATCTGACAGCGGACAGACCCGGCACGATCCGGGGGGGACACATCCGTCTGTATGTACGAACATTTCCAGCGATTGGGAAAAATGTTGCCGGATCAACAGGTCCAGTTTATCCACTTCGGTGTGTGCTTCGTTGACGTTGAAATACCAGGGTACGGTCAGGTGACAGTCGAGGTGTAATATAGCGCCGTATTTGATGATGCGCAGGTTGTGCAGATCGATCCAGTTTGAGGATTTGTTCTTGTTCAGGACCTGGATCATATCTTTCAGCAGTTCAATATCGGCTTCATCCATGATCCCGGAAACAGTCTGTCTGATAATCTTGTAGCCTTCCACAATAATGAATATGCCAAACAAGATGGCCACTGCACTGTCAATCCATGTAAGCTGTGTCAGGCGGATTAGTATCAGTCCGGCTACGATTCCGAAGGTGCTCCAGGTATCGGTCTGCAAGTGTTTGCCACTGGCTTTCAGGGCTATGGAGAAATTGCGTTTCCCCATCTTAATACAATACCAGCCCAGGATATAATTGGCAATGGCGGTAGCCATGACCAATCCAATACCCAGATCCAGCGACTGCAAGACATGTGGGTGCAGCAGGTTGGCAATAGACTCATAGATAATGATAAGGCCTGCAACCAGGATAAGGATACCCTCAAAGGAGGCAGATATCAATTCTACTTTCCCATGTCCGTACGGATGGTTCTCATCCCGTGGTTTGGCAGCAATTTTCAGACTGTACAGTCCGGTAAACCCGGTTACGACATTTACCGTGCTTTCCAATGCATCTGTCAATATGGCAACGGATTGTGTGAAGTAATAAGCCAGTAGTTTCAGGATGAACAGCCCACAAGACACGACTACTACCAGCGTCTGTACCCGAATATTGATCGCAGCAGTTTGTGTTTGCATAGTAAGTTTCAGGCTAAGATGTAATCAAGAGGTTATTCCCAGTAAGTCTCTTCAATTTTTCGGATATATGCAAGGCCGGCCAATTGGTATAAAACCTGGAGATAGCCGGGTTGATGGGTCGAGCCAATGATCAGCCATTCTTCATCAGAGCAGCCGATGCGCCCTGTAGCCGTCGGCATTCTGATCGCTGTAGTATCAATTTTACGAACCTGCGACCAATATCTTTTGTGCGCAGGTATGCAGAATTCATAATTGACTGCTACCTTGCCGTTCCCTGATCCGGCCAGCCCGTTGGAATCAATCTGACTGAAGTTCATTTGTATTTTTGCCCAACGGGCTGACCCCTCCGGTAATTTTTTTGATTGACAGGCTGCCAGGCTGTATACGGTAGCGATTACAAAAAACAGATTTTTCATGGTATAAATGCTGTTGACACCCGTACCAAATGTCCGACAAACATACTAATTCAAATCACATGAACACTAGACGATCTTTTCTTCAGCGGTCTCTTTTTGGCGCACTGGCCGCTTCTTCACTCGAGTTCTGGGAAACTATTTTGCCCTCCGGCCCCGGCGGGGGTAAAGGGCAGTTTCCGGTGGTTATTGCAACCTGGGATAACCGGGGGGCTACCGAGGCTGCCTGGAAGGTGCTTTCGGGCGGCGGGCGTGCATTGGACGCTGTGGAAGCCGGAGCGCGTGTGCCGGAAGGCAACCCGAATGACAGCAGCGTCGGGTATGGAGGCTTTCCGGACCGCGATGGAAATGTCACGCTGGATGCGTGTATTATGGACGAGTTCGGAAATGCAGGTTCAGTTACCTATCTGCAGCATATCAAACATCCGATCAGCGTGGCCCGCAGGGTGCTGGAAAACACTCCGCATGTGATCCTGTCTGGGGAGGGAGCACTCCAGTTTGCCTTACGGGAAGGGTTCCCCAAAGAGGACCTGCTGACTGATACTGCCAGAAAGGCCTGGGAAAAATGGAAAGAAAAGGCTGAGTATAAACCGGTGATCAACTCCGAACGGCACGATACTATCGGAATTGTTGCCTTAGATGCCATGCAGCGGATAGCGGGCGCCTGTACCACCAGCGGATTGGCTTTCAAGATTCCCGGCCGGGTAGGGGACAGTCCGATTATCGGTGCAGGTATGTTTGCCGACAATGAAGTAGGTGCCGCTGCTGCTACCGGACTTGGTGAACTGGTTCTGAAAACCCTTGGCACCTTTCATGTCGTGGAGGAGATGCGCCGGGGGAAGCATCCGCAAAAGGCTGCTGAAATCGCTATTCGACGTCTGGCGCATAAATACCCAAAGGAGGCAAGTCAAAACCAGGTGGGATATGTCGTGCTGGATAAAAAAGGGCGGCATGGTGCCTACAGCCTGCAACCCGGATTCAATTATGCACTTTACCGGGGTGGTGTAAACCAGGCATTCGAAGCCGATAGCTATTTTACAAAAAGAAATGATTAAGGTTCCGGACCCGCGTTCAGGGGGATGTAAAGCATGGCAGTAAATTTTAATGGTGAAATGCATACCGAACTTCCCGCTGATCTGGTAATGATTCAGCGGGCCGCCTTTTACCAGGACTGTCTGTTTGAAACAATCCGGGTCTTTAATCAATTTATCCCCTGGATGGATCAGCATTGGGACCGGCTGCGGCGTGGCCTGGAGGCCATGTACTTTGATCTGCCCGGAGATTGGGATGCCCTCTTTTTTCAACGGCAAATACAGCGATTTCAATTACTCAATGCCCGCGTCCGGTTGCTTGTCTGGCGGGCACCTGGAGGGCTCTATCTTCCAGAGGACAATACCCCACGGTTTTTAATTACCACTCTGCCCTTGCCGGATGCCCGGTTTGCCTGGGAGCAGCCAGGCTTATCGATGGATTGTTGCCATTCAGTGCGATTACCTGTTGATCATTATTCCGGGTTCAAGACACTGAATACTTCCCGTTATGTGGTTGCTGCAGCGGAGGCCCGGTCGCGCGGACTGGACGATGTCATTCTGCTTAATACTTCGGATGGGGTTTGTGAGGCGACCTCCAGTAATGTTTTTTGGTGGGAAGGCCCGGTCCTTTGTACCGTTCCGCTCTCGGCAGGTTGTGTGGCGGGCATTATGCGTAAAACAATTCTAGCGCTTGCAAGGATGGAAGGTTTGGCTGTTCAGGAGAAACCCGCTACTTTCGCCACACTGGAATCAGCGGATGAGGTATTCGTAACCAATGCAATCCGCGGCATTGTCCCGGTACGGTTTCTGGCCGGTACAAAGAAACAACAGATCCGGACCTGGGACCTGTTGCAAATGCTGAACCAGTTTCTCAATAATACGATCCAAAAAAACACCTGACCGGGTGGTATAGTAATTTAGGTATGAAGAAAATTCTCGTCGCCAACAGGGGGGAAATCGCACTCCGGGTGATGCGATCTGCGCGCCGCATGGGTATTAAAACAGTCGCCGTTTATTCAGAGGCCGATCGCCATGCACCGCATGTGAGATTTGCTGACGAAGCGGTCTGCATTGGTCCGCCACCATCTGCTAAAAGTTATCTTTTAGGTGACAAAATCATTGAGGTGGCCCGTTCCAGAGGGGCTGATGCCATTCACCCCGGTTATGGCTTCTTAAGTGAGAACGCTGCCTTTGCCCAGAAAGTAGCTGATGCCGGTATGACCTTTATTGGTCCGAGTGCTTCCAGTATAGATATGATGGGCAATAAGTTGTCCGCCAAGGAGGCCGCGAAAAAATTTAAGGTTCCGATGGTACCGGGGATTGACGAAGCCGTTACTGATCCGGAGAAGGCAAAGGCGATTGGCAGGGAGATCGGGTACCCTATCCTGATCAAGGCAGCAGCCGGTGGAGGGGGAAAAGGCATGCGGGTTGTAGAACGGGAAGCCGAATTGCAGGAACAAATGGAACGCGCCATTTCCGAAGCGGTCTCAGCATTTGGCGATGGTTCGGTATTCATCGAGAAATTCGTTACCTCTCCGCGCCATGTCGAAGTTCAGGTGTTGGCTGATACGCATGGAAATGTGGTGTACCTGTTTGAACGCGAGTGTTCCGTGCAGCGCCGGCACCAGAAGGTGGTGGAAGAGGCGCCCTGTGCTATCGTTTCTCCGGAAATGCGTCGGGCAATGGGTGAAGCTGCTGTACGGGTGGCGGAAGCCTGTGCTTATACCGGGGCTGGCACAGTGGAGTTTCTGGTCGATGCCAATAAGAACTTCTACTTTCTTGAAATGAACACCCGGCTGCAGGTCGAGCATCCGGTGACTGAATTTATCACTGGTCTGGATCTGGTGGAATGGCAGATCCGGGTGGCCCGTGGAGAACAGCTGGATTTCACACAGGATGATCTCAGTATACGGGGGCATGCCATTGAACTGCGGGTTAGTGCAGAAGATCCGCTCAATGACTTCTTACCATCAGTTGGTCGGCTGGAACGTTACCGCATTCCGACCGGACCGGGTATCCGGGTGGACGATGGTTATTCGGAAGGTATGGAAGTGCCTATTTTTTATGACCCGCTCCTGGCCAAACTTATCGTATATGCCAATACACGGGCGGAGGCCATTCAACTTATGAAAGATGCGATCGCCCAATATGAAGTGGAAGGGGTGGCAACGACGTTACCCTTCGGTCGTTTTGTAATGGATCACCCCGCCTTTGTTTCGGCTGATTTTGACACCAACTTTGTCAAATTGCATTACTCTCCAAAATTAATGATCAGTACGCGGGAAGACCATGCAGCAATAGCAGCCAGGGTCGCCTTGCGGCTTCACCTGGAAGCCAAACGCCGGCTGAAACTGCCGGATGCCCGGGAAAGCCAGTGGACCACCCGTTCAAAGGGTTAAATTTAAACCTGCACCCCAATTGATGTTCGATAAAGACCCGCTCGTACTCAGCCCGGATTTCCGGTATGTATTGGACACACTGGAGAAAGAAGGGAAAAGTATGTTCATCACAGGGCGGGCAGGCACAGGTAAAAGCACGTTATTGCAATTGTTCCGGCAGACAACCCGGAAGAAAACAGCCGTACTGGCGCCAACAGGCGTAGCTGCGCTAAACGTGCAGGGGCAAACAATTCATTCCTTTTTTGGGTTTCCTCCCCGCATTATTACCCTGCAGGAGGCCGGGAAAAGGGTTTCCCGCAAGGATAAACTCCGGTTGTACCGCAACCTGGAGGTTTTGGTGATCGATGAGATTTCCATGGTCCGGGCAGATGTACTGGACGGTATTAACCGATTTCTGCAAGTCAATCGCGAAAACCTGCTTCCGTTTGGCGGAGTACAGGTCGTATTGTTCGGTGATCCATTTCAGCTCCCGCCAGTAGTCACCCGGGATCCGGTCGAACAAGCTTATTTTCAGGATTATTACGAATCTCCTTATTTCTTCTCTGCCAAAGTTTTCCAGGAATCCGGCTTCGGATTGGACATGGTGGAATTGGGCAAGGTGTACCGGCAGGAGTCCCGGCATTTCCTCCGGCTGCTGGAAGCGATCCGGGTGAATGAACTGGACTATGATGACCTGGAAGACCTGAATGAGCGCTGGATGCCGGATTTTTCAGCACCCGAAGGCTATATCACTCTGTGCGCCCGTAATGCCACTGCTGACCGTATTAACCGGATGGAATTACAGCAGTTACCTGGTGAGGAATTTGTCTATACTGCTGAAGTTAAGGGGCAGTTTGATCCAACACTTTATCCAACAGAAGCAGCCCTCAAACTCAAGGCGGGCGCGCAGGTGATGTTTGTCAAGAACGACCAGGAAAAACAATACGTGAACGGCACGATCGGTCAGGTCGTGGAATTAAAAAAGACTGCCGTGGCCGTTCAGGTGGAGGAATCAAATGGTAAAAAGCGTATCATTGACGTGGCCCCGCAGGAATGGGAGATCCTCCGGTATACATCCGGTGCTACCGGTGATATCGAGACCGAATCGGTGGGCTCATTCCGGCAGTATCCGCTGAAGCTGGCCTGGGCAATCACGATTCATAAGAGCCAGGGTAAGACCTTTAACCGCGTATTGATTGATCTTGGCAACGGTGCTTTTGAGCACGGACAACTATATGTCGCCCTGAGCCGTTGCCGGACCCTCGAAGGGATCGTGTTGCGGCAGGCCATCCGGCAGCAGGATGTGATCACAGATGAACGGGTGGTAGACTTTTTTTCCAGAAATTTCAGGTGACTTTTGCTAATCCTTTCGTTAAAAGGAAGCCTTGCGATTTATAACCGTTAAAGGCATTTCCAAGGACCGGTTTTCTCTAAAACAACCTTAACTTGCATTTGAACTTTTTTAAAACTCAAACACTATAATGTTATGACTGTAAAAGAAAAATACCAAAGCGTTTTGAGTCTTGGTGAAAAAATGAACGTGCGGGATGGAAGTGTCGTAGAAGAGGGCG
>SBHD01000292.1 GCA_006226345.1 Bacteroidota bacterium | reverse complement strand
TATAAAGTACGCAAAATTGCATACGTCTTAAAAAACAGCCTAACAGGCCTTCAGTTTAATGCTGATCTGGTTTTTGGGGTTTTATCCTTTACGGATCGCGCAGCCGTTGCATGAGTTGCCGCAACTTGAAAGCATCCTGCCAGCGTTTGCGCATATCCGGATCGGCAACAATGACCTCTATGAGATCGTACTCGCCGGTAGCCAAGACCTGTTCTTTCCGCAAGGCTTCGATTTTTTCAACTGCAACAGCTACTGCGGCCAAGGCTTCGCTATAAAAATTTAAAAAAGGCGCAATTGCGTCGACAATCGGCCCACCCGGCCCAAGTATTCTTCCGATATCAAATGCCTTTTTTACTGCCAGCAACCGATCACTTGAAGTCAGGTTGGGATCATCGGCTTTCTTCATTAATATAAACAGGTCGGCCGTTGCCTGACCTTTGTCCCATTGTCCTTTCACCCCATCAATATTCTCCTTAACATCATCCGGGATACCTGGTAACTTCTTTAACTCGCTATGCAAGGTACTTACATAGGAACCCAGGTCATCCGACATTGCCTGGAGCCTATCCGCCCAAAACTGCCTGAACGAGTCTGTAGCGGCCTGGAAGTTCTTAAGGTCTTCCATTGCCTGAATTTTTCGCAAGGCCAGCTCTGCCTGTCGTTGGGTCAGGTTTGCAAGGGCCTGCTGCGCCATTTTTTCTGCACGCGCCAGGTTGGTGTAGCGGGAAGTTCCGATCCGGATTTCCGTTCGTTTTAAAAGTTTCATCGTAAAATCTTCCCTGGAACGGGATGGGTAATCGAATGACCAGGTTATGGACGCTGGTACATCCGGGCTGGTAGTTACCGGCAACCATGATTCAACCCCGTCACAATTGACCACCATACTGATCTCTCCGCCATCGGATTTAAGCGAGCCCACGATATAAGGCGGCTGTATCATGTAGATCACTCCGGCTTCTTCCCCGGTTGGTCCGTGAATATACGACATGGATAAGGCTGTAATAGCCTGATCGGCTACTTGCGCGTGCTGTTTGAAAACAATATCCTTAACATTGATCCCGGGCGGGTCATTCAGCGTTATTTCGGACTTGAGCTGCAGTTTGAAACAACCGCTTTCCGGTCCCGGGGTAATCGGACATGGCAACTCATCACATACCCCACCGCTGCTCATTGCGGTATTTGATGCGACCAACGTAAAGGTTGACGAACCGTCGATAAGTTTAAAAAATGCATCCGCTTCCGATATTGGTATGCCTGGATAGCGAATGATCGCCACCGGAGCACCTTGTAACACACTTCCCACCGGAAGCAGGGATCCCCAGGTAGTGTTAAACACAAAAGTCTCATGGAGAAACTCGTCACCGGTAGCATTATCGTATAATGCCTCGTGTGCCTGACGGAAGGAGTCGGCTGCCACTTTAAAAGCCGCTTTTGCATCATTATAGGCTGAAATTTGTGCTTCCAGTTCGGCATTCCAATAATCCAGTACCTGGAGCTGCTGCTGCGTAAAGGAAATCAGGGAAAACGGAAGTTCAACCTCCAGGCCACCATAAGAAATCAGGAGCCGGCCATTAGCGCCCACATCCCCGTTGCCAAAAACGTCTATTCGTCTGCGCCCCTGTTCCAACACCACTTCACTGGACGCATTTGCCACGCTTACCTGCAGGAGTTCCGGGGCCAGTAATGTTCGTGCACCACTTTGGTCCACCAGATAAACATTAAAAGCCAATTCCTCCTCCGGAATTACAAATAACTCCGAGGGTTCCACCTCCAAATAGGGTCCGGGCGCCGAGCCTCCACCACTCAACTGGATCGAAACCAAACTGTTGTCCGGATCGTCGGAATGAATTTCCAAAACCGCCTGGGCCCCGGCTAAACTTACAGGTGCGAAGCGCACTATTATATGTTGCGTATCTAATGGAGCCAGTGTAACACTCCCTCCGCCTCCAATAAGGGTAAACACGGCCGCATCCGGACCCGAAAGTACCGGAGCAGAAATATGCAGATCTGCATCACCTGTATTACGAATGATAAAAGTTTGTGTAGTATCGGTACCTACAGGCACTACACCAAAATCCCAGTAAGCCGGAGCAACTGAAATCTTAGGAAATTGTTTGTCTTTGCGGCAAGCAAACGGTAGTGCAAATCCGATTACAAAAGTGAGGATCAGGAAATGCCTGATCGAAGTGCTGATCTTATTCATAACCCACACCAATTTATGGTAAGCACCGAGGCTGTATGGGCTCCGTAGTATCAAGATGTTCCAGTATAGCAGGACTTCAAATGCTATATACTCTTTTGCCCTGCAAAACTCGTAATGCCTACCAGGTTAGAAAATACCCCCATTTTCGCAACGTATGTGACAATAAGTTCAAGGGTAATTAATCATCCGGGGAAGCAGACAGGGCACATTCCTATCAGGCGAGAAATAGAGTGAATCGAGAAGACTATCCGTTGAAAAAACGGGTTTTACCCTGTTAAAAGATCATAGGCCGTATACCTAACAATCTCTCCCAAATTTAAGATGATACATGGCAAAAGTCAAGTGCAAAATGTGCCAGGCAAGTCCTGGCATTGTAGCCTTCCGGGCCGGGGCTTTTCTCCTTGGGCAGTAAAGGAAGGTCCGACGATGCATGCAAGTCCGGGGAGCTCCATTCCGGTATTGCTGCATTCAGGGAAGTACATTAATTTGGTAATGCAACGCAGCCCCGCATAGGCGTTAGCATCGGAAAGTGGTTGTTTTCCGTTTAAATGGAAAATTTTGACAACTTTCCTGCTTCTGTTAAGCGGTAAATGTTAGCCTTACGCCGCATTTTTCCGAACTGTGAAGTTTAAAATGCCTTATTATGAAAAACGTACTACCCTTTTTCGTCTTTCTTATAATCACCAATATCCTTCCGGCTCAGAACCAGCCGCCCAGCACGCAGATCGGACAGGCAACCGAACTCTCCAGTGCTATTTCTGGTGGCCGCTCCAAATTTGTGCAGACCTTCGACAACCGCTTTAATGATGCCGTCAAAGGCTCACCGTTTCTATGCGACGAGTGGATACCTGGCACGCTGACGCTTTTTGATTCCACCACAACTGGGGATTCCCTCTTATTCAAATTTGACGCCTACCACAACGAGGTCTGGGTACGAAAGATCAAGGGCGACTCGGTCATCCCCTACTCCGATTATATCCGGGCTATCGACCTGCGCCATCCGGACGGACGGGCATGGCATTTCAAAAAATACCATGTCGACAATGGCTCCAATCCGGTGCGGTTCTTCCAGCCTGTGTACGAAGGGACCACCTACACCCTGATCAAGGACGAATACAAGCCGCTGGTCAAAGCCAATTTTGTTGAACGAGGGGTGTATACCACCGGGCTGCCGTACGACCGGTTTGAGGGCACTACCGTAGACTATTACCTGCAGAAAGGGAAAGGCGAGTCGTTTGAAAAGGTCAGCCTGAAAAAGAAAAGCCTGCTGGAAGCGGTACCTGCCGGCAAAAAAAACGCAGCGGATTCCTATTGCAAGAAAAACAAGATCGGGAAGGGGCTGAGCGAAACAGAGGCAACTGCACTCCTGCAGGTTATCGAGCAATAACCAAATGCCCCCGTAGAGTTGCTGAAAATGCCGGATGATCTCTATCAGCCGTTACCCAGCATTTTCAGCACCTTTCTGCCCCGGCTGTGAAAGGCTGCCGTGCCGTGCTCCCAATGCTCTTCGATAAGCAGCCGCAGTTCGGGTTTGAGTTCCGGTATTTTCCGGCAGATCTTTTCCAGCACTGTCATGGAGAATACCCGTACCGCCACGGCTTCCTGCGGGTCGGCCAGAAACCCGAAACAGGCATCGGCTACCTCATCCAGCACAGAGTCCGGAATGTCGATATCTTCCAGGATACGGACGACATTGCGTTTGACTGCATCGTGTACACCCGGTTCGCGCATTTTGGCTACCATTTCGGGCAGCCAGGGTTCGAGCAGGTACGGCGTTTTCTCCGCTAGCGTGCCTACTACCCAGGCAGCACGCTGGGTCAGACGGTGGTTCTGCCCCAGGAAGATATCCAACAGGGCCGCCAGCCGCTCGGCATCATGACCGATCCAGTCGGTCAGGCGCCGGGCCTGCGGCTTGGAATGCTCGAGGAGGAGCTGCTCGGTAAGGAACTGGACGGGCATGCCTCAAATATACGGGAGACAGGGAGAGACCGGTTTAAAGTAAAATTGGAAATTGGAAAAGAAAAATTGGAAAAGGGCTTCAACCTTCCTGGCCAGCCGAAACAGCCGCAGTTTGCGGCTCCAGCACACCGATAAGCGTATTCAGGGTGCTCATGGTTTGCTTAAGGCTGCGGATCTCGTCCTGCACGAAGATCAGGTCGCGGTTGGTCTGTTTGAGATAAAAACCCATGATACGGCCCTTGGCGCCGATGAACTGTACGAGTTTGTTGAACTGTTCGGTCTCGTAGAACGACGACTGCGGGTCGCCGACAAAATAGCAGCGCAGCTTGCCGCCCTTGAGGATCAGGCGCTCGAAGCCGAGTTTTTTACACTGCCAGCGCAGGCGGAGGGCCTGGAACAGGAAATGCACCTGTTTTGGTAGTTTGCCGAAGCGGTCTTCCAGCATTTTTGCAAAGGCTTCGATGCCGGCCTCGTCTTCGATCTCGTCCATCTGGGTGTACAGGCTGAGGCGCTCCTGGGTATTGGTCACGTACTCGTCCGGGATGAGCATTTCCACATCGGTCTCAATGGTTACGTCGCGCACATAACTGCCTTTTTTGGCGATCTCTTCCTTGAACAGGTCCTTAAAGTCGGTTTCCTTGAGTTCCTGAATAGCCTCGTCGAGGATCTTCTGATAGGTCTCATACCCGATATCGGCAATAAAGCCCGACTGCTCGGCGCCGAGCAGGTTGCCGGCGCCGCGGATATCGAGGTCGCGCATTGCCACCTGGAAACCCGAGCCCAACTCGCTGAACTCTTCGATGGTACGCAGGCGTTTGCGGGCGTCATGCGTAAGCACGCTCATTGGCGGAGCGAACAGGTAACAGAAAGCCTTGACATTGGAGCGCCCGACGCGACCCCGCAGCTGGTGCAGGTCCGACAACCCGAACATGTCGGCCCGGTTGATAATGATGGTATTGGCGTTTGGGATATCCAGACCGGTTTCGATGATGTTGGTGCAGACCAGCACATCGTGTTTGCGGTCGATAAACTCGACCAGTACCTTCTCCAGTTTGTCGGATTCCATTTGCCCGTGCGCCATGGCAATATCGACATCCGGGCAGAGCCGGTGCAGCAATTCCACCATTTTGGGCAGGTCGGTCACCCGGTTATGCACAAAGAACACCTGGCCACCCCGGTGGATCTCGTAATAAATGGCATCCTTGATTAGCTCGTCGTCAAACACCCGGATCTCGGTATGGATCGGCTGGCGGTTAGGCGGCGGGGTACGCAGGATACTCATATCCCGCGCAGCCATGAGGCTGAACTGCAGGGTACGGGGGATCGGAGTGGCCGTGAGCGTCAGGGTATCCACGTTCACCTGCAGGGAGCGCAGTTTTTCCTTGGCCGCCACGCCGAATTTTTGTTCTTCATCCACCACAAGCAGGCCAAGGTCCTTGAATTTGACCTCTTTGTTCAGCAGGGCATGGGTACCGATCACGATATCGATCTCGCCGGTGGCCAGTTTGCTGAAAATTTCCCGCTTTTGCTTGGCCGTTCGGAACCGGTTGACATACTCCACCGTTACCGGAAACTCCGCAAGCCGTTCGGTGAACGTCCGCCAGTGCTGCAGGGCCAGAATGGTCGTCGGGACCAGCACAGCTGCCTGCTTCCCGTCGGTCACCGCCTTGAAGGCCGCCCGGATCGCTACCTCCGTCTTGCCAAAACCTACATCACCGCAGATCAGGCGGTCCATCGGATACGGTTTTTCCATATCGGCTTTTACATCCAGGGTGGACTTGATCTGGTCCGGCGTGTCTTCATACATGAAGGATGCCTCCAGCTCGTTTTGCAGGTAACCGTCGGGTGGAAAGGCGTGGCCGTCGGCAGCACGGCGGCGGGCATAGAGTTTGATCAGTTCGGCAGCAATATCCTTGATCTTCTTCTTGGTCCGGGCCTTGAGCTGTTTCCAGGCATCGGAGCCGATCTTGGACAACTGGGGCTGCTCGCCCTCCTTGCCAATGTACTTGGATATCTTGTGCAGCGAATGGATGCTGACGTACAGGATGTCATTGTTCTTATACACCAGGCGTACCGCTTCCTGGTTTTGGCCGCCGATCTCGATCTTTTGCAGTCCGCTGTAGCGCCCCACACCGTGGTCGATATGGGTGACAAAATCGCCGGGCTGTAGTTCGCGCAGCAGCCGGACGTTGAGGGCCTGCTCTTTGGAAAAACCCGTGCGGAGCTTGTATTGGTGAAAACGCTGAAAGATCTGGTGGTCGGTCAGGCAAACCAGTTTCAGCTCTTCGTCGATAAAGCCGGAGGAGAGCGCTGTTTCCACAGGATACCACTGCACCTGGGCTTTCAGTTCCTTAAAAATGGACTGCAGGCGGGCCAGTTGTTTGGGGTTTTCAGAAAATATATACGTTTCATAGCCCGAGGCCTGGTTGTCGTGCAAATGCCGGATCAGCAGGTCGAAGTTTTTGTTAAAACTAGGCTGTGGTTTTCCGTTAAAGCGGAACACCGGCGGTTCGTGCGAAATGAGCGGGCTGAGTTTGTGCTGTTTTTCCGTGAACACGATGGCATGCCCGGCCACATCCTCCACCACATCGTGCGGATACACAAAAGCCCGGTCGCGGAAGATCTCGCGCAGTTCGGCACTGTCCAGTACACTGACCTTGCCGGCATACTGCTCTGCTTTTTCAAAACAGTACTGCAGGCGGTCGAGCAGGAACTGGTAGTCCTTGATCCAGATAACCGTATTTTCCGGCAGCACCCGGAACAACGACACTTTCTGGTGTTGCTGAAATCGGGTGTTCAGGTTGGGTACGATATTCACCTCGCTCAACTGTTGCTTCGATAGCTGGGTCAACGGATCGAAGGTGCGGATGCTCTCTACTTCGTCGTCAAACAATTCAATCCGGTATGGCAGGTCATTGCCGAACGAGAACAGGTCGATAATCCCTCCGCGAATGCTGAACTGCCCGGGCTCATACACAAAATCCGCGCGTTCAAATCCATAACCTACCAGCACCTCAATGGCGGAATCCACATCCAGCGACTCGCCTTTCACGATAGAGATCCGGCTCTGGGCCAGCACTTCCGGCGACACCACTTTCTCGAACAGCGCTTCGGGGTAGGTAACGATCACACCGCCGGTCAGGGCCGATGCCGAGACCTTGTTGACCATTTCACTGCGCTGCAGTACCTGGGTCGGGTTGAGGTCGTCGTATACAGCCGGGCGTTTGAAACTGTCGGGAAAGAAGTGGACATCAGTTTCGGCGAGCAGCCCCTGCAGGTCATTGAGCAGGTAGGCGGCTTCTTCCTTGCTTTCGGCAATGTGCAACACCACACCCGGCAACGTTGCAGCCAGGGCAAAGGCTCCCTGTGCACCCGTCAGTCCGGATAGCTGGACGCGGGCGTTAGGCTCCTGCAGGGCTTTTTTGAGTCGCACAACCGACGGATGTTCGCGGTAGCGCTCCAATAAGTGGCCGATGTTGCTCACGGGGCAAAGGTACTAGCTCTACTTTGTTCCAGTGAAGAATTTACCGGAACAGACCTTGGGCATTGGATATTCAAAATAATTGTATTTGAATTGCCAAAGCAAAACCAGGGGTGTGGCAGAAAAACAGGTCCGGGTAAAAAAGGTTGTGAAAAAATACCGGCAAACATTCTGACGGGGATTTGCCTTTTTGCGGTTTCCTTGGGAGGAAAATTCGATTTTTCCGATACTTGCACCGCTGCCGGCCACCTTGCCGCGCGAACGCCTTTTTCCCTTCCTGAACCGAGAAGATAAGACGAACGCTGAGCATCATGGCGCGTAAAACCAATAAGACTACTTCCCGTAAAGCAGTAAAAAACACCCGGACAAACCAGCCGGATACTGCCTCCTCCCTGCAATCAACAGCGGTACCTGCCGCCGGCTGGATGGAAACTGCCAGTCGTTGGGTCCTTCCGGCCCTGTTCCTGTTCCTGCTCCTGGGCTTGGTTATCCGCATCCTTAACCTGTCCGAACTGAGCCTGTGGATGGACGAATACGTCCATGTCATGCGCGCCAAACGCTTTATCGATGGCGAAGGCCCGCTGTTAACGGATGACAACAACGGTATATTACTGACCATCTGCCTGCTGCCGGGCTTTGCTTTGTTTGGGGGAACGGCATTCTGGGCACGTTTTCCCAGTGTGCTGTTCGGACTCGGCCTGATCTATGTGGTGTACCGCCTGGGGGAACGGCTGTTCAACCGGTTCGTAGGCCTCTTTGCAGCGAGCGGCGCAGCCCTGTCCTTATTCCTGGTCTTCTGGTCGCGGGTTTGCCGCAATTATGCACCGCTGGTCTTTTTTTACCTGCTCCTGCTCCTGCTTTTCTGGGTGGCTGTCGAACGCCGGTCAAAACCTGGAGACAGCAACTGGTGGGTCCGGAACGGAATATCCAGGCGGGAGGCCCTGCTTTTTCCGGCTGTCGGGATCCTGTCGCTGTTATCGCACCAGCTCACCTTTTTTATCGTATTCACCATCGCCGTGTACAGCCTGGTACGCCTGGCATTTACATTTACAACAGAAGCGGAAAAAAGCGAGCGCCGGAAATTTGCCTGGCTGACCAGTCTGACGGCGCCGTTCCTCCTGGTGGTGTTTATTCCGCCACTGGGCGAGGCACTGCGAACAGGGTTGTCGCCCTTCCTGTTGTCCAACATTGCAGACTGGGCGATCCCCGACTGGGACCGCCTGGCAGGCCTGTCGCGCGACCTGCCACTGGATGCCTTTCACTTGTACAGCAGCCTGATGCAATATGACCTGGGGTGGCTGTATGTACCTGCACTAACAGGGCTGGCAGCGGGACTTTGGCTGCGGCCCCGGGCCGGATTATGGTTGTGTTGCGGCTTCGTAGTGCCGTTCCTCCTGATGAGTTTTCTGTTCCGCGAGCCTTTTTTGCGGCGGTACCTGATCTTTGTCTACCCCCTGCTGTTCCTGTCGGCGGGTGTGTTTTTTTATACCATCTGGCACTGGTTGCATCAAAAATGGCCGAAGGGGATTGGTGCTGCAGGAAAACTGCTGTTCCCCCTGCCCTTTCTGCTGCTTTTGGGCAATGCGCATTGGTCGGAAATTGGCGATCTGGCGCTGGCGCGCAAACTGGAAGGCCATATTGTGGATACGCGGATCGCCAGCTGGTCTTTTACGAACTGGAAGGAAGCCTGTGCGTACGTAAAGGCTCAACGGCAACCGGATGATCTGCTTATCGCCACCGTGCCCACGGCCGTATCCTACTACCTCGAGCATGAGCAGGTGCTCTGGTTCCGGCAGGTATACTTCGATACCCATACCAAACAATACAAACTCAACCC
>SBHD01000315.1 GCA_006226345.1 Bacteroidota bacterium | reverse complement strand
TTCCCGATCGGGAACGGCCCTTTTTTAAAAAATTCATACGGACATGAAGTGGCGCGGGGCATACCCGACTTTATTATTCCACAACAGTCACTTTCAGCATATTGGTCCGGTGCCGCTTATACATAGGCATCGAGGCCGTATTGATCAGGATGTCGTCTTCTTTTACAAAGCCACAGTTTTTCAGGATACCTGTACAGTCCTGGATTGTTTCATCGGTGGAGGTGAACCGGTCGTAAAAGAAGCATTGAACGCCCCAGAGCAGGTTAAGCGAATGGAGCGCCTGCCGTTGGTCGCTGAAAATAAAGATCCGGGCCTTTGGCCGGTAGCTGCTCATTTTAAAGGCAGTGTACCCGGAAACCGTCATACCCACGATCCCTTTGGCGCCGATCTCTTCGGCAACCCGGCAGGCATTGAAGCAGATCACGTCATTCTGGAAGGTGCGGGCACGGTTTGCCGCTTTGGGCCGGCGCCCTTCGATTTGTGGCCAGTAGTGTTTTTCCGCTTCTTCAATTATCCGGGTCATGGCCTCTACTACCAGTGCCGGATGATGTCCGACGGAGGTTTCGGCGCTCAGCATAACAGCATCCGTACCATCGAGGACTGCATTGGCTACGTCCGTGATTTCCGCACGGGTAGGAGACGGGTTGGTGATCATGCTGTCCATCAGCTGGGTGGCTACAATTACCGGACGCGAGAACTGCATGCACATTTCAATAATCTCTTTTTGAGTAATGGGCAGGCGTTCCATGGGCATTTCCACACCCAGGTCGCCGCGTGCGATCATGATACCGTTGGCGGCCTTAATGATCTTCCGGATGTTGCGCACGGCCTCCGGCTTTTCGATCTTGGCCATTATTTTGGCCGGGTGCTTGGCTGCCTCAACCCGTTTCTTGATCTCCAGTATGTCTTCTTTGGTGCGGACAAAGGACAAGGCGATCCAGCCGACGGGCTGGGTGAGGATAAAGTCCAGGTCTTCCAGGTCCTTTTCGGTCAGGCAGGGCAGTTTGATGTTGGTATCCGGGAGGTTGACACCTTTGTTGCTGCTGAGCACGCCGCCGTGCAGGCACTTCAGTTTGACCTGGTCTTTTTTGTTGGTCTCGAAGACCTCGAAGACCAGTTTGCCGTCATCCATGAGAATCCGCTCGCCTACTTCACAGTCTTCAGCGAACTGTTCATACGACATGTAGATCTTTTCCCGGGTACCTATAACATTTTCATTGACCAGGGTGATCACGTCGCCGGCCTGCAGTGGCAGCGCATTGTCCTGGATCTTTCCGACACGTAACTTGGGCCCCTGCAGATCTGCCAGGATACCAATAAAGGTGTTATATTCCTCATTGATTGCCTGGATATGCTGGATTACCTGGAGGTGGTCGGCGTGTGAGCCGTGGCTGAAGTTGAGGCGAAAAACATCCACACCTGCCCTGACCAGTTCCAGCAGTTTTTCATAGGAATTGCAGGCAGGTCCGACGGTAGCAACAATCTTGGTATTTTGCATGCCGTCTTTTCGAATGGTTGAATTATTTTTCATTAGCAGTGTATCCGTATCTGTTTGCAACATTGCCATGTTGTGTATTTTAAAGTGTAAAAAATACAATAAGAAAGTTGGGCAAAAGTACTACATGGCAAATAACGAAACAATTAAAAACTTGTCAGTATGTGATAAATACAGCGAAAATAGATCAAAGCCGACAAATGCAACAGGGTTTGCTTGAAGTGCACTAAGTGTACATTTTACATGATATGCAGGATTGTTGCTTGTTAAGGTACGTTAAAATTTAAGGGACAAAAATTTTTTTAAAAACAGGGATAGCCGTTTCTTTGCCCCTCGAAAAATGCATCTTTTTCACTTAAAGTCAGAAATAATGGATACCAAAGATGTTGAAGCCCGTGTAAAAGCTATCATTGTTGATAAACTGGGCGTGGACGAAAGCGAGGTCTCAATGGATTCGAATTTTATTCAGGACCTTGGCGCCGATTCACTGGATACAGTTGAGTTGATTATGGAATTTGAAAAGGCTTTCGATGTGTCTATACCGGATGAAAAAGCCGAGAAAATTCAAACTGTCGGCCAGGCTGTTGAGTTTCTGATGGGAAGTCAAGCGTAAGCTTTGCTGCACCTGATACCCGGTAATAGTTAATAAAAGGTTCAAAGCTGTATTGCTTTGAACCTTTTGCGTTCTCCATGAAGCTTGTACCTTTGTTGCCGGTTTTGTCTGCCGGCGGTCCGGGTGTGTTTGCTTTTCCTTGTTGTCCGGCCCCCGGTCATTACCCCAGATAAGACCACTCCAGCAGTCGGTACCGGCAGGTCCGGCCTGGAAGTGTACAATCAACTAGTTCAACCGATATTCGCTGCATGAAACGAGTCGTTGTAACCGGCCTTGGCGCCATCACCCCAATCGGGAATACCCTTACTGCCTACCTGGAAGGGTTGCAAAAAGGCATAAGCGGATCGAACCTGATCACCCAATTTGACGCCAGTCTGTTCAAAACGCATTTTGCCTGCGAGGTTAAGGACTTTAATGTCGAGGATTTTATCGACCGTCGCGAAGCACGGCGCCTGGACCGGTTTACCCAGTTTGCTATGGTGACCACTGCCGAGGCGCTTCAACATTCCGGTCTTGATCTGGATGCTGTTGACAAGCACCGGGTCGGTGTGATCTGGGCCTCCGGCATCGGTGGCCTGCATACGCTGGAAAAAGAAATAGAAGATCATATTACGGGCAGTGGAGTGCCAAAGCACAATCCATTCCTGATCCCGAAGATGATCTCGGATATTGCTGCCGGCCAGATCTCCATCCAGTATGGGTTCATGGGGATCAATTATGCTACGGTTTCGGCCTGTGCCTCTTCGTCGCATGCCCTGATGAACGCTTTTGACTACATCCGGATGGGCCGTGCCGATATCATTGTATCCGGTGGCTCGGAGGCTACCATTACCAAAACGGCTGTCGGCGGGTTCAATTCCATGAAAGCACTGAGTGAGCGCAACGATGATTACGCTTCCGCTTCGCGGCCTTTTGACAAAGACCGCGACGGGTTTGTACTTGGTGAAGGCGCGGGAGCTCTGATCCTGGAAGAATACGAGCATGCCAGAAAACGCGGTGCGACCATCTATGCCGAAGTCGTCGGGGCAGCAGCCACCGCCGATGCCTACCATATCACGGCACCGCACCCCGAGGGCCTTGGGGTGATCCGGGTGATGAACCAGGCCCTGGAAGACGCCGGTATGAAGCCGGACGAGATTGATTATATCAATGTGCATGGCACGTCCACTCCACTGGGTGATATTGCCGAACTGAAGGCCATCCGAGAGGTGTTCGGAACCCATGCCTATGCCCTGAATATTTCTTCGACAAAAAGCATGACCGGGCACCTGCTGGGTGCGGCCGGTGCTATAGAAGCTATTGCCAGCATTATGGCAATGCAGCATAGTTTTGTTCCGCCTACGATTAACCACTTTACCGATGACCCGGATATCGATCCGAAACTGAACCTGACGTTCAATAAATCCCAACAGCGTCAGGTCAATGCCGCTATGAGCAATACCTTTGGCTTTGGCGGACACAACGCTTCGATCGTTTTCCGGAAGATGTGAATCTGATAGGTAACTGTTAGTGGTCAGTAGCCGGTAACAACTACCTATTCGCATAAAGACCCCAAATCCAGCTTTACCGACTGCAGGTGCTGACCTGCAGCCGTAACTGATCAATTTATTATGCGGATATTAATTCGAATAATCCGGCGGTTCTATAATTACTATTTCCACAAGGAAAAAGAACTGGCGCGCCGCCTGACCACCATGTTAGGCTTTACACCTGCCTATCTTTCGCTGTTTAAACTGGCTTTTTACCATAAAAGCACGTTTACTTCACGCGATTATGCCATTGCTAACAACGAACGGCTGGAATTCCTGGGCGATGCGGTGCTCAGCACTATTGTCGCCGAGTACCTGTTCAAAAAATACCCGAACAGCGACGAAGGGTTCCTGACTAAAATGCGGTCCAAGATCGTCAAGCGCAATTCGCTGGACGACATTGCTGACCGCATGGGCCTTGACCTGTTCCTGGCCAATTACAACCAGACCCGCCTTTCCCGCTCCATGCTGGGTAATGCCCTGGAAGCATTGGTAGGGGCCTTGTATATCGAGGTCGGCTATGAACGGACGAAGTACTATGTCATTCGCCGGATTCTGCGCCGTTACCTGGATATCCACGAACTCGAACAGTTTGATGACAACTACAAAAGCCAGTTGCTGGAATGGTGTCAGAAAAACGGGCGTAATATCGATTACAAGGTGTTGGCCAAGTACAAGAGCGATAAGCGCGACAAGTTTAAAGTTGCCGTTTTCGTGGATGGGAAAAAACTGGGAACTGCTGATGACTTCAACAAAAAAAGTGCAGAGCAGATGGCCAGTGAGCGTGCCATGCAATCCTTGAATATCCTGTCGCGCAACGGCATGGAAGAAGCAGAGCGGTCGGCCTGACCCTGATCGGGTTCGGGATACGCACACCCAACCTTATTTACCAACGGCAGTACTTATGTCCCGACGTGCTGAATGGCTGGCCCAACCGGGCTTTTTTGTCCGTTGTCAGATTTCGGACGGCTGGTATTTTGCTGAATTACCGGTGGCTGCTGACCGGGTGCATGGTGTATTGATGCATGCCGACAGGAATGCCGTATACTGCACCTGTGGGTTCTATCCGAAGCCCTGTGTGCACCAGGAAGCCTTTCGCCATCTCCTCACCCGATCGGATCAAACACTTTTTGGAGAAACAAGCACACTGCCTGCCTGGGCGGAGCAGCTGCGCACTGGCCGGCCGGTGGCCCTGACCCTGCCGGGAAGCGGATCTGACCAGCGGGAGGCTGCACAGGAAAAACGGCACCTGGAGCGCCTGGAGCGGGCTGCCAATGGGTTTGAGGACCTGGAAATGTGGCTCTCCGATCTCTTGCGGCGCGGCCTGGCTACCGCTGTTTCAGAAGACCCCGGTTTTTATCAGCGCATCGCCGGCCGGCTGGCTGATGCTTCCATGCGTGGCCTGAGCAGAAACTTTCGTCAACTGGAGTCCACCCCGGCCGGGCCGGCCACCCTGGCTGTACTGGCTGATGCTGCACTGGCCCTGCATGCTTTTCGGAATCGGGATCACCTGCCGGAGGCTCTGGTCCATGACCTGGAAGCGGTCATCGGGATCGCTGTGAAAAAAGAGGCCGTCCGACAGCAGGGTGAGCCGCAGCTGGATACCTGGGCTGTGACCGGGCGTGTGGAAGAGCCGGTCGAGCATCAGCTGCAGTTGCGCCGAACCTGGTTGTTTGGTGCCAGCAGCCGGCGGTATGCCCTGTTGTTGGAATATGTGCATGGCGATATGGATTTTTTGCCCGGGTTTGATCCCGGTGCTATCCTTGACGGTACGCTGATCTTTTACCCTTCAGCCTTTCCCCAGCGGGTGCTGGTTGCCGATACCCTGCAGCGCAGGCCCAAGCAGGTGGAAAAATTACCCGGATACGAAACGCTGGAAGCCATGACCAGTGCGTTTGCTGACGCATTGGGCACTCAACCCTGGCTCAGCCTCTTTCCGGCAGCATTGCAGCTGGTGATTCCATCCTGGGACAAGGAGCGGCTGATCCTGGTGGATACCGAAGGCAGATACCTGGAGGTATATAATGAGCTGCCGGATTGTTGGGCTTTGTTTGCCTTGAGTGGCGGCCGGCCGCTGACGGTTTTTGGTGAATATGATGGTGACCGGTTTCGGTTTTTAAGCGCTATTGCGGGGCAGCGTCTGGTGGCATTTTGATCCGTTGTTTACAGAAGCAGATATCTAAGACTTTCTTTTTGCTTCAGGCGGAATTTTACGAAGTTTGACCTTGTTCCAAAACACCCATTTGGGTAAAATACCTATGAAGGCACTCGTTATTGGCGGCGGCATAATTGGTCTGAGTTCCGCCTATTACCTACAGAAAGACGGCTGGCAGGTCACGCTTTTGGAAAAAGGTGATCTGACCGATAACTGCTCCTTTGGGAATATGGGGTATATCTCCCCTTCCCATTTCATTCCGTTGGCTGCGCCGGGTATGGTCGAGCAGGGGATATTCTGGATGTTTGACCGGAAAAGCCCATTCTATATCCGGCCACAGCTCCGCTGGGATATGCTCCGCTGGGGGCTTCAATTCATCCGGTCCTCTACCCCGGCCCACGTCGAGCGTGCGGCCCGGCCTATGGTTGATCTGTTGTTGTTGAGCAAACAACTGTTCCGAGAGTGGGCGGCGGAGCATGAGATGGAATTCGGCTTGACGGAACGGGGATGCCTGATGTACTACCAGACGGACAAGTATGAAAAGCAGGAACTGGAAACTGCCCGAAAGGCCGAACAACTGGGTCTTCAGGTAGAACTGCTGGGGCGGGAGCAACTCCAGACGATCGAACCTGACCTTCGTCCGGATGTGCGGGGCGGCGTACTGTTCAAAGACGATGCGCACGTCGATCCCAATGCCCTCATGCAACAATTGCCCGGCTTACTGGAACGAAAAGGAGTCCGGATATTGCGAAATACCACCGTAACAGATTTTGGACGACGGGACGGTGAGATCCGGACAGTCCGCTACAGCACCGCAGGAACAGCGGCATCTGGTGAACTGGAGCCGGACCTGGTAGTGCTGGCTGCCGGCGCCTGGTCGCCCAAACTGGCGAAACTGGCAGGAGACAGCATGCTGCTTATGCCGGGCAAGGGATATTCCATGACCCTGGAGCGCCCGGTGAAAAAACTGCACTACCCATGTATCCTGTTGGAGGCCAAGGTAGCGCTGACGCCCTGGCCTGGGCGCCTGCGTATCGGCAGTACCATGGAGATCGGGTCGATCAACAACCGGATACTGTTGTCCCGCGTTCAGGGTATCCTGGAGGCTGTGCCGCGTTTTTTTCCGGGCATACAGGACGACCCCGGTTTCCGGGAACTGGCAGACATGGGGCAACTCCGAAATCAGGCCCGGGAGCAGGTCTGGTTTGGCTTCCGGCCAGTATCAGCCGATGGATTACCATACATCGGCTTCTCCCGGAACAACTCGAATCTGTTGCTGGCCACCGGCCATGCCATGTTGGGAATGAGCCTGGGCCCCGCTACCGGCAAACTGGTTGCCGAGCTGGCCGGTAATAAATCCACCAGCGTACCGGCTGCGGCCTTTGATCCTAACCGGTTTTAAGCAGTTCCGGAAAGGCATTTTATGTGCATTGGCATTATTCTTGAATTATGAGGTTTCCCAAGCCGATTTTCCGGCATTCGGTTTACCATCTTTTCCCTTTTTAATAATGCTATCTTTGCAAGGGTAGTCCAACGAGACTGTATTGCCGTGCCAAAAAATATTCTATCCCTGATCCTGATCCTGCTGGGCATGCCCCTGATTGCCGGAGCGCAGGAGCCGCTCGCAGAGGAGCAGCCTCTGGTTGTACGGTTTTCCATAGCCGGCGGCTTTTACCGTGGACCGGTGCAGCTGATGCTGGATGCCGGCAGTGCATCCGTGTATTACACTACGGATGGCTCGGAGCCTACTTCCCGTTCAACACGTTATACGCGCCCGATACCGATCAAGGAAACAACCGTGATCCGGGCTATGGCCCGGCGCCGGAAAATTTCCGGAAGGCCATTTACCCAAACCTATTTTATTCGCGAACCGGCAACCGACCTGCCGGTTGTTTCGGTAACTATGGACCCGCGGGTTCTCTTTCACCGGCAAAAAGGGATCATGGTAATCGGCCCTGATGCAGATTCCGGCGCTGTACACAAACCGGGTGCGAACTTCTGGACGCGCCAGGAGTTTGCCTGTAATGTTGAGATCTTTGAATCGGATAAAAGATGTGTTCACAACAGCGGGTCCGGCATGCGGTTGTTCGGCGGATACAGCCGCATTTATCCGCAGAAAAGTATGGTGCTCGTTGCCCGGAGCCGGTATGGCAAGAAGTTTTTCCGGCACCGCATATTCGGCGCCGATCAGCCCAAAAAATATAAATACCTGGTGTTGCGCAACGGCGGCAGCGATTTTGATGGTGCGCACTTTCGCGATGAACTTATGAACCGGCTGACGGATGGATGGGACCTGGAAAAACAGGCATTCCGCCCGGCGTTGGTTTACCTGAATGGCCGGTACTGGGGCATCTATCATATCCGCGAAAAGATCAATGCCCGTTTTTTAAAGGACCACATGGATGTCGACCGCGACTCCCTCGACCTGCTGGAGCACCGGCAGAGTGTCCGCCATGGTAGTGGCAAATACTACCAGCGTATGTTGCGGTATATTGAAAAACATGACCTGTCAGATCCAACCCATTATAATTGGGTACAGAGCCAAATGGATGTCCAGAACTTCATCGATTACCAGGTGGCCCAGATCTATTGCGACAATACTGATGCCGGTGGCAATATCCGGTATTGGAGGGCCAGACGGCCCGGTGGCCGCTGGCGCTGGATCATGTTCGATACCGATTGGGGTTTCGGATTATATGATCCACAGGCCTGGCAACATGACGCGATTGCGTTCTTCACCGAACCGAACGGACCGCGCTGGCCCAATCCGCCCTGGAGCACCTTCCTGTTCCGTAAACTGCTACAGAATAAAGACTTTCGGGAGCAGTTCATCAACCGGCTGTGTGACAGACTTAATACTTCATTAGCCCCACAACAAGTACTGACCCAGATTAACTGGTTTGAACAGTTGCTGGCTCCGGGCATGCCCCGGCACCTGGAGCGCTGGAAGCAATCAGAGACCGTCTGGCATCAACACCTGGCCCTGTTACGGGAATTTGCGGTAAAGCGGCCGGGTTTCCTGCGTGACTGTGTGGCGCAGCATTTCCAGGTCGGCGGACGGGCAGGATTGGAAGTGGAAGCCGGGCCTGGAGGCTCCGTTCTGATCAACCAGTGTATTACGGTGGAATCGGACCTTTTCAGTGGCACCTATTTTGAGAATGTACCGGTGACCTTATTTGCCAAACCTGCATTTGGCTATCGGTTTGCCGGTTGGGAGGGGATCGACCGGCAGGGCCGGGCGATCCATACCTACCTGCAGGCCGGACGTACACTTCATATCCGGGCCCGGTTTGAGCCCCATGTACATCCGCTTAACGATCTCGTTTTTATCAACGAGATCAACCCTGCCGGTGGTAAAACGGGCGACTGGGTTGAATTATATAATGCCTCGGGAGAGGGGATACCGCTGGTCGGCTGGAGCCTGACCGATAACCGGCACGATTGGCGGCTGCCATCCGTAACGATCCCGCCACATAGTTATCTGGTGCTTTGTCAGGATTCGGCGGCGTTTCGCCGGAAATTTCCGCAGATCCCGCTTGTGGTCGGTGATTTCCGTTTCGGCCTGAACAAACATGCCGAGCGCCTGGCTCTTTATGCCTCGGATGGCGCTGCGATTGACAGTATCGCTTACCACCTTGATCCTCCGGAAGGGGATTTTACCCTGGACCTGCTGATGCCGAAACTGGATAATGCCAATCCGAAAAACTGGGCAGTACACTTAGGACCAGGCTCACCGGGCGATCCTAATCCGTTGTACTGGTCAAAGGTCGTATTGGAGCGTAAAGACCGGTCTTT
>SBHD01000398.1 GCA_006226345.1 Bacteroidota bacterium | reverse complement strand
GGCGGGAAATGGCGAAAAAAGAACAGTTTTGGGCCCAGCAAGAAACTCCCAAACATGCTCTAAAGCCAGTTTAAATCCAAAAAAATGTTTACGACAGAACAAATAAAAGCCGCTCTCAGCAAAGTGAAATCAGGTGCTGATTTCCCCGCCTATATTCAGGACCTGAAAAAGTTAGGTGTTACCCACTATGAAACATTTGTTTCGGATGGCCATACCGACTATTATGGCGCTGATGATTACAAAACATCATCTGCCGCGAATTATGACACCTTGCCGGTTGCGCAAATCTCGAATGCTGAACAATTTACAACAGACCTGAGGGCGCATCAACAGGGCCAAACGGACTACCCGACCTTTTGTAAGGATTGTGCCCGATCAGGTATTGAAAAATGGATTGTTTCTATTGATAAAATGACCTGTACCTACTATGACAAACCGGGAAATGATGTTTTGACAGAAAACATTCCACAATAAAGACCGCCTGGAATACGAGAACATTCAAAATGCAGACCCGCACCATTACATTTATTCATTCCCCCCGGTTTAAACTGACGCTCAGCCTGAGCCAGGGTTTTTTTTCGGGGTTGTTCATGCTGGTCTTTCTTCCGTTTGGCATCAATAATTACGACCCCCACCACAGTTACACCTGGTTATTCATAGGAGTGATCTGTCAGTTGATGGGGGTTATCGCGGCCAGTTCGCTCCTGCTGGAATTCCTTATCAAGCCTTTGTTCCACTCCGTAGCCTCCTTGACATTCGCAATCCTGTGGACGCTCGCCAGCTACATTCCGATGAGCCAGGCCTGCTTTCTTTTTTACAACTACCTCGGCAATTGGCACGATTTCCGGCTGTCCAGCGCTGTTGAGTTTTATTTCAATTGTTTAAGTGTTTTCCTCTTCCCAACCGTGGGGGTGTTTGTGTATTTCAATTATGCCCAGCTCCGGTCTGCCTATCAATCCGTACTGACCAATATAGAATCGCAGATCGCTCCGGAGGATCTGCTCACCTTCCGGGGGCAAGGGGCCAATGGCCAACTCACGGTTGCTATTGATAAATTCTTTTATGCCCAGGCGCAGGATAACTATGTAGAGCTGAAATACCTGCACCAGGGCAAAGTGGCCAAATTCCTGATGCGGGCGTCCATCTCCAAACTGGCGGAAACGGTGAAGAGTCCGGTGGTCCGGACGCACCGTTCCTTTCTGGTGAACCTGTACCAGGTGAAAATGATCCGCGGAAATGATGCCGACACACGGCTCTCCCTGGAGCAGATCAGTGAAGAAATTCCGGTCTCTAAAACCTATCGCACACAAGTGATGCAGGAGCTCCGCAAACTGAAAAATTTCGGATAGCGAGCCATTCGCCACAAATAGCCGGATTTCGCCACAAAGCATACCGATTCCTGCCTGAGGAGGCATCAAATCCTGTAGTGTTGCAACAAAAATGTTCAACTAAAATTCAGGAATGATGACAATCAAAATTCAAAGATCAACCGTATCACATGCCCTTTGCGGTCTGTTCAGCGCCTTGTTTTTCCTGGCTGTATTTTCCGCTCAGGCACAACAAAGCACCGAAGACATCCTGCAGGAGTTCGTGGAGAGCTACAAAACAGACCCCATGGCCATGACCGCCACCTTTGGCATCCGGGTAGGGGAAGACTGGTGGACCGTCAATTGCATTCGGCAGCAGGAACCGTACAAAGTGGGGAAATCCCAACAGTACACCTTTCACAACTACGGCCCCCATCAGGTGACCTTGCAAAAAGGACAGCCTGCGGAACCTGGCTGGTACTTCCGGTTTGACAATCGCTCGGTGCTGGACAGCATTTATACCCAAAAGTGGACAGCCGCTACGGCGGCTTCCCGTTCGACCATGGCCGATAAAGTAGCCTTCGATATTGAAGATATGGAAGGATATGTATCCTCCCAGGGCGCAACAGCCACTGCGTATCTCATTTTGGAGCATTTCTGGAAAAAGGATGCCGTGGAGATCACCCGGTTTTCACGAGACGCCTCACTTCCCGTACACGGAGCGGCCATGGTGTCCCTGTATTTGATGAAAGACAAACGCATCGCATGGTTCAGCCTTGGCAAGGACGAAGTAGCCAACGGTGACCGCAACCTGGACAAAGGTCAGATGCCGAACCTTATTATTTTTACCAAAGGCAAAGGCAAGGGGCTGTTTGGCGATCAGGAGATTGATATCGAGCCGGGCATGAGTGTGTTCATCGGGCCGTATGTAAAACATGTGATCTACTGCACGGGGGATGAACCCCTGGAAGGTATCGTAGTGCTGTATGGCGACAACATCGACTACGCCAAAGGGCAGTCCTACATGGATTTCATTGAAAAAGAATACTCCTTTTACACGGAGAATGAGGCGCAGGCACAGGCTGAGCATAACAAGCAATAAAGCACAGGCCCTGGTTATTATTGTTATCTTGCATTGATATCTTTTCCCAAAGCGACAAGGCAATAAGAGCCTTGTCGCTTTGGGCTATCTAATAATCAGAACCTTTTGAAAATGAAAAAACAATTACTCCTTTTGACAGTCTTATCCGTTCTTTCGTTTAAGTGCTTATCACAGCCTTATAGCGGGACCATATTTGTTGATTCGGATATTATTACTTCCTCTGATTCGTCTGCATTGGCAGAAGTGAATTTCACAGGGCAAGGATTTAAAACCATTTTTGACCGGAGAGTCAACAACTGGATAACTGTGAATGCATTTCTGTTTGAAGTCGTATGGAACGACGGCTTAACCACTGAGGCTGTTGTCAACCCCGAATTTCAAACAGTTCAATTGGCTCAAACAGAGGCCGAAAAGTATGGCTGGAAGATCGGACAATTGCCGCATTGCCTTCGTACGGATGTGGAAGAGATCTGGATTAACAAAGGAGTACAACCTTTTGGTGGAGGAAACCACTCCATCCTGATCCATACCGGACAAAGTATCCAATACGAAAACAGCGGAATATTGGAAGAGACTCTAGTGCATGAAGCCTCCCATACCTCTCTGGACGCCATGCATGCTGCATCCGCCGGATGGATCCAGGCCCAAAACCTGGACGGCGGTTTTATCTCAGATTATGCCGAAGAGTTCCCCGATCGGGAAGATATAGCGGAGAGTTTTTTAATGTGGTTGGCAGTTCGATACCGCAGCGACAGAATATCCGCACAGGATTCCAGCATAATAACGGGGGCAATTCCAAGCCGGCTGGTGTATTTTGATGAAATAGTCTGTGACCTGTTTCCATTTCACATCGAAAACAGTACCCCCTCAACGGAATCAGATAAAGCAGAAAATGACATAGTTGTATACCCTAACCCTAATACAGATTTTATTCAAATTAAACACAATAGCGAACGTATTTTCCGGGCAGTTATTTACGATTCCTTAGGCACGGTGGTCTTTGAAAAGGACTTAGGCGCCAATCAGAAAATCGACTTGTCGGAATTGCCAAATGGAACGTATTTTT
Source organism: Bacteroidota bacterium (assembly GCA_006226345.1). Taxonomy (GTDB): domain Bacteria; phylum Bacteroidota; class Bacteroidia; order Chitinophagales; family Saprospiraceae; genus M3007. Next base: position 6,249 of record SBHD01000398.1, on the reverse strand, counting down.
TAGTACTGCATAATGATAACAAGCAATTCTGGAAAAGGATAATAAAGATTTAGAAGCTGCTAGAATTAAATTCGAGAGATTATGAGAAAGATAGTGGTGCTATCCATGATCACATTAGATGGCGTAATGCAGGCACCCGGCGGACCCAAGGAGGATACCTCAGGCGGCTTCCAATATGGCGGTTGGACCGAACCGTATGGCGACGAAGCTTATGGTAAGGCTGTGCAACAGGAACTGAAACCCGCAGAATATCTTTTAGGCAGAAAAACATTTGAGATATGGGAAGGCTACTGGCCGCATCATGCAGACTTTTGGCCGGGCATCAACGCAGGCACCAAATACGTGCTGTCGGAAACCAGAAAAGAGTCGGATTGGCAGCATACCGTATTCATCCAAAGCGTCGAGGATATCAAATACCTCAAGAACTCAGATGGGCCTGACCTTCAGGTCTGGGGTAGCAGTGCGCTCATTCAACTGCTGCTTAAGCATGACCTGGTGGACGAACTCCGGCTCAAAATTCACCCCCTGACTCTTGGTACAGGGAAAAAGCTGTTTGAAAATGGCCTAACACCTACAGCCTTTACATTAGCGGAGTATACCGTCACATCAACCGGAGTGATCATTGTCCAGTACAAACGGGCCGGGAAAGTAACAAAAGGTTCTGCGGGAGATTAGGAAGAAACACGATGATAATAAATACCTTGGGGGGTGCTGAAAAAACAGCAGGCTTTTACAACAATGCTTAAAAACAAGTAACTAATCGATATGACTACCCGACTTTTACCTTGCCCGCTTATTCTTTTATTATTGCTCCTATTGTTTTCCGCCCCTACTCTTTTCGCGCAGGATATCAATGCGATCCTGGCGGTACAGGAGGTTGATACGATGTTGTACAGCGGTCCCAAGGACAACCGGATCAACTGGGTCATTCAAAACCGCGGAAACCAGTTCGCCAACAGAGCCGAGTTTACCAGCCTGTATCGAAATGAGTTGTTGTTGGCCTTTGAACCTGGACATCAACTGGAACAGGCGCCCTATGCTCAATACCGGAATTTCTTCAATTTATACACTTTCTGGTGGCCAAATGCCCCCGATGATAATACCGGCTGGACCTTTGGGATCATAAAGGCTTTACGCGATTCAATATTTCTTCCATGGAGTGATGACCAAACCGGTTGGGCCACCTTTTTTTCCACCACCCGGTATGGTGGTGGTGGTGGCGCAGGAGTCGATCGCATAGCACGGGTCGGTGACGGAAAGATGTTTGGCATGGGCTGGGAAACCTTTTTGCATGAGTTTGGTCATACAATGCCCGGCTTGTTAGACGAGTATTCCGCCAGTGGCAGCTGGTCCAACGGCCAATGCTGGGAAACTCCCAATACTACCGGTCAACTGGAGATCGATAATATTCCCTGGCGCAAATGGATCAAGCCGGGAACCCCCATTCCTACACCCTACACGGAAGCATATGTGGATGAATATGGCGCTTTTGAAGGCGCTATGACCAATTATTTTGGCTGCCACAGACCTACTGCGCGCAGCTGTTTTATGGGCGCAGGTGGATTCGGGGAAGACTATGGACAAGCATTATGCGGGCCTTGTATTCAGCGTATCATTTGCTTTTTATACAAGTATGTGCATGTCATCGAAAACCCGTTGCCCGTTTCAAACAACATAGAAGTAACCGGGACGGAAACCATCACTTTTTCAGTTGATGTCGTAAAGCCGGAGCCCAATACACAGCAATACCGATGGCTCCTGAATGGAAAAGTCATTGCCAGCCAGGTTGAATCAGTGGATGTCACCTTTGAAGCATGTGACTCGTATGAATTAGTATTTGAAGTACATGACACCAATTCGCTCGTCCGCTACGACCCTAAATTTGAGGATATCTACCCTAAACCATTGCAACAAAGGACCTGGTACATCAATCAAAGCGCTGTCAACTCCTATTCCCTGGCGAGTATTGCACAAACCCAAAATGTGGATTGTCATGGCGCCGCTTCCGGCATGGTTGATTTTAATATTACCGGTGGGCAGCCCCCCTATTCGATCTATCTGGAAGGGAATCCGGTTTCCAATCCGGTGGCAAACCTGATTGCCGGTAACTATTCCTTTGACCTTGTTGATGCAAAGGGCTGCAGGGTAAAAGAAGACGTATCGATTGATGCAGAACTTAGCTTAGATCCCCAGATCTGTACCGCGTTTAGTAATAATAACTGGACATTATCCGTAGAAGATAAAAATTACAGCACAGATGACCTGACGTACTTGTGGTCTACCGGAGCCACAAGCCCTGCAATTTCCGTTACAGGTGATGGAACCTATTCTGTGGACATCACCACGGCTTCCGGCTGTACCATACAGAAAACAATCAGCCTTGTTGCTCCGGACATGGCGCTGGAAGTTTCGGACACGCATTTTCCCACAGCGGTGGATGCGCCTACCGGGAAAATTTACCTGGATATTCAAAAAGGCAGGGCGCCCTATACAATTGAATGGTCAGAAAAGACCAATCAGGATCTGACGGATACCAATTCCAACCAGATCATCAGTAGCGGCACTACATGGGGGCACGAACCTCAGTTTGCTTTTGATAATAACCTATCGACCAAATGGTTACATGCCGTATCATCGGATGCCTTTATAGGCTACCGGTTCGCTACGGGAGAAGTCGTGACATACTACGCCATTACGTCTGCCGATGATGTGCCTCAACGCGATCCGCGAAACTGGCAGTTTCAGGGGTCCATGAATGGCACAGACTGGGTGGTGCTTGATCAGCAAACCGATCACCTGTTCAGTTCCAGGTTTGAACGGCGTGGTTTCCTGATTACCAATACGACGCCGTATGTGTATTACCGGCTCTATGTACAGCAGAATTACGGCGATATAGCCACTCAAATACAGGAACTTGAAATAGCGGGCGTGCGCAGCGCGGATGATTTCAAGCCTAATCCGCTATGGGCGAATAAGGACTATATAAACAACCTGGCAGCAGGTCAGTATCGTTATGTCGTGAAAGATGCCAATGCATTAGTCTATACCGATAGCATCTCCATAACATACGCCGCTTCGTTTTACACCGATAACCTGAAGGTCATCAAAAATGGCGCTTGCCAGGTAGCCGTTGAAATGCCCAACCCGGATTTTGATTATTACTGGTTCCCGGACTTGGAGGCTTCCCGGATCTTGCACATCGGAGCGTGGTTTCAGCCCCCGCATTCCGGCAATTACTTTGTCGGTGCAGTTGATCGCGCCACGGGGGTATTGAGTAGCGACATAAAGGGCTTTGCCGTATCCCTGGCAGAACTGCCGAATGCCGTCGAAGTGCTCAATGGAACGGAGTTAGCCATCGTTAATCCGGTTGCAGACCTGACCTACGCCTGGTATGATCAGGATGTGTGCGGGAGCCCGGTTCATGTTGGGACTACCTTCACCCCTCCGGCACCCGGCACATATTATGTCGCATCGCAATTTGCGACCGTATTGCCTGACCCCGTTGATCCAGCATCGATCAGTGGTATGATCGTTCGAATGGATGCCTCGGACCTTAATGGGGATCAGATCGTCGACAATCCCCCACCACCTACCAGTTCATTGTATGGCTGGACCTTTTCCAATGGAAATGCATGGGCGGATGGCAATTGGTTTGCATTCCGTTCCAATTATCAGAATGGATTGGGCGTAGCCGATTTTGCTACTATTTGGCTGCAACGCATTAATACCGGAGAGACCGGTTATCAAACGATCTTGTTAGCCTATGAGGAAAACCCGCTTTCATTTCCGGGAAGAGCGCCTTTCGAAGGTCTGTCAAAGAACATTCCTAAACACACCGATGCTTCGCAACTGTACGGCAATACAGCGCCTGACCGCACGATCAATGGAAGCACCTATTTAAACGGGGCCTTAGTCGATCCGTTGACCACACCGAATCCTATGGAATTTTGCATTTTAGGAACGGTATTGACGGAAACTTCAACAAATGAAGTGTTCTATACCGATACCCATTGGGAAGGAAAGATCGGTGAGATCATTTTATACGACCGGGCACTGTCACCGGAAGAGATGAAAGGTGCTTCCGCATATTTGCGAACAAAGTGGCTAAGTGTTGCTGACCTGGAAAGCCCACGAAAAGAGTTGTATTGGGATGGAACCGTATTAAGCGCTGATCAGAAATCCCCGGACATGGAGCAGATCAGCATTTATCCGAATCCAACTACCGGCCTTTTCAGGATCGATGGTCTGGAAGGACATAACGTCGTTCAACTCCATGACAGCGCCGGCAGGCTCCTGAAGCAATTTACTCCGGAGTCAGAGGTATTTGATATGCACGATCTGCCCGACGGCTTGTATTTTGTCAAAGCCATTAGTAACGACCGTTCTAAGATTTGGGTGCGCGCAATTTTTAAAATGTAGACTACCAAAAACTAAGAGAGCGTGTTTGGAAATTTCCCGATAAATCGGGACAGGTCCTGCCGGAGGTAAAAACAAGGGCTTTTTTGGTCAGTTTTTGCGTTTTTTCAGGTGCATAGCCGGGGTTCTGTGCCTGAAAAAATGTGAAAAATGGCAAAAATAGAACTGTCTTTGGCCCGGCAAGAAATTCCCAATCACGCTCTAAGACGCACAAAACGCCCGGACTGCTCGAGAGGGTCTGTGACCCGAAGTGCTGTATCTGCCAGTCGCTGACTGATGCATAACAGAACATGCGTGAAGTATTGCCCGTAGTCCCCATGCAACCCGCATCTGGTTGAAAACCCTGGTGGGCAGCCCCAGCCCCTCAGGAAGCAATGGCGCACCTGTTCCTTTTTACTTCTATCTTACAGCGCACTTAACGAACTACGCCGTATGAAAAACACACTCGCCTCGTGCATTTCGATTTTACTGTTCCTTTCCAGCCTGACAGCCCAATCTGTTGATCCGGACTTTTTTATCCCGGTCGAGATTCAGAATGCATACGCTGCCGGCACCCGCTCCCTGGATGGCAAGCCCGGGCCCGCCTACTGGCAAAACCACTCTGTATACAATATCAAGGCCAGCATCGATCCGGTGGGCCGTAAACTTACCGGCACAGAGACGGTCCGGTATACCAACAACAGTCCTACCCCACTCCACCAGCTGGTTGTTACACTTCTCGGAGATCTCCTTAAGCCAAATGGCATCCGCGACAGGGAACTGCCCGAGGATCTCCTTAACAGCGGTGTAGAGCTGGAATACGTCCGCATCAACGGCGCAGAAACCGACCTGTCAAACCGCAGGCAGGCCCGGCGCTCCGGCACCAACCTGTTCATCTCTCTTTCCGACCCGCTGGAACCCGGCGCCACCCTGGAAATGGAGGTCGCCTGGCGCATCTCCCTCACACCAAATTTAGGCAGGATCGGATACACAGACTCCACTACCTGCTTTGTGGGTTACTGGTACCCAAAAATATCCGTGTACGATGATATTGACGGCTGGGACACCTACAACCACCGGGGCATTGCGGAGTTCTACAGCGACCTGGCTGATTTTGACGTAGCGCTGAAAATGCCGGAAACCTACGCAATATGGGCAACCGGTACACTGCAAAATGCCGGAACTGTGCTCCCCGGCACCATCTATGCGCAGTATGAAAAAGCAGCCACAGCCACCGAACCCGTTACGATCATCAGTGCGGCGGACTGGGAAAAAGGCCTGAATCTGAATGGCGGCTCCTGGCACTATAAGGCCGAAAATGTGCCCGATTTCGCCTTCGCCTTCAGCGACCATTATGTCTGGGAAGGCATCAGCCTGCCGCTGGGCGACCGCCGGGTGCGGATCAACTCCCTTTACCACCCTGAAACTGCGGAACAATGCAAAAATGTAACCGTCTGGCAGCGTGACCTCATGCAGTTCTTTTCGGAGAATTCACCGGGTGTCGATTATCCGTATCCGGCTTTTACATCCTTTTACAGAACAGGGCCGGGAGGCGGTATGGAGTTCCCGATGTTCGCCAACAACGGCTGTCCGCGCAGGGATGACCGGATGATCGGACTGACCGCCCATGAGATGCACCACACCTATTTTCCGTTTTACATCGATATCAATGAAAAAAAATACGCCTGGATGGATGAAGGCTGGGCTAATTTCATGGCATACCGGGCCACGGCTGCACTGACGGGTCAGGAGTCCACCGACCGGCGCCAGGTTTTTCAGAAGATTGGCCTGGAAAAAACACTCGGCACGCTGGAAAACATACCGCTGCTTTCTCCGGCTGAATACCTCGGATCC
>SBHD01000353.1 GCA_006226345.1 Bacteroidota bacterium | reverse complement strand
CTCTTTCTGGTACAGGTTGTCAAACACACTGCCCAGTGTGACATAGAGGCTTACATTGGTGGGCTCCTGATCAATGGCTTTTTCCAGTCGGCTGATCAGCTCTTCCAGTCGGCCTTCCTGGAGATAAATATTGATCTCTGAAAACAACAGCCCCGGGTCATCCGGGAATTTTTTACGGCCTTCATCCAATATTTTCATGGCACCGGCCTTATCGCCGTTTGATTTTTTGAGCGAAAACAACCCTTCGTAAACGGCAGGCTTGTCCGTACCACCACTGTACAGGGAGGTGTAATACTCTTCTGCTTTATCCTTGCGATCGGCTAATTGCGCGGCCAGGGCAGTGATATAAACCTGGTTTTCAAACTGAGCCGGATCATCGAGCACGCTGCTTTGACTGTTCTCCTTGAGCAGGGCATGGCTGACAAGCGCAGCTTCAAATGAACTGAACGCCTTGTCGTATTCTCCCGCTTCATATTTTGAAACACCGATATTGATCAGGTGGCCCTGTAATTCAGTGACCCCTTTTACTGCATCGGCCTTCTGGTACTTTTTGTCCGTCAGCTCATAGCCTTTTTTAAAGGCTTCAAATGCCACCAGGGCATCGTTGTCCCCCGACATTTTCGCATTCGGATTGATCATCCGGGCAGCTGCATCGCGCTGAAGGATCGTATTGTAAATTTCGCCTTTGGTGAGCCAGGCGCCCGGGTCTTGTTGAACTTCGGCATCGTTCAGGGCTTCATTGATCTTCATTTTTGCCTCCTCCAGCTTGTTGCTGTTATTGGAGGGATCAATGTTGTAGCTGGTGAGTGCACGACCCGCTTGTTTCGCCAACTTTGCGGGATCCTGGGCTTGGATAAAACCAGTAACAACCAGGAAATAAATAAAGAGGAGAAATGACTTTTTCATTATATCCAACAATTTTAGTTGCGTGTAATTTTGATTTTAAGACGTCAGAATCTTTATGAAAAGTGCTAACAGAACGTTAATTCCAAATTTTTAAGCCTGGGCAGTGCGCTATTCCGTGCTCTCCTCCGGATCAGCAGTATTAGTATTCTCATCCTCGCTATCTATATCTTCATCCTCAGCCGACCGTTTAACCACGGTAAGGTCGGCGATTTCATCGCTTGTACTTAACCGGATTACCCGAACGCCCTGTGTGGCACGACCCATTACCCGCATTTCATTTACGGCTGTCCGGATGGTAACGCCGTTACTTGTTGTTACCATCAGATCATCGTCTTCCGTCACGGACTTTATGGCTACCAGGTCACCGGTCTTAGCTGTCACCTGCATGGTTTTTACACCCTTGCCACCCCGTCCCTGCGTCGGATAATCCTGCAGAGCGGTGCGCTTGCCCATGCCTTTCTCCGAAATAACCAGGATCGTGGCTGTCGTATCTTCCGGATCTACGCAGACCATTCCCACAACGGTATCCTTGTTTTCATCCATGACCTTTATACCACGAACGCCCGCAGCAGTCCGGCCCATTGGGCGTACATCCTGTTCGTTGAAACGGATTGCCCGTCCGGAACGCACAGCCAGCAGAATTTCGTTGTTGCCGTTGGTCAGCTTGGCCTCGATCAGGGCGTCGCCTTCCCGGATCTCGATGGCATTTATGCCACCCTGACGAGGCCGGGAATAGGCTTCCAGCAAGGTCTTTTTGATCTGCCCCTGTTTGGTGCAGAACATGATATAATGGTTGTTGATGAATTCCTCGTCGTCGAGTTTTTTTACAATAATATAGGCGCGTACGCGGTCTTCCTTCGGGATATTGAGCAGGTTTTGGATCACCCGGCCGGTAGAGCCTTTGCCTCCCTCCGGGATTTCATACACCTTGAGCCAGAAGCACCGCCCGCTTTCCGTAAAGAGCAGGATCGTCTGGTGGTTTGTAGCAATGAAAATATGCTCAATAAAGTCCTCGTTACGGGTCCGGGCACCTAATGCGCCACGACCACCACGACCCTGGGCACGATATTCCGTTACCGGTGTGCGCTTGATATACCCGGCATGGCTGATCGTAATAACCACTTCTTCATCTTCGATGAGATCCTCGATGCTGATGTCGGCTTCATTCAGTTCGATGGCGGTTCTGCGTTCGTCGCTATACCGTTCGGCAACTCCCTGAAGTTCGTCTTTAATAATGCCGCGCTGGAGTTGCTCATCGGCCAGAATAGCCTTTAGTTCGGCAATCTTGCGCTGGAGGTCTTCGTATTCAGCCCGTACCTTATCACGTTCCAGTCCGGTCAACTGTTGCAGACGCATGGCCAGAATGGCCCTTGCCTGTATTTCGGTAAGCCCAAAGCGCTCCATAAGCCCGGTACGGGCTTCTTCTGCATCTTTCGACCCCCGGATCAATGCGATCACTTCATCCAGATGATCCAACGCGATCAGCAAGCCCTCCAGGATGTGGGCGCGCTCCTCCGCCTTGCGCAGTTCGAACCGGGTACGACGTACGATCACCTCCAGGCGGAACTTCACGAACTCTTCGATCATTTCCTTGAGGTTGAGCAGGCGCGGCCGGCCGTTGACCAGGGCAATGTTGTTGATGCCGTAGCTGGTCTGCAGCGGGGTCAGTTTGAATAACTGGCTGAGAATGACGTTTGCCGCAGCGTCCCGCTTGATCTCGATCACAATCCGCACGCCCTCGCGGTTGGATTCATCCCGCACATCGGAGATGCCCAACACTCTCTTGTCCGTGACCAGGTCGGCGATCTTGGCGATCAGCATGGCCTTGTTGACCTGGTAGGGCACTTCCGTTACAATGATCGACTCGCGGCCGTTCTTGTCCACCTCGATCTCCGTCTTGGCGCGTACCACAACCCGGCCTCTTCCGGTTTGGAAGGCCTCCCGAACACCGCTCAGGCCGTGAATAATACCTCCGGTGGGAAAATCCGGCGCCTGGACGTATTGCATCAACTCCTCCATCTCGATTTCAGGGTTGTCCACCGTGGCGTTGATAGCGGCACATACCTCACCCAGATTGTGGGGCATCATATTGGTGGCCATACCTACTGCAATACCGCTGGCTCCATTTACCAGCAGGTTCGGGAATTTGGTGGGCAGTACGGTGGGCTCTTCCAGAGAGTCGTCAAAATTGAGTTGAAAATCAACGGTTTCCTTTTCAATATCGGCCAGCATTTCATCGGCAACCCGACGGAGCCGGGCTTCCGTGTATCGCATGGCAGCCGGACTATCGCCGTCCATAGAGCCAAAGTTCCCCTGGCCGTCCACGAGTGGATACCGCAAACTCCAATCCTGTGCCATCCGGACCATGGTATCGTAAACCGAACTGTCGCCGTGGGGGTGATACTTACCGAGTACCTCACCAACGATACGGGCGGACTTCTTGTAGGGTTTGTTGTAGGTGACGCCCAGATCGAGCATGCCATATAATACCCGGCGATGAACAGGTTTTAATCCGTCACGCACATCGGGGAGTGCACGGCTTACAATTACCGACATCGAATAGTCGATGTACGCGGTTTTTAGTTCATCCTCAATGTTGATGGAAACAATCCTCGAGTCCATTCTGTGAATTTACGGTTTGCGAATACTGGCAGGGTTAAGAGTTTGACAGGAAGGCAAGAAACGTACTAAAAGGAGTACCAGAATTCGGTTCGCAAAGGTACGAAAATTAACTGTTTTTAACCCCTATCCCCCGACATGTTCAAAACTTTAATAACACCCTAACAAGGCATTAACCGCGCTTAACCAGAGTAGGGGTACACATTTGCCCTGTAACCCGATTGAGCGGCACGGTAAATGTTTTATGCCGGTCACGGATTATAAAAACGTATCCTCTTCAAGCAAAACAAACCTAATACTTAAGCACATGAAAAAGACCATCGTTTTTGCGCTGTTCTCCTTTGCCATATTGAATACTAATCTTGCACAGGTAGCCATCGGTCTGAAAACCGGTGTCAACTTTGCCTCTGTACATACCACCGATCTCATTGACCAGGCAGCTCCGGACTTTCGCTACACACCAGGATTTACGCTCGGGGGTGTAACGGAAATAAACTTTGGACGCTATTTCGCCTTACAACCTGAAGTCAACTGGGTGCAAAAAGGGTTTACCTGGGATGAGTCGGCGGGCGTTCCGATCGGTAATATTGAGATCCCATTAGGTGCAAAGGCAACCTTCCGAAGCAACTATATTGAAGTGCCTTTGCTGGCTAAAGTAAAGCTGGGTAATGAGGTAGTGCAGGCGTACATCCTGGCCGGCCCCTCGGTTGGTTATGCTACGAATGCTAAGATCATCACGCGTCCCCGCCTGTTCTTTGAATTTGACCCGATCAAAACGAATGTCAACCTGGATAACATTAATTACGAACGGTTTGATATCGGCGCAACCGGTGGCCTGGGTGTCCAGTTCAACCTGAATGGCGTGAAGATATTTGCGGATGCCCGCTATACGCACGGTTTTACCGAATTGTATGATTTCCCGGTCGTGAATGAAAAGATCCTGAACCGGAGTGTTGCACTGAGTGCCGGAATGCTGTTCGATCTGCAACCGGCGCCCCGCAAAACCAAGCGTCCAGTACCCAGCCGTCCGACCATGCGGCGCTAATACGAATCGGAACCTGTTGGTTTATAATATACTGATGTTGATGTCTTGTCCGGGAGGTGGATCTGTGAGGGTCCGCCTCTTTTTTGGATATTTGCTGCCCGGTCGGCCCTTTATCCGGCAATGAATGTCACTTTGTGTTTTCAGATGAACCTGCGACTGATCCAACTACTATTGCTGCTCTTCCTGACACAGGGAATTGTGGCGCAAAAGACAGCCAGTAAAAAATGGTGGGTCTCCTTTACGGATAAGAATAATACACCGTATTGTACTTGTCGACCGGCAGAGTTTCTGTCGGCCCGGGCTCTGGAACGCCGGGCCCGGGCCGGAATACCTGTGGAAGAAGAGGACCTGCCGGTTGATCCTGCCTATGTCCGGAAACTGTGCGCGCAAGGCGCCCGGCTGCACCATACTTCCCGGTGGCTGAATGCAGCAACAGTAATTGCTGATAGTGCCACCGCCCAATCGCTGCTTCGCCTGCCGTTCGTTCGGGAGGTGGAATACCTGGGGCCGGATCTGCGCATCCTTAATCCACCTGACCGGCCAGCGAAGGAACGTAAACCACTGCAGCATCCACCGAAACTCAAAAACTCCGGAAGCATTTATGGTTACGGTGCTTTACAGGGAAGCATGCTGGGGGTGCCGTTGTTGCATACGGCCGGATACCGGGGCAAGGGAGTTTGGATTGCGGTATTGGATGGCGGTTTTACAAATGTTGATACACTACCGCATTTCGATAGCCTGGCGTTGCAGGGACGCTTGTTTCAGGGACGGGATTTTGTAGAACGGGATCAGGCAGTGTATGAAAGTGCGATGCATGGTACTACCGTCTTGTCGGTAATGGGAGCCAATCTGCAGGACTATTTTGTCGGTACAGCACCGGATGCGACCTATTTTTTAGTGAAGACAGAAGATACCGGTGGTGAATTCCCGGTGGAGGAGGCGAACTGGATCGCAGGTGCCGAATGGGCAGACAGTTTGGGTGCTGATATTATAAATGCTTCTCTGGGGTACACAACCTTTAACGATACGACACTCAGCCATAGTTATTCCCAGTTGGATGGACGTTCAACTCTTGGCGCCCGGGGAGCGTCGATTGCAGCCCGGAAAGGGATGGTCATTTTCAACAGTGCCGGCAACTCAGGAGATGAACCCTGGAAATATCTGGGTGTGCCGGCAGATGCGCCGGGAGTGGTTGCTGTTGGCGCAGTACAGCATGATGGCTCCAGAGCGGTCTTTAGTTCTGTGGGCCCTGCAGCAGACGGACGGATAAAGCCTGACCTGGTTGCACCCGGCGATATGGTAGTCGTGGCTGGCGACAAGGGTACCGATCTTCAATTATCCAGCGGCACCTCCCTGGCAGCGCCACTATTATCAGGCGCGCTGGCCAGTTTATGGAGTGCTTTTCCGGAAAAAACAGCAGCAGAAATAATGGACGCTGTCTACAAGAGCGCCGATCAATATACGCAACCGGATAACCTGCGCGGATATGGATTGCCGGATATGACCAGCGCCTGGTTGCACCTGGCAGGCTACTTGTCGAATGGTACGCCTAATAATGCCGGTCCCGGGCTTTTTGCTATAAATCGTGCGGCGGATCAGATGTCCTTCCTGGTATTTGCAGACCTGTCTTCAATGCCGGATACCCTTCTGCTGAAGGATATCTGGGGTAACAGGTTGCCCTGCAATACCTATTCAATTGAGCGGAACCGGCTTTCCCGGTTGACGATCACAGGTATCGGCGACCTGCCGCCGGGGTATTATACGGTAGAAGTCTTCCTGCCTTCCGGGCTTCTTTCCCTGCGAGTTTTGTTGTAGCCGGCAGGTTGTCAACTTGTAGTGGATCTAAATCTTTGAAAAGTTCCAAAATGGCTGTGTTCTATCCTTGCTTCCGGGAAGTAATGGGGCGAATTTTGTAGATGTTACCGCACTTGTACACGATCTGTCTTTTGGTGTGTAAAGGTTGGTAGCTATTCGTTGATCAATTTTCGTTTTATAACTACTACACTATTATGGAAGATACCACATATTCAATTCCGCGAATTGGCGATTTGGCGCCTGATTTTGAGGCAATGACCACGATTGGCAAATTGCGCTTCTCTGATTATATCAAAGGCAAATGGACCATTCTGTTTTCGCACCCGGCCGACTTCACGCCTGTTTGCACGACGGAGTTATCCGGCTTTGCGGAAGAAAAGGCGTTTTTTGAAGAGCGTAACACCAATCTGATCGGCCTGAGTATTGATAGTATTCACTCGCACATTGCATGGGTGAATAATGTTCGGGAAAAGACCGGTGTACGGTTCCATTTTCCCATTATTGCCGATATCGACATGAAAGTGGCTAAACTGTACGGCATGCTGCAGCCGGGTGAAAGCGAAACCGCTGCCGTCCGGGCAGTGTTCTTTATTGATCCGGCTGGAAAGATTCGCCTGATTATGTACTACCCGCTGAATGTAGGCCGCAATATGGAAGAGATCAAACGGGTACTAACCGCGCTTCAAACAGCTGATGAGTACAAGGTTGCACTTCCGCTGAACTGGACGAAAGGCGAAAAAGTGATCGTTCCGCCGCCAAAAACGATGAACGAACTGGAAGAACGCCTGGCATCCAATCTGGAAATGGTTGATTTCTACCTGGCGAAGAAGGAATTGTCCTGAGGCTAGGTTCCGGCAGTGCTATTCAGGCATTCCCCCTGCCGGACTACCCGGAACAACAAGGGCCCGCTCCTCCCAGGAGCGGGCCCTTTCTTGTTCTCAGGAATTGATGGCCTTGATCCCGGGGAGTTCCTTACCTTCAAGGTATTCGAGCATGGCGCCCCCTCCGGTAGAGACGAAACTTACTTTTTTCGCGAGTTTCATCTGGTTGACGGCTGCGACGGAATCCCCGCCACCAACCATGGAAAATGCGCCCTTGCTGGTAGCACGGGCCACCGATTTCGCCACGTACCGGGTGCCTTCCGCAAAGGCGGCCATTTCAAAAACACCCATTGGGCCATTCCATATTATGGTTTTACTCTGGCGTATTACCCGGCCATAGGATTTGGCTGCCGAGGGGCCAATGTCCAAACCCATCCAGCCTTCCGGAATTTCCTTGCTGGGAAAAACCTGGACCTGGGCATCGGCCGCGAACTTATCGCCACAGACCGAGTCACGGGGGAGCCATACCTTCACTCCGGCTTCCCGGGCTTTTTTCAAAAACTCCCGGGCCGCTTTCACCCGGTCAGGCTCTACCAATGAACTGCCAACGCTGCCTCGCTTCGCCAATACAAAAGTGTATGCCATTGCTCCACCAATAATAATGTTGTCGGCAAAATCCAAAAAGCGGTCCAGTAGTACGATCTTGTCACTGACCTTTGCACCACCCACAACACAGGTCACCGGTTTTTCCGGGTTTTGCATGACCCGGTTGGCGTTTTCAATCTCCCGTTCCATGAGCAGGCCGAAACATTTGTGGGCCTTATCAAAATAATTAGCCACCACAGTGGTGCTGGCATGGGCCCGGTGTGCAGTGCCGAAAGCGTCATTTACATACACATCGGCCAACCCGGCCAGTTGTTTGGCAAATTCCGGATCTCCTTTTTCCTCCTCCGGATAAAAGCGGGTGTTTTCGAGGACCAGTACTTCACCCGGTTTCAGTGCTGCCGCCTTTTTTTGCACTTTTTTCCCGATACAATCATCGACAAAGTGTACCCGGGTTTTCAGCTTCCGGCGCAGATGCGGAACCAGGTGTTGCAATGTAAAGGACTCCCGGTCGAGTGCGCCGTCGGCTTTTAGTTTCTTCAACGGGCGGCCCAGATGCGACATCAGGATCGCAGCCCCTCCTTGATGGAGTATCTGCTGAATAGTAGGTAATGCCTCCCGGATGCGGGTGTCATCAGTTATTTTGAACTGGGCATTCAACGGCACATTGAAGTCGACCCGGACCAAGGCTTTTTTGTCAGAAAAATTTATGTTCATAAGACAAATAGTTTCTGCCGAAAAATAAGGAGAAATGAAAAAACCTGGATGCCTTCCGAGAGGAAATGACATCCAGGGTTCTCCGTTTTATCGGATCGCACAACTGTTAGAGCATGGCAGCCATATCAGCCAGGCGTGCGGAGTATCCGGCTTCGTTATCATACCAGCCAACGATCCGGCAGGTGTTGCCATTTGCCTGGGTCAAACCAGCGTCAAAAATGCAAGAATGTGTATTTTGTACAATATCACTGCTGACGATTGGATCTTCCGTGTACTCCAGAATTCCTTTCAGGTTTGTTTCTGCCGCTTTCTTAAAAATGGCGTTGATTTCTTCGACGGTTGCGGCCTTTTTTAAAGTGGCTACAACATCCGTAATGGAGCCTGTAGCGACCGGAACCCGCATGGAGTGTGCTGCAATTTTACCTTTCAGGTGCGGCGCTACCAGCACGACAGCTTTGGCGGCGCCGGTGCTGGTCGGGACGATATTCTGAGCGGCTGCACGAGCCCGGCGCAGATCGCGATGCGGGGCATCCTGAATATTCTGATCCGCCGTGTAGGCGTGGATCGTGTTCATGAAGAACTGCTCCACACCAAACGCCTGATCCAGGGTCATGATCTGTGGCACCAGGCAATTGGTGGTGCAGGAGGCATTGGACAGGATCTGGTCGCTGTCCTTGATCTGGTCGTGATTGGCACCGATAACATATGTTGGAATGTCGTCTGTTTTGGGCGGAGCGGACAAAAGGACGCGTTTTGCGCCAGCCTGAAGGTGTAATTCAGCCTTATCCCGGCTCAGGAAAATACCTGTACATTCCAGGACGACATCAACGTTTAATTCTTTCCAGGGGCATTCGGCCGGGTTGCGTATAGCCGAACAAATGATCTTCTGACCGTCCACATACAAATTGTCGTCATCAGCCGTGACAACACCCGCAAACTTACCATGCATGGTGTCGAATTTGAGCAGATGGGCCAGGGTGTGATTATCAGTCAGGTCATTGATCGCGACAACTTCAATATCGTCCTTCCTGAGAAGGTTGCGAAAGGTCAAGCGACCGATACGGCCAAAGCCATTGATCGCAATACGTTTTTTTGCCATATTCGTTTCGAGTTATTTATAACGTAATTGTTCCTACTTGCACAATGCCCTGCAGGCCTTGCCAACATAGTGCCGCAAAAGTAGGCTTTTCATCGAAAACACAGGCAACTTCTGGACAGACTTATGTGGGGGTTATTGTAATTTTAACTCTAACCATACCGGCTGATGGTCGGAGT
>SBHD01000332.1 GCA_006226345.1 Bacteroidota bacterium | reverse complement strand
GTCTTCAGACTTTGGACAAGTATCCAGTGGACTTTTTCCGCCTATGCTGAATTTCATTCCGGACCAGGTCCGGGAGACATGTTGCCGAAGTCTGAAGACTTTATCCTGCCCCACTAAATTTGACAGTGCATTTTAGGGTTGTAACAAAAAGATGCGAGCCCTGCTCCTACGGAGCGGAATGGGCTTCCTGCAAGATGCTAACCTGTACACTGATTTTAAGACAGGTATCGTTCAAACTTAGTGGGACAGGATAAGGTCAGAAGACTCGGAAAATATATTATCCAGACTTATCCTATTGCGTTATTGATAATAGTAGGATATCTGCCTTGATCCAGACCTACCCTTAATGTTTATCTCCGTACGCCAGGTCGCCGGCGTCGCCGAGCCCGGGTACGATGTAGGCTTTGCCGGTCAGTTCCTCATCGATAGCGCCAAGCCAGAGGTGTGCCTGCGGGTATTGCCGTTGGACTGCCTCTACGCCGGCGGTACTGGCGATCACGGCAACGATGTGGATCGCTTTCGGTGTGCCGTGGCGTTCCAGGTGCTTAAGGGCCAGGTTGATGGAAGCCCCGGTGGCCAGCATCGGGTCGGCAAGCACGAGCACCTTGTCGTTGAGGTCGCCGCAGCTGACATATTCCAGCTGAATGTCAAAGGTGCCGTCCTTGTGTTGCCGGCGATAGGCGCTGATAAAGGCGTTGTCGGCATTGTCAAGATAGTTTAGCATGCCCTGATGCAGGGGGAGGCCGGCGCGGAGGATGGTGCCCAGCACGATCTGATCGGCGGGTACCTGCATGGCGGCGACACCGAGCGGCGTTTCGACGTCTATCGT
The DNA here is from genome assembly GCA_006226345.1 of Bacteroidota bacterium. Taxonomy (GTDB): domain Bacteria; phylum Bacteroidota; class Bacteroidia; order Chitinophagales; family Saprospiraceae; genus M3007. Next base: position 8,984 of record SBHD01000332.1, on the reverse strand, counting down.
TTTGTAGTCCAGTGTTTTGGAGAGCTCATAGGCCAGGACCTCGCCGATCCGCTCGAGGTTACGGCGGAAGCGCAGGCGGTCTTTCTGCTGCTGGGCGTGGCGCAGTTCGGCAAGGAAGCGGTTGGCAATGGAGTTTTGTTCAGCGAGGTTGGTCAGCATGTTCCGGCACTTTTGTATCTGCTGGCGAAAGTAAGGGCTATACTTTGTTTTGCAAACTCCTGGGGCGATTGGATGGCTGGCAGAGCAGGAATTTTTGGGTATTTTTCAATGAAAAGGCGAAACGGGGCAGATGCTCCGCTTCGCCTTTTTTACTGCTTTTTGGGGCGGAAATACAATTTCCGCCGGACGGATGTCGAAATTAAATTTCGACCTACTTGCCGTGGCAGTGTTTGTACTTTTTGCCGCTTCCGCAGGGGCAGGGCTCGTTGCGGCCAACGGCTGCCTTGTCCTTGATGAAGGGCTGCACCCGTTGCCGTTCGTTGTGACCGGCCGACTGGGCTGCCCGCTGGGCGGCCTGCTGGGTCTCGGTCATCTGCTGCTGGTTGTTAGTACGCAGACGCTGCCGCTGGGCCTGTTGGCTGGCCCGCCGGGCAGCCTCGGCGCGCTGGGCACGGGCCATCTCCTCTTCGTCAGGGAGGGCCAGCGTACCTTTAAGCAGGAACGAGGTCACGTTGGCGTTGATGTGGCCGATCAGCGATTCGAAGAGGTTATAGGCCTCCATTTTGTATATGACGAGCGGGTCTTTTTGCTCAAATGAAGCACCCTGCACCGATTCCTTCAGGTCATCAACATTGCGGAGGTGCTCTTTCCAGGCATCGTCGATCAGGGCCAGGTTGGCTACCTTTTCGACGTCGTGCATGATGCTCTTACCGCCGGTGTTGATCGCATCTTCCATATTGGCACTGATGTTAAGGCCCATGCCGCCATCGGTGAAGGGCACCACGATCCGCTTGTAGCGTTCTCCCTCACGGGCATGCACATCCTTGATGATCGGCAGTAAGCGGTCGGAAACCTGTTGACGTTTGCGCGCATACAGGTCGAATATCTGATGCTGGAAGTCAGCCAGTATCTTTTCAGCCGGCTCGCTTTTGAAGCCTTCCGGATCCATTTCCGGGTCAACACCGATCACGCGAATGGAATCCTGCCGGAAGGAGCTGTAGTTGCCTTCTTCGCGGTGGACATACACCAACTCGGATGTAATGGCCAGGAAGGCGTTGTTGATATCAACAGCCAGGCGGTCGCCAAACAGTGCGTTGCGCCTTTTTTTATAAATAGCTTCCCGCTGGATATTCATGACGTCGTCATATTCCAGCAGCCGTTTCCGGATACCGAAGTTATTTTCCTCTACTTTTTTCTGGGCGCGTTCGATCGACTTGGTCACCATGGAGTGTTGGATCACATCGCCGTCCTTATGACCCATTTTATCCATCAGGCCGGCGATCCGGTCGCTCTGGAACAGGCGCATCAGGTTGTCTTCGAGGGAAACGTAGAACTGTGACGAGCCGGGGTCACCCTGACGGCCGGCACGACCACGCAACTGTCGGTCTACCCGGCGGCTTTCGTGGCGCTCGGTACCGATGATGGCCAGACCACCGGCGTCTTTTACACCCGGCCCGAGTTTGATATCCGTACCCCGGCCGGCCATATTGGTGGCAATAGTGACCTTGCCGGCCAGGCCAGCCTCGGCAACGATCTCCGCCTCCCGTTGGTGCTGTTTGGCGTTGAGCACGTTGTGGGGGACACCCCGGCGCTGCAACAGGCGCGACAGCAGCTCGGATATTTCCACCGAGGTCGTACCGACCAGTATAGGCCGGCCGGCATCGCGTAGCCGTTCGATCTCTTCGATCACCGCGTTGTATTTTTCCCGCGCAGTTTTATACACCAGGTCTTCCCGGTCGTCGCGAACGATCGGACGGTTGGTCGGGATGACCACCACGTCGAGCTTGTAGATGTCCCACAATTCCTTGGCTTCCGTTTCGGCCGTACCGGTCATACCGGAAAGTTTGTGGTACATCCGGAAGTAGTTCTGCAGCGTAACGGTGGCGTAGGTCTGGGTGATCTCGCCCACTTTTACGTTTTCCTTCGCCTCGATGGCCTGGTGCAAACCGTCGGAGTAGCGCCGGCCTTCCATCACACGACCGGTCTGTTCGTCTACGATCTTTACATCGTTTTCCGGGGTCACGATATACTCGTTGTCGCGTTCAAACAGGGCATAGGCCTTCAGGAGCTGCTGTACCGCGTGAATACGCCGGCTTTTAACGCCGTAATCCTGCGACAGGTGTTCCTTGGCTTCCCGCTTTTGCGCCAATTCCAGTTCTTCATCCTGATCGATCTTGACCAGTTCGGTGCCGATGTCTGGCATGACAAAGAAGTTGGCGTCGTTGTTAAAACGGCTCAGGAAATCAATTCCTTTCTCGGTCAGTTCCACGCTGCGGTTTTTCTCGTCGATGGTGAACAGCAGTTCACGGTCGACTTCCGGCATGCGTTTGTTGTTTTCCTGCATGTAGAAGTCCTCTGTTTTTTGCAGCAGGACCTTTACCCCTTCTTCACTCAGGAATTTGATCAGCGGCCGGTATTTGGGCAGGGCGCGGTGGGTGCGCAAAAGGGCCATACCCGCCTGTCCGTCCTCGATGCCGGTTTCACCGGCGCTGTGGAGTTTTTTAGCTTCGGCCAGGAATGCACTGGCCAGTTTGTTTTGTTCGTCGAACAGCCGTTTGACGTTGGGGTTGAGGTCAACATACTCCTGGTCTTCAGCACCGCGCGTAACCGGACCGGAAATGATCAGTGGTGTACGGGCATCATCGATCAATACAGAATCCACCTCGTCCACAATGGCGTAGTGGTGTTTGCCCTGTACCAGTTCTTCGGGGCTGATCACCATGTTGTCGCGCAGGTAATCGAAGCCAAACTCGGCGTTGGTACCGAAGGTGATGTCACATTTATAGGCGTTGATCCGCTCTGGCGAATGCGGTCGGTATTTGTCGATGCAATCGACCGTCAGCATCAGGAACTCATAGATCGGGCCGACCCATTCCTGGTCACGACGGGCCAGGTAGTCGTTCACGGTGATGATGTGTACGCCTTTCCCGGCTACCCCGTTGAGGTAAGCCGGCAGGGTAGCCACGAGGGTTTTACCTTCACCGGTTGCCATCTCTGCGATCTTGCCGTCGTGCAGCACCATACCACCGATCAGCTGCACATCGTAGTGCAGCATGTTCCAGGTAATTTCGCCACCGGCAGCCGTCCAGCTGTTCTTCCAGATGGCTTTATCGCCTTCTATTTTTACGTAGGATTTGTTGGAGGCGGCCGCCAGATTGCGGTCGTGGGTAGTAGCAGTGACAGTGATGGTCTCGTTTTCCATGAAGCGCCTGCTGGTCTCCTTGACCACGGCAAATGCTTCCGGCAAAATATCCATCAGTATATCTTCCAGGGCCTGGTCGCGCTGTTTGCGCAGTTCGTCTTCTTCTTTAAAGAGTTCTTCCTTGTCGTGGAAATCCTCCGCTTCGATCGCTTGTTTGTTGACCTGTTCGATCTCGGCATCGATATCCTTCAGGTATTCGCTGATACGTTGCCGGAAATCAAGGGTTTTATTACGCAGATCGTCGTTGGACAGTGTCTGATACTGTTCAAAATATTGGTTGATCTCGTCCACCAGCCCCCGGTACTTACTCATATCGCGTTCCTGCTTGGTGCCGAGTATTTTCTTTAATATGCCTAACATGTCGGGAATGTGATTAGTATGGACAATAGGTTTGTTGCGGTCGGTTTAAACAGGTGATTGGATACTGGTATCCGGAACTGTTCAAACGTTGCGCCGGACCACTGCAGTACACCCGGGTCCGGCAGTGCTCCAAAGCGCCGCAAAGATACGGGTTTCGCGTGGGGTAAAGTGGGAGGATATCACATTTCATTCCAGCTGGCAAAAACACCTGCTTTTTGTCATTATGGCAGGCTTTCAGCGAGGTGGACTGCCATAATTGCTCATAATACGCCAGCCAGCCGGTTTGTCAGCAGGTGGATCAGACGCCCATTTTATCCCGAACGGCCGCCATAATGGCGGATTCCAGTTTGGATGCTTCCTCCATTGCGGCATTGGCTTCAGCTACAGCCTGATCAGCATATGCGCGATCTTTCAGGTCGATGGCATTCACCTTTACGTTGAGCGCAGCACCATGCACAGCTGCGCGGGCGCACAGGGCGCCTACGCCGGCATCGGTCACGGAGTTGGGGTTGCCGGTATCGACCATCTGGCGGATGAGCGGAAAACTCTTCAGGCCAAGCCGGACTACCTGCATGGGTACTTCGATCGCACCTTTGGTTGCCGCTTCGATCGCGGCCTGCCGGGCGGCCTTTTCCTCCGCGGTGCCTTTTGGCAGTCCGAACGCTGCCATGATGGCATTGAAGGCATCGGTATCTTCATCCACGGCACGCAGCAGGGCGTCCTTGAGTTGCTGGCCCTGATCGGCAACATTGGAAAACTCTTCCCAGCGGTCGTCCCAACCACGTTTGTGTGAGCTTAGGTTGGCGACCATAGTTGCCAGTGAAATGCCGAGGGCGCCGACATAGGCGCTCACGGAGCCGCCACCAGGCGCGACGCTTTCACTGGCTGTTTCGTTGGCAAACACCTGGAGATTTTTCCGGATCAGCATTTTTGCTGTGGCCGGGTCGTCCTTGGCCAGGTTGTATTCAATGACTTTCTGCTGCGGGTCGAACGGGGTCAGTTCATCCAGCCCCATGGATTTGACGGCGATCTTGACCAGTTCATCTTCGCTTACACCCACACTGCGCTTTTGTTTTTTCAGGAAATACCTGCCGGCATCCAGCAATACCTGGAGCGGTACGAGGCCGACCAGTTCGGAGCCTGTCACGCGCAGGCCGCGCCTTTCGGCACTCTTGTGGCATTCTTCAAAGGCCAGGTGCAGCGGGGTTTGGCGGATATCGGTGATGTTCATAGAGATCTGGGCGATCCCGTATTCCTCGATATACCAGCCGATGCCCTTTACGCCTTTCAAGGTGCCGGGTTGCCGGCGGGGTTCGCTGTTCTCGTCCAGCAGGTTTTTACCGGTTTTCGGGTCCTTGAGTATCCGTCCGACCTCCCGTACATCGAACGCCACGGCATTGGCTCTCCGGGTGGAGGTCGTATTCAGGTTAATATTGTACGCGATGAGGAAGTCCCGTGCACCTATTGCCGTTGCACCGCTTCTGGCATGGAAGGACGCGGGGCCGAAGTCGGGTTTCCACTCGGCTTTGGCGAGTTTTTCCGGCAGGGCTTCGTATTCACCGGCCCGGACGGTGGCCAGGTTGCGGCGTTCAGGGCGGCTGGCTGCGGACTCATACAGGTAAACAGGGATTTCCAGTTCAGTGCCGACACGGGCCCCTAGTTTGCGGGCCCATTCGGCCGTTTCTTCCATGGAAATATTACTGATGGGAATGAGGGGGCAGACATCGGTCGCGCCCATGCGCGGGTGCTCGCCCTGGTGTTTCCGCATATCGATCAGTGCAGCGGCCTTTTGAATGGCCAGGAATGCGGCTTCCACTACCGGTTCCGGCTCGCCTACAAAAGTGACCACCGTCCGGTTGGTCGCTTTGCCGGGGTCGACATCCAGCAGTTTTACGCCATCGACACTTTCAATGGCATCGGTAATCTGTTTGATAATATTCAGGTCGTGACCCTCGGAGAAGTTGGGCACGCATTTGATCAGTTGTTTCATGTTTAGAAAGGTTAAAAAGCGCCTACGTCCACCCCTTTGAAATATCCCATGCCCCACAAAATCAGGATGATCATACCGACGATGATGCGGTAATATCCAAATACCCTGAACCCGTGTCGGGTCAGGTATTGCACAAAGGCTTTAATCGCTAAAATGGCTACGATAAACCCGACTACGTTGCCTACGGCCAGGAGGATCAGGTCGTGGGAGGAAAACAACATCCCGCCTTCCTGCGCGTAATCCCAAAGCGACTTGCAGGTGGCGCCGAACATGGTGGGTACTGCCAGGAAGAAGGAAAACTCGGCTGCTGTTTTTGGAGACAGGTGCTGGGTCAGGCCTCCGATGATCGTCGCAGCCGAACGGCTGACACCCGGCACCATGGCAAGAACCTGGAAGAGACCGATCTTGAGGGACTGTGCCAGTGTAACATCATGCAGACCGTCCTCTTTCTCGCTGCGTTGTTTGAACAGGTCGTCGAGAAACAGGAATACAATGCCGCCGGCTACAAGGGCCAGGCCCACAACCGCGATATTTTCCAGTAACTGGTCGATGACCTTTTTGAGCAGGAGGCCAAAGAACACGGCCGGCAAAAAAGCGACGAACAGTTTTTTGTAGAAATCAATTCCCTGAAAAAAACGGCGCCAGTATAGCACGACCACCGAAAGGATAGCACCAAACTGGATCGCTACGGTAAACACTTTAACAAAAGGCTGGGCGGCTATCCCCATAACGGTGGAGCCAATGATCATATGACCGGTAGAAGAAACCGGGAGGAATTCCGTCAGCCCCTCAATAATCGCCAGGATAATGGCGTGTAACAGATTCATGCACTTGGGGTATTTTCCTCTTCAACCGCTGCGTCAGCGGCTGGTTTTTTAAAAATACCGACAATCACCAGGACAAACCCGGCCAGCATAAGGATCGGGGCAAGGGTAATGCGGCGGAAGCTGTAAATGATATCCGGATCCCAGGTATTTGGGTCGGGCATCGAACCACCGCTCATAGCGAGCAGTCCAAGCAGTACCAGCGCAAGCCCGATACCCATCCACATAAAGTTTTGGCGGTCAAAGATGAACTCGTCCCGTCCGGTACTGAACAGGCTGTCACTTTTCTCTTTCCGGCGTGCCGATGCAGGAGCCGATTTTTTAGGCTGATAGGCTTGTTTGCGTTGTGGTTTCTTTGCCATTGTTATTCTATACGTTTCCGGTTTACAGGTTTCAGGGGAAGTGCCGGCTCCGGGTCTGCTGTTTTTGGGGTTAATACAGGTCATCTACGCGCATGCGCAGGAATTTGTTCACCACGAAGTAGGTGCTCAATCCCGATATCACCACGCCCAGTCCGACGAGGCCGGTAAAGATCGCCAGAATGCCGTTGAGGTCCTCCAGTGTCTCCAGTTCCGGCATCTGATGCTGTCCCCAGTTGAGGAGTCCGATCAGGACGGCGATAGCGAGCAGAGCACTCCAAAGCCCGTTGAGAATGCCGCGCCGGAGATAGGGCCGGCTGATGAATTCCCAGGAGGCGCCCACCAGCTCCTGGTTTTTGATCAGGAACCGGTTGGCGTACAAAGCCAGGCGGATCGTATTGTGAATGAGCGTAACGGCCGCAAAGATGAGTAAAAAACCAAGCCCAAGCGTGAGCCAGCCAATATTTTCAATATTTCGGCCGATGTTGCCGGTGTCGGCTGCTTCAATGTAGAGTTCGACCACCATGGAATCCTGCCGGAGCTGTTCCCGCCATTGCCGGAGGCTGTCCTGCTGAAAGAAGTCTGCTTTTACATTGAACCGTACGACATCGCGCATCAGGTTGGGAATGTCCTCCATCAGGCTTTCATCCCCCAGGTCTTCGCGCATAATGGCAGCGGCCTGATCGCGGGTAATATAGGTTACGGTTTCCGGCTTGACGAACGGTTCCTGCCGGATCTCCCGGATGATCCGGGCGATCTCTTCCTGCGGGGCATCCGCCTGCAATTCCAGCCAGACATCGACCTTCTCCTTGAACAAGGTTACCAGTTTGCGGCCATGCAGGGCGGTAAGGGCGAAAAAACCTACCATGAAGAGTACCAGCGCCACGCTGGCAATTGCATAGAGATATGTAGGTTTGGTACGCGACATGTATGGAATTGGAAATAAGAACCGGAAAATACCTTTATCCGGCCAAATGAGCAGGCAAAGTTGTTGTTTTTTACCTAAAAACAGCTGAATGTCAGACGGAAAAGTAGCGGCCGGCACCTACATTTTCCATATTACACCATTTTTGCCAATACCTTTGCCCCGAATCCGTTGAATAGTTTGACCTAGGCTAAACCGAATATGAAAATCCTGCTGCTCACACTTACGCTCCTGTCCGGCATCCTGCTGAACAGTATTGCCGGCCAGCAACCCGATGGCAAGATCCACCTGAAGAACCCTTCTTTTGAAGACTTTCCACGGGCCTCAGCGTGTCCGGAAGGCTGGTCATCGCATACTCCCGGCAGTACTCCTGATATTATGCCCGGTGCCTGGGATGTGCAGGCCCAGCCTTTCGATGGTGGCAGTTGTGTCGCACTGGTGACCCGGGAGGATGGCACCCTGGAGGATATTGCCCAAAAACTTTCCGAGCCGCTGAAACCGGGCACCTGTTATACATTCAGCATTTACCTGGCCCACGCGCCGGACTATGTCGGGTACAACCACCCGGCCCGCCTGCGGATCTGGGGTGGCACCGGACCGGACAAAAAGCAGCTGTTAGCCAGTTCGGCGCTGGTGGATCATGAAGACTGGAAAGCGTACAAGTTCCAGTTTGTGCCCAATCACACCATGCAATACATTACCCTGGAGGTTTATTTTGCACCGGGCGCCTTGTTTAAATACCGGGGGAATATCCTGCTGGACCTGTGCTCGCCTATTGAGCGCTGCGACCGCGCGTAAGGTTGTTCTTGCGTGTTTCGAGGTCAATATTGACCAGCATGGCTGCAGTGATAAAAAACAGCGACCCGATCTTGTCCGTTTCCACAAAATCGTTCATGAACATCAGTATGGCGATCAGCATGAAGCTGAGCAGGGCTGCTACCAGGCGCCGGCGCAGCCAGGGGTCGGCAACCCGGTGGTAGACCTGTGGCCCCTTGATCATGACAGCCAAACAAAACATCAGGAAAAACAGGAGTCCCGTCACACCTTGTTCCACTGTTATCATCAGGTAGTAGTTGTGGATGCCGGAGCGTTCGGGGTTGTCGCTGACGTAGGTTTTAAAACTGGAAACGGTGTAATTCCGGTAATTAAAGTAGAACGTGCCCGG
>SBHD01000301.1 GCA_006226345.1 Bacteroidota bacterium | reverse complement strand
ACCGGCACCCACTACATACGTTTCCGTGCCGTGTTTCACCAGCCGCACATACGTGTATTTTTTAGCAAGGGTATTGTCCCCCGGCTTGTACCAATAATAATCGATCCAGGCACTGCCCTTTTTCACGGCGGCTTCCAGGTATTCCCGAACGGCAAACTTGCCCCGGGCATCACACATATTGATGAAGTTTTTACCTTCCATGCTGGGCTGAGCGCCGTTTACCAACTCAAGCCCCTCCAGGTTGTCAACAAATACATAGGTATCCATAAAGAGGAAGGGACCGGTCTTGTCGCGCAGCTGAGGGAACGCATCCTGCCCGTGCATGGCCACCAGATCGGCGGCGTTATTCACCACATCTTCAATGAATGCCTCGTTCATTTCAATGTTATACACGCCGCAGCCAATGATATATGTCTTACCCGAAGGAAAAGCCACCCGTTTAATAAAAGTGGATTTCCAGGCGGGGAAAATGGAGTTGGGCTCCGGGTACATGTAGTGTATCCATCCTTCGCCAGCCGTGGAAGTCCCTGCTTCCAGGATCATCTTGCCGATAGGCCGCCCGATCACGTCTTTCAAGTCTCGTACATTTAGCTGTTCCGATGCCGGATTGGCAGCGTGGAAAAGCCTGACCCCCTCCATGCTCCAGACAAAGAAATAGGTGTCTCCGCGAAACCATTTAGACCCCTGAACCCTGAAATCAGGGTATGCCTCTTCACCGCGTTGTTCGAACACTTTCGCCGCATCGCCCACCAGCGTCATAAGTTCAGGCGCTGTCATCTTCTGGATGAGCACGGTTGATTTGGGCGCATCCGCCAGGTAAACACCACAGCCCACCAGCAACCAGGTATCGCCAATATCGACTTTGCGCACATAGGCAGATTTCACGGTAGACACGTTTTCACCCGGTTTGGGCCACATATAGTCCACCCATCCGGAACCGCTGGTCTGGACCACTTTGAACATCTCCCGGACCACATACTTGCCTTGCACGTCTTTTAAGTCCATCAGGTTTCGCCGCTCCAGATTGGGGAAAGCCGGGTTGACCAGTTCGATCCCTTCGGCATCAATAACGAAAACATAGGCATCCTGGGCAATGAAACGGCTGGCACGGTCACGGAACAGATAAAAAGCCGATTCGCCCTGTTTTTCGATCTGTGCAACGGCGTCATCTACCATGGAGACCACGAAATCACGCTCCATACGATCAGTATAAATACCACTCCCTACAACGTAACTGTTACCCGAGGGCGCTTTTACCAGTTGGACGTAGCTGCTTTTCCAGCGGGGCAGTATCCCGCCCGGAACGGTCCATTCGTAGTGATACCAGCCTTCCGGCTTGTCGGGAAATGTCATAGCCGCTTCAAGCAGGCCACGTACAATGGGTTTTCCGTTGATATCCTTCAGGTTGATCTGGTTCTTACCCTCGAGTTCCGGATCGGGGTGCACCAACATGTTTCCGGTGGGATCCAATACAAAAATATAAGTTTCGCCTTGCCGCCACAGGCTGCCGGTAATCCGGAAATCATTGAACGCGGCCTCGCCTTTGGTGCGGATCATTCCCGCCGCATCTTTTACCAAAGCCTTTAGTTGGGTTGAATAGTCGTCTTGCGCCTTGCTTAGAGGTATGAATAAGCAGGCTGCGATCAGGAAAATGAAAAACCTTCTCATAACCACTTATTTAGTTTGGGAAAATCAGATATAAAAAGAGAAACAAACAAGGCAATCTGAGCCCGAAAAAGAAGTGTTGTCAATGACAGGAGTCATAAGGTGTTCTGATAGTGATATTGCCTGGGCTGAGCGCAGATGACTCATCTTGCCTGTAGCAAGATGCGTGTTTGTGCGTAGCGGAAAAGACTGTCAATCCCCGGCAAAGGAGAAAAACGGACGTAAAGCGTTCCTGCTTTCACCTCCGACAAGACCCGTCCCGACACATCGGAAAACGCCCAAACACGCCCTAAAACACACCATTTGGACCAACATGTTAAAACTTTGAAGCTATGCTGCAGCCAAACCTGAGTGATCGTATCTTATATATAGCCGCACTAACCTTTTTTACTTTTATCTGGAACAGTAGTCCTGCACAAGACCCCGGCGCATTAGACGCCTCTTTTGGCTCAGGTGGCAAAGTAACGTTTTGGGTCGGGGGGGGCAGTGGGTGGCCAAATGTCGGGCTCAGTTGTCCGGCGGCAGCGCTGCAACCTGACGGTAAGATCTTACAGTTTGGAAATGGATCTGAATTCGGATGGAGCGTGCTTCGGTACAATAAGAACGGGGTGTTGGATGCCTCCTTTGGTGACGCCGGTCATTCAATCATTTCCATGCCGGCAAATCATTACAGAGGCACACCCTATGCCATGGAGGTATTGCCTTCCGGTAAGATTATACTTGCGGGCTCCATAAAAAGCACCGGTACCGATTACCAAGGCGCTTTGGTCAGATTAAATTCAGACGGGTCTATTGATACGACCTTCGGAAGCTCCGGCTTTGTTCTGAATATAAATACAAGATATTATTCTGATCTGGCACTTCAGAACGATGGCAAAATAGTATCAGTTGGAAGTAGTGTGAATACCCAGAACTCCAATTCTGGCTTTGCCATTGTACGGTACACCGAAGATGGCGCCCTGGATAACACATTTGGCTTTGGAGGTATCAGAATCATTTATTTTACATCCAAGGCATACAACCCTAAAATGTGTATTCAACCCGATGGTAAAATTTTTATAGTTGGATACCATACCGATTTCAGCCTGGACCCTGATGCCACGAACCTCCACGACATACTCCTGACAAGGCTTCAACCCGACGGCACTTTAGACTTTTCTTTTGGTACTTCTGGAAGAATAGTAACGAGTGCCGGCCAACGGCAGGATTTTTCGCAAGTATGTCTTGTTCAGCCCGATGGCAAGTTACTTATTATGGGATGGGGATTTGATGCACCATTTTTTATGATGCAGTTTTTGAATAATGGCACCCCTGACAACACATTTGGAAACGGTGGGATCAGGATTACTACTGATCCTGCAAATCTTATACTTCCGTATGATGCTACCCTTCAGACTGATGGTAAAATTGTGGTATGCGGAACATCCAATGGGTTTGCTGTCGCCCGGTTCAATCCCGATGGCGTTTTAGATCAAACCTTCGGGAATACCGGTATCGTTACTGAATTCTGGGGACGAGGAGAAAAAATACTGGTTCAGCCAGATGGCAAGTTGGTCGTTTCGGGAGAAACGGGATCCAGCTTTGCTCTTGCCCGCTACCTGTCCGGCATCAGCGTGGGCCTCATTGACGCACCTGCCGCCCTGAGTGTACCGCTTATCTATCCCAACCCTGTGTCAGGCAACAAACTCTCCCTTGAATACGAACTCTCCGCTGTTGCCCCCGTGCGGATCGAATTGCTGGATTTGCAGGGTCGAATCCTTTCCACTCTGCTGGAGGCGACCCGTTCGGCCGGCGAACAACAGGAAACCTTGCGGTTACCGGCAGGATTAAATGGAGGCATGTATTTGATCAATATCCGTACAGCACACGGGAATGCCATTGTTCGGATCACCACCCAGTGAAATAAGAAGAGAATCACTGCTCGGTCTTACCAAAGCATATTGCTGATGTATCCACCATAGCGACAAGTAAAACCGATGGCATCGACAAACAACAGTTTTGCCTCGAGGCCGGTCACCTCAGCAGCAACGTGCTAAGCCGTTTTTTTAGGCCCCAATACGTAGTACATCTTGATCTTCCGCTGGTTCTTCACTTCGATCTCTCCGCGGGACTCAAACTCGAACTGGTCTTTGACGGATTGGTACGTGAACTCGGATACGTTGATCCGGTTGATCTCGCAGGCATTCTCCAGCCGGGAGGCCACATTCACCGTATCCCCCCAGATATCGTATTGGAACTTTGTCGTCCCGACAACACCAGCTACAACCGGTCCGGTACTGATGCCGATCCGGATATTAAAGAGCTGAATGCCCTCCGGCCTGGATGTGCGCAGCGATTCGATAAAAGCAAGGATCTCCATTCCGGCACGGATGGCATCAACCGGGTTCGTATTATTGATAATAGGAAGTCCGCCGGCACACAAATAGGAGTCCCCGATCGTTTTGATTTTTTCCAGATTGTGTTTCTGAAATATCCGGTCAAAGTTCCGAAAGTAGTAGTCTATGCTCTTTACCAGTTCCTCCGGAGGTGTTGATTCGGCATGCTCAGAAAAAGACTGAAAATCAGTAAACAAAACCGTGGCGAAATCGTATTTCCGGGCCTGAACAGAACCGTGTTTTTTCAGTTCGTCGGCGGTTTCGGAGGGTAGAATGTTCAACAGCAGTTTTTCTGCCCGGTTTCGCTCAACGGTAATGATCTTGTTCGTTCTTTTGGCGTACAGGTACTGGTAGGTAATACCACCGATTGTTACTAACAGGAAAAAGGCAGCAGCGATCAGAAAATTCCGCAAGGTATTGGCCCGGTCGATCTTCAGGTCTTTTAAGGCATTTTCCTGGTTAAGGAGTTCAATAGCGGATTCCTTCTTTTCCAGTTCGAACTGAAACTGCAACCCCTCGATCCGTTTGTCTTTCTCCGTATTGTAAATCGTATCCTTGATCGAGCTGAACAGGTTGTGGTACCTGTAGGCATTGCGGAAATCATTTAGCTGTGCATAACAACCGGCCAGGTTCTCGTAGGCATGTTTCAGGTCTTTGTTGGAACCAATTGATTGGGAAACCTCCATAGACTTCTTGTAGCTGACCATCGCAGCGTCGAAATTCCCCTGCTCCCTGTAAGCATCCCCCTTAGCATTGAGCGCCTGAGCCATTTCCAGCCGGGCATCCCGTTCCTGAGCCAAATCAAATGCTTGTTGCTGATAGCGGATCGCGGTGGTATAGTCGCCTTGTTTCTCGTAAGATTTCCCAAGGATAATGAGGGTATACGGGATATTCCCATCTGTTTGCCGCAGTGCCTCCAGCGATTTATCCAGGTATAAACGCGCCGAATCAAAATCACCTTTTTCTACATAGATCTCGCCCAGGTTGACGGAGGCTGTACCGATCGCATCAAGATCATTGACTGCTTCGCTGAGCGGCAAGGCCCGCAGATAGTACTCCATGGCCTTATCATGCGTAGTAGGATTGTCAAAGTACGCTGCGCCAAGGTTCGACATGACCGTCGCCATCCGCAGTGTGTCTCCGATCTCTTCCGATACTTTCAGCGCGTCCAGATAATACTCAATGGCCTTAGGGGCATCTCCCTGGTTGAAATATACCGCTCCGATATTGCTCAGCATATTTCCCACACCGGTCTTGTCCGAGATAGACCGGAATATATCCAGCGAACTGTTCCAGTTTGCCAATACATTGACATAGTCCCCTTTGATATAATAGGCCAGACCAATATTTTTCAGCGCATAGGCCTGTCCCTGTTCAAAACCGGCTTCTGCAGCCAACGTGCTTGCCTGTTCTGCGTATTTTATCGCCGCATCCGGCTCCGTTTTCCAGAGCACACTACTCAGCTGGATGAGCAGATTGACCCTTGTCGTATCCTGGGGGGTATCTTTCAGGACCGCTTTTAAGCTATCAATATCCTGCGCTATTGCCTGGGTACAGCACAATACCAGCAGGACAGAAAAAGCGATTATTTTCATTTCGACTATTGTTTCACAAGCCTGAATGTATGGGTTTCATTACCCATATACACCCGAAGGTAGTAAACTCCTACCTGAAGCATGGAAAGGTCGAGATGAAAAATTTGTCCGGGTGTTGTGGCACTACTCCTTTGCAGACAAACACGCCCGTATGCGTCAAATACCGCAATTTTTTCAGGAGTCTCCAGTAATCCCGTACCATCGAAAGTAACTACACCGGTAAACGGATTTGGATATACCACAGCCTTACTCAAAACGCCAGCCCGCATGCCCTCCGGAATGTCCTGGCCGGAACCGGGCTTGTTCAGCGTGACCATATTGTTACCATTGTTCCCACACCTGCTGGAATTGGAACTGGCATTAGAGGAAACCGACGTCTTGTGAGTGCTTTCATTGGTAGTCAGGCTCCAGATCAGGCTTTCGCCGTCAAAATATATTTCAAATGTACCGACCCCCGGATAGAACAATTCCAGCGGATCACCACTATAAGCAGCCATACCGGACAGGTTGTTATCCGGTCCAAGTGGAACGAATACCGGAAAGCCATTGTCATTTTTATAACTGAAATAAGCGACATAATCAAACCCGGAAGGATGCCCGGAAACTTCTTCCACACATTCCAATTGGGACTTGACCTTCTTGGTGCCCGGCCCGAACGGGTTGACATAAAGGGTGCCGGTCTCAAAGATCAGGTTGTAATTAGAGGGGGTCTCCGCCGAGGATGGTGTAATAGTGTACAAGCCTGGGTCCGTAACAGCAGGCACACTGAACGTGAAGTCTTCCGTAAATACCGTGGCCTGTGTATCATCGTATTGTAATCCGGAAACTGTCGCCGTAAAGGTTGGCAACGGATCGCCGTAATCAATAACCTTATCGTCTGCCGAAACGGTCAGGTTCGCCGGGAGCACATCGAGCGTTCCATATACCACATGTACAATATAATTGGCAGGCGTATCGAGCGCCACATCCGGAATAATGGTGTATGTTCCGACCGCGCTGTCGAATGCCGGACTGAAAGTATAGGTAACCGGGCCGGAAAAGACCGAACTTTCACTATCCGCATTGACGAAACCTGTCACGGTAGAAGTAGGTACCGGCGTCTGGCCATAACTGACCGTTATGTCATCTGCGACAAGCGTCAGCGTATCTTTCAAAATGACCAGCGGACCAATGCCATAGGAAGCATCAAAGTTACCGTTGAGGTACGTGCCGGGTACGATCCAATGCTCACCTGCAGTAGTATCGGTGACCAGATTGATGGAGTTCAGTTCCAGGTTTGCTCCGGTATCGTCAGCCGAATATATGACAATAGCGCCGCTGTTATTGCTGTCATCCATAGTACTGCCGTTCACCAAAGCGGTGCCGTTCACCAAAGCGGTGCCATTTACCAGGGCCGTCCCGTTCACCAGGGCTGTACCGTTCACCAGCGCCGTGCCGTTCACCAAAGCGGTGCCGTTCACCAGGGCTGTACCGTTCAAGAGCGCTGTCGAATCCAGTAAAGAAGCCGCTTCTACCGGTACAACCGTGTTACCATTGACCAGGGCCGTACCATTCACCAGGGCCGTGCCACTGGTCATAAAGCTCTTATTCACCAGGGCTGTACCATTTACCAACGCAGTACCATTCACCAGCGCCGTGCCATTTACCAGGGCTACCGCATTGGTGAGCATAGCGGTATGCTCTGCCTGGATCGAACTCAGGAACATGGCATTATCCTCGATATTGGTAGAATCGTAGAGATACACGAACGAAATACCTTCGATCGGATCACCGTAATTGATCTCCAGTTCGTTGGGTATAATGGTCAGCGGCATAGGCTCAATGGACATGGTGCCGTTCTGGAGTTCAAAATCGTACAATTCCAATACGCCTACCGAGGGAGGATTGGCGAAATCCACAGTTATGAGGTAATTGCTTACATTACTGGAACTGGTCGCGTTGGTTTGCAGGACCAGGTTATCCAGTCCAATATCTTCCGGGGCCACGCCCGCGGGCAGGCCGGTAATAGTGGCAGTAAGGCCCGGAACGATTTCTCCGTATTTCATCGACTTATCATCGGCCGCGATCACAATGTGGGTCTTCACCGGTGAAGAAAAATACAGGGTATCCGACGCCCCTCCATCCAGGGAATCCGGGGTTATCGGGTTGTTATACACGTAAATCGGCGGATTACCGAAAAACGGTGGTACAGTGGCCGATATCTGTCCACTATTGATAATAGTAGAAGTCAGGGCGGAATCCCGGAACATGATCGTGGATTCCTCCGTAAAATAATTGCCTTCTACTGTCAGGGTAAACGCCTCCTCCCCGGGGGTAACACCTGCAGGAACGGTCAATTGGGAAACAACCGGATGCGGGCTCGCGATGGTCAATAAGGCATCATCTGCTTTTGCATAACCATATCCGCTGATCAGGTCGAAGCCGCTGCTTTCCATATCCACCGCTGTTCCCTGCAGGAGCAGTTTGACCTCCGCCGGCGTATAGTTTGCATTGTAATACACTTGCCGGGCCTCCAGTAACAAGGCTGCTATTCCGGCAATGTGCGGAGCCGCAGCGGATGTTCCGAAAAAATTGGGGAAAGCATCGTTATCAATATTCAGACCGCCCAGGTCAACATTTGTGTTGACGCCGTTTGCCGCAATGAGATCGGGTTTATTCCGGATACTGCCATTGGTTTCTGTTCCTCCCCTGGAAGAAAACGATGCAACGGCAGGTGGGTTGGCACTATCAAAAACCGTTGTATCTACCAGTACTGCACCGACAGTAATTGCGCCGGCAGCATTTGCCTGACCGACAATGGTTGAAGTGCCCTGGATATGTTCGTTAAAGGTGAAATCAGCAGCCCGGAATATGACGTATTTGAATTTTACTGGGTTGTTTCCGGTAGCGTTCACGATCATGATATTGGTAGAGGCATTTTCATTGATCACCCGGAACGGCATCACCTCGATCGGGTCGCCGCCTGTATTATCCCTGTTAAAACCAAACAGCGTCAGACCACTGTTTTCCGTCAGGTAAATGTCCAGGTCATTTGTTGTTCCGGTTTGTGTTTCGCCAATGGAATAGATATCATCCTCCCACTGCAAAACAATAATATACACCCCGGGTGTCAGGGTAACATTCTGGAAAATATCACCCGGTGCAAATGCGTGTGCAAACCCGGATATACCTGCCGGTGGCAGTTCTCCGGCAAAGGTCGCAGCGTAAGACCGCTCGCCGAAATTACCAGCAGCCGTAACATATGTAACGCCATTGCTTACAGCATCATTTACCGCCTGGGCCACTATACCGTCTTTGAAAAAAGGCTCGGTAATGAAGGTAACATCATCCACAATCACGTCACAACCGGCCGCTTTGAGCTCGTTGATCCCAGCCGCCATATCACCGGGACTCAGCACTGCCGACCGGAACTTCAACTCGGCCTTTGGAGCAATATCATGTACGATCTGCAGCATGGCACGTCCCTCGTCCGTGCCGTTTCCAATGGACAATTCCTGCAGCACATCAACCGGAGTTTCATTGCCCTCCGGATTTCCGGGACCGGGCAGGTCTCCATTCGGTACATCGATGGTATTGGCCGGATCTCCGGGCTTTTTATTGTAACTATCCGAGAGCACCCCTACTTTAATCCCGGCTCCGCTCAGTCCATAACCACCACGGGAATAAAAGGAACCCTGGGCAGCATCCCCGATCGTTGTAACAACCCCACTGTTCAGAACAGAGGGAAAGACCGGTTCCACGAAGTTGATGATATCTGGATGGTTATTCAGCAGTTCCAGGTTTTCAATAGGTACATTTCCCGTGATCAACAGTATACTAGAACCATTCGGCAGCGTATCCGTCATGCCATACTGGTTCAGCAGGAGGTCCAGCGCTTCATTGTATTTTCCCTCAATGACCGTCACTTCAACCAGCACCTTGGTGCCGGATATCTGAAAAATAGAATCTGATGACACCTGGTTATTCGCAGCAAATGCCTGGGCGAGCGCCGTAAGTTCCGATCCGATCAGATCGTAGCTTTTGCTGCCTGCCGGCGGTGTATAGTACGGCAGTATATTGGTGGTAGGGTTATTATTGCAAAGTGCGGAATTTGCACTTGCCGTAACATCCTTTTGCTGGCCATTTGGCAATGTTATGTGCCAGGTCAGGTATTCGCCGGCCGAGAAGGTGGATGAAAAGACATCATTATGTTGGCCGGGGGCAAATACATGGATGCCGTTACCGACATTATTCCCGTTGCCCAGGGTCAGTACACTGTTGGCCGAAGGGACAGTCAGGGTACTGTTACCCGGACGGTTATAGCCATAATGTGCCCGATACACTCCATTACCTACATAATCCACACACTCTATGATCGGTGTGACATTTCCATTGCCCTGACCAGTTGCAATTTGCGGAAGCAGGGAAAGGGAAAGAAAAAACAGAAATACGGAATACGTTATAAATATGGACGTATGCTTCCTTGCGAGAAC
>SBHD01000044.1 GCA_006226345.1 Bacteroidota bacterium | reverse complement strand
CTCTAACCCTCTAACCCTCTAACCCTCTAACCCTCTAACCCTCTAACCATCTAACCATCTAACCATCTAACCATCTAACCATCTAACCATCTAACCATCCAACCATCCAACCATCTAACCATCCAACCATCCAACCATCTAACCATCCAACCATCCAACCATCCAACCATCCAACCATCCAACCATCCAACCATCTAACCACCTAACCATCCAACCATCTAACCATCCAACCATCTATCTATCAACTCTTCTCCTCCCACACCTGAGCCAGGTGCACGATGGTTTGGGCCGCTTTTTCCATATCCTGTACAGATACCCACTCATATTTGGAATGGAAAGCGTGTTCGCCGGCAAAGAGGTTCGGGCAGGGGAGTCCCATGAAAGACAACCGGGATCCGTCGGTACCACCACGGATCGAGCGTTTCAGCGGATCTGCAAATCCGGCACGCTTCAGTGCTTCAATAGCATTGGAGACTACCTGAGGATGGCGGCGCAGGACTTTTCCCATGTTGCGGTATTGTTCCTTGATCTCCACTTTCGCCTGAGAATTGGGATACTGCTCGAGTACTTTGTCGACGATCTTCTGCAGCGTTTTGGCGTGTCGCTTCAGGCCACCCTCTGTGAAATCGCGGAGGATGAATTTGACCGTGGCTTTTTCAAGTCCGCCTTCGATCACCGTGGGATGGATGAATCCCTGGCGGCCTTCTGTATGTTCCGGGCTGAGGCGGTCCGGCAATTTGGCCAGTATTTTCCCGGCAATTTTCATGGCGTGCTCCATCTTGCCTTTGGCAAAGCCCGGGTGTGCTGCCACACCCTGGATGGTAACAACAGCGCCATCAGCACTGAAAGTTTCATCTTCAATACTGCCGGCAGTTTCACCATCAATGGTGTACCCGTACCGGGCGCCGAGTTTTTTCATATCCACCTTGTCTACCCCGCGGCCGATCTCCTCGTCAGGGGTGAACAGGATCCGGACCTTTCCATGCTTGATCGCCGGATTGGTCATTAATATTTGTGCAGCATCCATAATCGCAGCCACACCGGCTTTGTTATCGGCGCCAAGCAGGGTGGTACCGCTGGCCGTAACAATGTCGTTGCCATGCTGATGCCGGAGATCTTCGTGTTCCTTTTCACGGATCACTACGGTCGGGTCATCCGGCAATACCAGATCCTGCCCTTTGTAGTTTGCATGCACGATCGGCTTTACACCTGCGCCTGAACAGTCGGGGGCAGTATCGACATGTGAGCAAAAACAAATGACCGGCACTTTTTTATCCGTGTTCGCCGGTATAGTAGCATACACATATCCGTACGCATCCAGTTCGGCATCCTTAATGCCCATTTCCTGTAGCTCTTTGACCAATATCCGGCTCAGGTTCTTTTGTTTTTCCGTACTTGGTATGGACGTACTGTCCGGATCACTTTGAGTATCGATCTGTACATAGCGCAGAAAACGCTCTTTTACAGTATGTTTAAACATAATAGAAAACAATTTAACCATTGTACCAGATGTACAACGGTGTTTGCGATTAGCGGAATAGATGAATTGGTCTGTAAAAACCAAAGCTATGTTAAGGCAAAAATCGCGGTTGGGCCGCATGTTCCGACAGACAGGCGGCAGAAATCATTCAAATACATTTTTGTACAGACACAAACTATCGCCAGATCAGCCGCCGGAGTTGGCGTTGTTGTTCACATCGCCCATTTTAACCCCTTTAAAATTGGCATCCGAAACGTTGTCCTGGACACCATTGAACTGGAGAAATTCCGGCGGCAGCCCTCCCGGGAAACCCGTGAACGGGTTGTAGGGATTAGGGAAGTTCGTCAATGCCGGGAAAAACCGCCAGGAGCCCACAGCCGGAAACCCGGTATTCAGACCCAGCAAGATCTTCCGACCTTCCACAATGTCGATGGTGGACACGGAATTGCTGCCATTTGCATCGGCAGCAATGATCTTCCAGGGAGAATCCAGGGTGTCCAGGCTCAGCACGTGCTTGTTGATCAGCGCCAGGTCGAAGGTCGTAATGCCATTGATATCATTGGTATCCCGTGCAGGGGTGACCCGGTAGTTGAGGCCGGCGGGCAGGTTTGAAAAACTGAAATTACCGCTGGCGTTCGTCCGGGCTTCTGCCGTGGCATCGCCTGACAGGCTCACTAACACATTTGCCATCGGCGTCCCCCAGTGGGTTTGGACATTTCCGGAAATACTGATCTGTGTCGGTGCCGGCTGGACATATCCATTTTGCGTAAGCGCATTGGTATTTGTCGGATCCAACCATTCTTTCAGCCGGCTGGTAGCATCGGCGCCCTGGTCCCAGGACTGATCGAAACGCCCGAACCAGGAATTAAGCACCTTGCAGTTGGTGGTATCCAGGTTCCCGCCATGCAACTGCCCGACAATGCGCTTGTTCTGGTCAAACAAGGGGCTACCGGAAGAACCGGGCTCATAAAAACCTTCTTCCGGCACTACCGACCAGTGGGATCCGGCAGGAGTACTTCCAAAGCCGGAGCCCCAGTTGATGATCTGATTGAAGATCAGGGCTGGATTATGGTCCAACGTAATTTTTTTGATATCACCGACCGGATGGTGGATAAAGGTAGATTTCGTCACCAGGGAGTTGGTTGCTGCTGTCCGGTTCCACCCGTTGAAGTATACGTTATACGAACCGGGTATCTGGTTTAATTTGAGCAGCAGAAAGTCTGTTTCATGCCGGTAGGAAATACGCTCACAACCCAGTACGGATTTTGGGGTTGGTTCGG
Organism: Bacteroidota bacterium; assembly: GCA_006226345.1. Taxonomy (GTDB): domain Bacteria; phylum Bacteroidota; class Bacteroidia; order Chitinophagales; family Saprospiraceae; genus M3007. The sequence continues at coordinate 7,357 of SBHD01000044.1, read as the reverse complement.
TCGCCGGGTTCGCGCAGGTCGGTGCTTCGTATTCAAAGTCAAAGCGCCACATGCTGAAATTCGGCAGCAGGCCAATGATTTGGCAATGGTGCGCCGTCAGGAAATAGGGATCGCCCGACCCACTGGTATTGGCGATAAGGGAACCCGAGCACCATCCTGCGCCATTGGAAAAGATCATCAGAATACGGGCTACCCCGCGCTTTTCACTCTGCCAGCTTTGTCCCTGCGTACAGTTCACATTAATATGGCAGCCAAACGCATCCCCGAAACCCTCGGCTGCATCGGCAACAGAGGGCGCCAGGCCTGCCGGATCATACACATAATCCACCCGGTTCAGGTGAATCTGGCTTTGACCGGCTACTCCAACTGGTTCCAACAGTTCCAGAACAGCCCTTTCACCGGGCAGGATTCCGACCAGGAAGTTACCGGCAGGCAGACAACTTTTATCCGTATAAGCGCCCAGTACCTTCTTTTTATCCGGCGTATAGGCAAAAAACCGGCTTCCGGCCGGGAGCCGGAAAGCATCAAACAGCAGCAACAGGCCCAGCGCCTGCGGAGCTTGCACTGCGCAACGCCATACCCGGTCGCCGTTGGGAAGAGTTGTCCACTGACCTGCATTATCCAAACCCAGGTCCACCTGTACCAAAGGGGCGGCAAACCGGGTCTGCTCGGGCTGCTGACTGTCTTCCTGGAATAGTTTTTTCACATCGGGCGGGGCCAGCTGCACTGGTGGCGGAGCCAGCTGGCCGGAAAAAACACTGGCATATTCAGGTAAAAAACTGGGTGGGAGGCCTCCTTCACTGATCTGGGCGGATGCCGCCACTGCCAGTAGTAATGCCGGCAAAATCGGTAATCGGTAAACTATGTGCATGGGATGAGAATATATTACAAAAAAAATATTAAAAATCAGGCCAAAAATAGGGAATGGCCACAAAGCCGACCATATAATTTATAAAAAGGCAACATGTGCGCAAAAAGGGGGGAGCGGGGCAAAAGAAATGGAGGAGGTGTGCGTGTAAAACTTAGGTTTCAGCATTTACACGCACACCCCGGAGGTCGGTTAAAACGGATTCTGGATATCCGGATTGTTGATAAAGGTTGTATCGGTCAGCGTGTGCAAAAACTTGACCAATGCCTGTTTTTGCGAAGGTGTCAGCCCGGAATACTGTACCGGGTTCGTACCCGGGACCGGGAATCCGATCTGCCGGATAAACGGATCCTCATTGATCACACCTTTACCGTTTCCGCTGTAATGTTCCAGCACTTCATCCAGGGTAGCGAACCGGCCGTCATGCATGTAAGGCCCTGAAAGGGCTATGTTCCGGAGCGTGGGCGACCGGAATTTGCCGTTATCGTACGGATTGCCGGTGACCTCTCCCCTGCCCCTGTCCGGGAAATCCTCCAGCGCAGCCACCGAGTCGAGACCGTTGTTGAAATACTGATTTCCGGTAAGGGTCAGTCCTCCATGACAATGGAAACATTGTGCATCCGGTAAGCCTACCACAGCCCCTTCATCGAAGAACATCAGTTTACCATCCAGTTCATCGTCATCCAGTGCATCCGTATCGCCTTGCAGATACAGATCAAACCGTGACGTGCCGCTGCTGATCAGGATCCGTTCAAACTGTGCAATGGATTTGGCAGCGAGTTCACTGGTGATCTCACTGGTATTCCGGATCCCAAATGCTTTCCGGAACAGTTCCGGATATGTCGGGTGGGCTTTCAGTTTGGCGATCACATTCGGCCAGGTATTGTGCATCTCGATCGGATCTTCCACCGGCCGCAAGGCCTGGTCTTCCAGGGTCGGGGAACGCCCGTCCCAGAACAATCCGTTGGTAGCATAAGCAACATTGAGCAGGCTCATGGCACTACGCCGTCCGAAGATGCCGTCGATCCCTACCGAGGTGGCCATATTATCGGTAAAACTGCCCTGCGGTAAATGGCAGGAAGAGCAGGATTGCGTACTGTCGGCCGACAGGATCGGATCATAAAACAACCGGCGTCCCAGCTGAACGCCATCCACCGTCAGGGGGTTATCCGCCGGAATCGGCACCTGTGGGAAATGGTCGGGTTTTACAACTGTGTATGCCTGGGGCGCATACGGGATATGGGTCAGATCCTGCTCTCCGTTATCCGGAGCGGGGTCATCCTTTTTACAAGCGGCCCAGAGCAGCATGACCCCGGCCAGGGCGGTCAGAACAAACAAATGCCAGGAGTGATTAAGTATGTTTTTTTTCATACCCAAATAGTATTAAAGTAAAGATCACGGGGCCGAAAGTGCGGACGCTGATTTTTATACACTGCACACACTTCCGTCCCCCGTCCGGTAAGGTTTATTCAATATTATTGTTTGACTGCAGTTGCAGCATCAAAGTTATCCATCAAGATGGTTGCGATCACGACATCATTGACATCGTTCGACGTGATATGGTTGTATGGGTCATTCAGGTCAAGCCAGCTACCACTGATCACGAAAAGGTCTTTCAGGTCAAATTCAACCGTAATACCGGAGCCTGGCTCTACCTTAATGGGCAGCGTGAAATCATATGTGCGGAATACGGCATCTGAACCGCAGTGGTATACCAGACCACCGTCGAACACCCCGTTTTTGTCGAGATCCACCTGGCCTTCAATCTTGTTAAAAATATAACTCTGCCAGCCCAGCCAGTATTCGTTTTCCCGGCTCAGCGGATGGTCAGTCGCAAAGTCTTTTGGTTGTTTGGCATTCAGCGCAGGCGGAACGCCGTAACCCAACCGGATACCGGTGTAGGTACCTTCCGGCACTGCAGAAAACGTCACCGGCACTTCTACGGCAAAATTGTCCGGAGCCGTGTCGGGTGTAAAGTCGACCCATTCGATTGCACTCAACGGCATAGTTGTCGCACCATCCAGGAGGGCAATATTGGACATAAAGGTATTGAACCTGCTGAATTGCACCTGGTAGGTATCGTAATCGTAGTTCTTATACTTTTCCAGCGGCTGGCCATCATACAGGGCTTTGAACGTTACGGTAAACGTCGTTCCGGGTGGTTGTACGATATCCTCTGAGCCATCGCAGCCGGCAAACAGGAAGAGGCCAACCAAGAGGCTGAATAGAAATACATTTTTCATTTTTTGTGTGTTTTATTTGTTCAATAGTACTATTGTGAAACACGGAAAACGGTTGTGAGGTTGGCCCAGATCTGGTTTTTCCAGGCCACTTTGTCACCCGATGACAAATCCACATCACGGAACATTTCCCGAAAATCGGTCGTCAGATCCAACTCCATGTCGTACCCGCTTTCGTGGTTAAAGATACCGTCCTTTTGTATCACCAAATTGTCAAAATCCGGCCTGTGGAACACTAGTGTATCCGGTGGTGTAGTACTAAAAGTATCCCGAGTAAGGATCAGCTTAAGGGCAACAAAACCGGTGTCCCGGCCCAGCCAGAGTTGTTCTGCCTGCGGAGCCAGTATGTGTCCTGCGGGTACCAGCCCCGGTATAATACGGTTGGGTGCATCCTGCAGGCCGACCCGGAAGCGAACAGACCCGAACTGGCCACTTGGCCGGAATGTCCCAGCCGAGTACTTCACCTGCGTACGACGGATCAGCACATAGTCGTCCGTCAGGGTTTGTTGCAGGGTATCGCCGGCAGCGTCCCATACCGAAAATGCCAACGTATCGCTGACCGGGTAGGACTGGCCACTCTGCAGCAATTCAAAAGCGGAAAGGTAAAACACTGCCTGTTTTAGCCGGAACCACTTTCCGGAAGCATACTCATAGGCGGTATCCGGCTTCCAGACCAGTGTGTCATAACGTGGCAACAAGTTGATCTTCAGTTCCGGGTAGGTGCAACAGCAGTTATTGTCGGCTGCGGCGTCAAAGTTGGTAGCTTCAATATCCAGACACCCTTCCCTGGGTTCATAGCAGCTGGCAAGCCAGACTATGCCAAGGAGGATAACCGGAATTCGAATACTTGGCTTCATCATGAGCGGCGGTGGCGGGTGTTGAATTGGCTGTGCGAAAAACAACGGACATTCAGCTCCTGGCCTGTTCGATCTCCCGCATCATTTGCTTTATAATCTGTTTGACCTGGGAGGAAAACTCCTTTTCCAACATCCAGAAATAGTAGTTTTTATCTTTTGCCAACACTTCTTTTACCGGTTGCCCCTGGTACTTTCCAAAATTGAAAACCACCACACCATCTGGCTGTACCCGAAGCCGCTGGGTGGCATCCAGGAAATTCAGGTCGTTGGTAAAATCGTGTAAGAGTTGCATATCGTTCCGGATCGGACGGGGAATGATGTTGCCGTCCTCGTCGATCAGGTCAATTTGTTCGTAGGCAATTAACTGTCCCCGAAATACGTCGATCGTTGCGCGTACATCTGCCAGTGCATCGTGTGCATCCGTCAGTTCTTTTCCACAATACAACCGGTATGCCGCCTTCAAAGTACGGGGCTCCATTTTATAAAAGATACGCTGGACATCGATCAATCGCCGCCTGCTTACATCAAATTCCATCCCGACCCGTGCAAACTCTTCCATTAGCATAGGAACATCAAAACGATTGGAGTTATAACCGGCCAGATCAGAATCGCCAATGAATTCCCAGATCTTATCGGCCAATTGTCGGAACGTGGGCTTATTCGCGAGGTCTTTTGGTGTGATGCCATGTACAGACATAGCCTCTTCCGAGATCGGAATACCCGGGTTGACCAACGTGTTAAACTCGGCCGGATCGGAACCGTTCCGAAACAATTTGACCATGGCAATTTGTACGATCCGGTCCCGGATCACATTCAGACCGGTGGTTTCCAGATCAAAAAAGATGATATCGCGATCGAGGTTCAGTTCCATGCAGCTTCGTTTTAATGACTACAACAGGCGACAACTTAGTTCGGTTGTTGCGCTTCCACATCCAGCAGGTTCTGGTCGAGTAGTCCGCGTTGTTTGGCGGTTTCGGCCACGCCGTGCAATTGTACCGGTTCTTTCGTCTTCCGCATCCGGATATTGAGCATTTCAACGAACAGAGAGAAGAAGATCGCAAAATACAGGTAGCCTTTCGGTACGGCGCCTTCAATAAAATGTCCCAGGTGTGCCGCTTCGGCGACCAGCGAAAATCCGATCAGGATCAGGAAGGCCAGTCCGAGCATCTGAACCGTAGGGTGTTCATTGACAAATTTGCTGACAGCGCCGGAGAAGAGCATCATCAGCACCACAGAAGCGACCACAGCAATGATCATAACGATCAGGTTGTCCGCAATGCCGATTGCAGTCAGAATGGAGTCAAAGGAAAATACAATGTTGATCAGAGCGATCTGGGTGATAACCGAACTCAGGATCGCTTTTCCGTTGCCTACTTTGGGATCGTCACTCTGTTTGGGACTTTCCAGTTTATGATGGATCTCCGTGGTAGCCTTGTAAAAAAGAAATACCCCTCCAAGGAACAGGATCAGCCCCTGCCCGGTTACATCGCCATGTAAACCAGGTATATCTATATGAAATAGCGGTTCCTGCATACCGATGATCCAGACCAACGCAAAGAGTAGCAAAATACGCAGTAACATGGCCAGAATCAGGCCTACATTACGCGCTTTAGGCTGCTGCTCAGGCGGCAGCTTGGCGGAGATAATGGAAATAAAAATGATGTTATCAACACCGAGTACGATCTCCAGAAAGGTCAGGGTCAACAGGCCGATCCAGACTTCACCGGAAGCAAAATCCGGCATGGCGAGTAGAAACATGGTTATGGCAGAGAGATTTGATTGACGAAAGGAGAACGATGTACCGGTCTGGCAACACCTGTGTTTTCCGGGGCAATGTTACGGTTTTTCAATGTTCTATAGCGGACAAATGCCCGGATTAGGCTAAACTGGGTACCGCTGTCTGTTGTTGATCCTGTAATTTTGACGCAAACAAATCTAACACAATGAAAAAATTTACCCTGCTTTCCTTTGCGCTGCTTGCAGCCACCGCCCTCCTGGCACAATCCATGCCTAAACAATATGTAACGCTGGAACATTTTACCAATTCCAACTGCTCGATCTGCGGCAGTAAAAATCCGTCTTTTTACAACCTGATCAACCAGTATCCGGATGATGTGCACCACCTCGCCATCCACCCGCCTGTTCCGTACAGCTCCTGCAAATTATACCAGGCCAACACTACTGAAAACAGCGCCCTGGCCAACCAGTACAGTATCAATGGCACGCCGCGGGTTGCCCTGAACGGAACCCTGGTGCCCGCAAGCAGCCAGCTCCTGCCTGCCACTACGCTGGAGGCTGCCCTGGGTCAGACCAGCCCGGTCGGTATCAAAGTGGTAGAAGGCGGTGCTTATCCCGATAAGACTGTCAGCGTTACCGTTAGCGTTTATGGAACGGTGCCTGCCGGCAACTACAAACTTTTTGCTGCCGTGGCGGAAAGCACGGTCAATTATACCGGCAACAATAACGAGCCGAAACACTACGACGTGTTCCGGGCCATGCTGCCCAATATCGATGGGGAATCGATCACGCTCCCACCGGCCGGCGGCTCCGCCACCTATAATTATACCTACACATTTGCACAACCCAGCGGCTGGACCTCCAACTTCGACTCGCTGTATGTACTGGCCTATGTAAAAAATGCCGACACCAAGGAGATCCTCAACAGCGGTACGCGTTTCGATCCGGTATTTACCGGCACAGCAGATCCCCAACGCGTTCAGGCGGTGAACCTTTTCCCCAACCCGGCAACTGACCAGGTGTCGGCAACCATCAACAACGATGAGATCAAACGGGTCGAGGTGTTCTCGATAAACGGACAACTGGTGCAGACAGCCTATAACAATCAGCAAAACCAGGTACGCATTCCGCTGGCCAGTCTGAACCCGGGCATCTACCTGGTAAAAATCACCGGGGCAAAAAGCCTGTACACCGGCAAGATCGTAAAAGACCGGTAACTTATCATTTGCCGCAGGGACGCCGGAATACAAGGCTGCGTCCTGGCATCCCCGCGGCAACTTATTATTGCGGAAAGAAATAGGTAAATTGGCGGATTCAAAACCTGACCGCATGAAGTTACGCCTGTTACCTGTCCTGCTCCTGTTCCTTTTCATACGGGCAGCAGCCCAATCCCCCCGGCCCAATATCCTGTTCATCATGTCTGACGACCATGCTGCGCAGGCCGTAGGCTGCTACGGCAGCCGGATCAACCAGACTCCCAATCTCGACCGTATCGGAGCAAATGGGATGCGCTTCGACCGCGCTTACTGCACCAACTCCATCTGTGCACCGGTACGTGCGAGCATTCTGACCGGCAAGTACAGCCACCGCAACGGCGTACTGGATAACCTCTATCCCTTCGATGGCACACAGCCTACCGCACCTAAAATATTGCA
>SBHD01000193.1 GCA_006226345.1 Bacteroidota bacterium | reverse complement strand
TTTCGGGTATCGAACGAGCGACCAGCTGACAACCTACGAACTTTATAGATCTGCTTTTTGAAAATGACGAGGAAGAATATCCTTCTGGCGACTACCGGATTGTTTTCCCTGGTAACCTTGTTCGCCTTTACTAATCCGAAGCGTGTAGAACTTGCACGGGAACAGGTGCTTACCCTTCTGTTTCCGGATGAAGAGTTGCCCATCGCTCCTGAATATGCAGAAAAGGTCCCGGGCCTTTCCGATCTGGAAAAAATATCCGGGCCTGTACCGGGCTTGCTCGATACGTTCCCGCCCCTGGAGGAGCGCTATGATGATTTTGTCAATGGCCAGAGCCAGAACCCTTTTGACCTGAAGGACCCCAGTGCGATCCAGCAGGAGGTAGAGTATGATCCTGTCACCAATATGTATATCATCACGGAAAAGATCGGGGATGATTATTACCGGGCGCCGACCTACATGACTTTTAATGAGTACGTCAAATGGCGCGAAAAGAAACAACAACAGGAATATTTTGACCTGCTACAAGGTGCATCCACCGGCGATAAAAACCTCAATGCAGGCGCCTCAGACCCCATTGCCAAGTTTGATGTTCAAACATCTCTGATCGACAGGCTTTTCGGCGGCACCAATGTAGACATCAAACCGCAGGGAAACATCAACCTGACTTTCGGTTTTGACTACCAGAAGATACAGAACCCCATCCTCACCTTGCGGCAACAGCGCACCGGCAACTTTGATTTCGATATGGATATCAACATGAGCGCTGCCGGCCAGATCGGGGAAAAACTCAAACTGAACTTCAACTACAACACCCAGGCAACGTTCGACTTCGATAACCAGATGAAGTTGAACTATGACACCAAGAACTTTTCCGAAGACGAGATCATCCAGAATATTGAAGCCGGTAACGTATCGCTGCCACTACGCTCTAACCTGATCCGTGGCGCCCAGAACCTGTTTGGCTTCAAAACCACCATGAAATTTGGACACCTGAATATGACCCTGCTGGCAGCCCAACAGCGGTCGCGGCAGAATTCCCTGTCTGTGCAGGGTGGTTCACAATTGCAGGTGTACGATAAACCGATCGACGAATACGATGAAAACAGGCACTTCCTGCTCAGCCACTGGAACCGTGAACAGTTCGAACCGGCGCTGAAATGCCTGCCGGTGCCGCAATCCCTGTTCACGATCACCCGGATGGAGGTCTGGATCACCAACGACAAACTGGCTACCCAGAATGTACGCGATATCGTGGCGCTTATGGACCTTGGCGAGCCACAGCCCTACCTGGACGGCTCTACTCCTGACCGGCCGGATTATAGCCTGTTGGTGCCGCCTGCCCAGGATATCAAGGGCGCCGGACTTCCGGCCAACCAGAACAACCAGCTTTATCCGATGATCGCTTCGGAGATCACGATGGATTCGACCTTGCGCTTTTCGGATAAGGTGGTGGGTAAACTGAAAAACGAATACAACCTGCAGCAGATCCGGGACTTTGAGAAAGTCCGCGCGCGCCTGCTCTCTCCCTCCGAGTATTCCTATGACGAGCAGTTGGGCTTTCTGAGCATCAACCTCAACGTGCAACCCGACCAGGTAGTCGGTGTTGCCATGGAATATACCTACAACGGTATACCGCACAAAGTGGGTGAATTTACCAGCGAGATCCCGAACGGCGATACGCTGAACCAGAACGTGCTTTTCGTTAAAATGCTGAAAAGTACCACGGCTAACGTCCGGTATCCGATCTGGGACCTGATGATGAAAAACGTATACTCGGTTGGTTCGGTCAACGTTGATCCGCAGGAGTTCCGTTTTGACATCTATTACGAGGATCCGGGTAAGGGGCAAAAACGTTTTCTGAACAGCCCGGATATTCCCGATGGCGTAGCCAACATCCCCTTGCTGCAGTTGTTCCGGCTTGACACTCTCAACCTGCAGGGCGACCCTGGCCCTGACGGGATTTTCGACTTTGTGCCGGGGTTGACCATCAACCTGCGCAACGGCCGGATTATGTTCCCGGTACTCGAACCGTTTGGCTCATACCTGGAAGGTAAACTCACCGCAGCGGGAGCATCGCAAGATGTGCTCGATAAATATGTGTATCCGCAATTGTACGACTCCACCTTGTTCAGGGCCCGGGAGTTCCAGCAACTCAACCGGTTTACCCTGAAAGGGTCGTTTAAATCTTCTACCTCGTCCGAAATATCCCTTGGAACTTTCAACCTGCCGCAGGGCTCGGTGCGCGTAAGCGCCGGTGGCCGCCAGCTGATCGAAGGGCAGGACTACATCGTGGATTATAATATCGGTAAGGTCAAGATCCTCAATGACGCTATCCTGCAGGCGGGCCAGAACGTTAATGTCAGTTTTGAGGATAATACCCTTTTCGGATTCCAGAGTCGAACGATGCTCGGGGCCAGGTTTGACTACACGCTCCGAAATGATATAAACATCGGGGCTACGTTCATGAACCTGTTCGAGCGCCCGCTCACCCAAAAGGTGAACTTTGGCGACGACCCGATCAATAACAAGATGTACGGGCTGGACTTCAGCATTTCCAAAGAAGCGCCCTGGCTGACCAAACTGGTCGATAAGATCCCACTCATTGATACCAAAGAGCCTTCCTCCATTACGGCACAGGCCGAGGTGGCCTGGCTCGACCCGGGGCACAACCGGGCGATCAACCAGAGTGGTGAAAAGGGCGGTATTGTGTATATCGATGATTTTGAAGGTAGTACCGCCAACCTGCCCCTGGCCAACCCGGCAAACAGTTGGGTGCTCGCTTCCGTCCCGCAGGGTGACGATGTGCTCTTCCCGGAGGCAGAATTGTCTGACAGCTTGCCGCTGGGTGTCAACCGCTCCCGGCTATCCTGGTACATTGCCGACCCCAGTGCCCGGGATGGCGTTGACGCCAACAATCCCTATACCCGGTTGATCCAGTTCCAGGATATCTTTCCCAACCGGCAGCTGACGCCACTGGAACAATCGGCGCTGCGCCCGCTGGACGTGACGATCTTCCCGCGCGAACGCGGGCCCTATAACTATGAGATTCCGGACGGCTATCCGGGCATCTCCAGTGGTTTGACGACTTCAGGTGAACTGGACGAACCGTCAACCCGCTGGGCAGGCTTTATGCGGGGCCTGAATACCAATGATTTTGAGGCAGCCAATATCGAGTTTATCGAATTCTGGATGCTCAACCCCTATATGGACAAGGGCGACGGTACGGATATCTCTTCCGACGGTTCGATGTATATTGACCTGGGGAATATCTCTGAAGATATCATGCGGGACTCCCGCCAGTTCTTTGAAAATGCCTTGCCGACCGGGCAGGGTAGCGGTATCACTGCCAATACCCGCTGGGGGCGCGTACCTGTGCTGCCTCCCGTGGTCAATGCGTTCGATAACGACCCGGCCAAACGGTCTCTGCAGGACCTGGGCCTGGATGGCCTGGATGACCAACAGGAAAAAGATTTTTTTGCCGATTGGCTGAACGTGATCATGGCCTCATCATTGTCGCCTAATGCCAAGGCTGCTATTGAGGAAGACCCCTCAAACGACAACTTTGTGTATTTCCGCGATCCGGCGTTCGATGCCACCACACCGGGTCTGCTGGAGCGTTACCGCCGTTTCAACAGCCCGCAAGGCAATTCGCCGGTCAACCAGACCCAGAACCTCAACCCCTCTGCAACCAACTACCCGGATGCCGAAGACCTCAACCGCGATAACTCGCTTAACGAAACAGAGGCATACTTCCGCTATAAACTGGAACTGAAAAAACGCAACATCGTCTTCAATGACGGGGTGCAGATGGACGTATTGGATGTCGACGCACCCGAACTGCGCGACCTTATTACCGATACGGTGGTGTTCGACCGCAATGGTGCCCGTTTTGTCTGGTACCGCTTTAAACTGCCCCTGGATTTCAACAGGCGGCAGACGATCGGCGGTATTCAGGATTTCCGTTCGATCCGTTTTATCCGGATGTTCTGGAAAGGTTTCGACGAGCGTACGACCTTCCGTTTTGCCACGCTTGAACTGGGCCGCAACCAATGGCGCCGCTTTACGCAGGTGCTGCCGCGTTTGGACGATCCGTCGGGTATTCCTTGTGATGCCGGCCCGTCACAGATACCATTCGATGTCAATGCGGTAAGTATCGAGGAAAATGCCGCCCGAACGCCGTTTAACTATACGATCCCGTATGGGATCTCCCGGGAGCAATCCGTCGGAGCATTCCCCGATATTTTGCAAAATGAGCAGGCCCTATCCATGTCGATCTGCAGCCTGGCCCGTTGTGATGCCCGGGCTATTTTCAAAACGCTTAACATGGACCTGCGCCAATTCGAGCGCATGAAAATGTTCGTGCATGCCGAGCGGGTGGCCGAGCAGATTGATTCCACCGACCTGACCATATTTATCCGCCTGGGCTCCGACTTTTACCGGAACTACTACGAATATGAGATTCCGCTCACGCCTTCCGATCCGGACAATGTGATCAATGGCAACCCTGACAGCCGCTCATATAAGGAAGAGGTATGGCGTCCGGAAAACAACTTTGATTTTCCACTCAGCCTGCTGACCGATGTAAAAAAACTGCGTAACGGCGATCCCAACTGGAACCTTGAGATACCGTTCGTAATAGACGATCCGGACAACCCGCGCAATAAAGTAAAGGTGGTTGGTAACCCGAACCTTGGCTATGTAAAAGGCGCCATGGTGGGTGTACGAAATGTGGATGATATTGACCAGGTCGAACACTGTGTGGAAGTCTGGATCAACGAACTCCGCCTGAACGGCTTCAACGAACAGGGGGGCTATGCCGGCCAGGCCCGGGTGGACCTCAAACTGGCGGACCTGGGTAATGTTTCCATTGCGGGCAACTATACCAGTATTGGGTGGGGAAGTATCGAGCAAAAGCTGATCCAGCGCCAGCGGGAGGAGATCATCCAGTACGATCTTTCCACCAACCTGGAATTGGGGCGGTTTTTCCCCGAAAAATTCGGCTTGCGTATTCCGTTCTATGCACAGTATTCCAATACGACCAAAAATCCGGAATACGATCCCTATGATCTGGATATCAAACTGAAGGATAAACTCAATGACGAAGCGGATCCAACCAAGCGCGATAGTATCCGGACCGTAGCCCAGGACGTGGTGGTAAACAAAGGTTACAACTTTACCAACGTCCGGAAAGACCGCGTTGGCGGCGCCCGGAAAATACCGCTGCCCTGGAACATCGAGAACTTCAGCCTGACCTATGCCTTCAACCAGGAAAAACGGCGCAATCCGTTTATCATCAATGACGAGATCAACCGGTATAAAGGCGCGATCGATTACCAGTATGCCACCGGACTTAAACCGTTGCAGCCGTTTAAGAAGCTGATCAAAAATGACAAGTACTTTAAGTGGATCACGGAGATGAACTTCAATCCGCTGCCCAGTACCTACGGCTTCAGCAGCAACCTGGAACGGATCGTGCAGGTGACTACTTACCGGTTTGCCGGTGAAGATCCTGCCCTGAATACCTACTATAACCGCCGTTTTACCTGGGATCGCAACTATGACCTTGGCTGGGAGATCACTAAAAACCTGCGGTTTAATTTTGATGCAACTGCCCGGAGCCTTATCGATGAACCCCAGCAGTATATGAATGGCGAGATCGTAACCGACCAGATGCGTCGCGACTCGATCTGGAGGAATTTCAAAAAGCTGGGACGTCCCAAGAGCTATGTGCACAATGCCAGCCTGAACTACAACGTCCCGTTCAAGGTGATACCGTTTATGGACTGGATCACTGTCAAAGCCTCCTACACGGCGGGATACACCTGGACGGCGCAGTCTCTGAAGTTGCAATACCTGCCGGATGTGCCGGCGCAATATGCCGATGTGGTGAATATGCGATCGCTGGGTAACGTGATCCAGAATAACAGTGCCCGGCAGATCAATGGCGATCTGAACTTCGAGCAGCTCTACAATAAGAGTAAGTACCTGGCCAAGATCAATAAGAAAGGCGGCGGCGGTAACGATCGGAATTCACGAAGCCGCAACAACAACCGCAATAACCAGCGTAGTCAGGGGGATGGCCTTAATCCCGGTGGCGGCATGAACCCGGCCGGCGGTGGCGGCGATCAGGGCGGTCTTGGAGGCGGGGATGCCCCGCGGAGCGGCCGCAACAACAACCGCAATGCCGGAAATAACCGTAACAACAACCCGGTAAGCAACGATCCCTCCGGAAATGCACCGTCGGGGATGGGTGCCGGTGATGACGGGAATGCACCGGGTGGCGGAATGAAAGACCGGAAGTCGAAAAAAGAGAAAAACAAGGACCGTGAGCCATCCATGGCTGAACGTATTGCCTTGCGACCACTGATGCTCGTGCGAAAGGCGCGCTTTACGTATAGTGAAAACTTCAGTTCGGTTATTCCGGGCTTCACACCGGATACGAAGCTAATGGGCCTGAGTGAAGGGTTCTCAGCACCGGGCTGGGCATTTGTCGCCGGCTTGCAACCAGATACCAAATGGCTGGATGATGCTGCCGCCCAGGGCTGGATTACCCACCGCCCGGAACTCAACCAGCAGGTAGTCCTGAATTACACGCAAAATATTGATGCGGCGGTTACCCTGGAACCCTTCACCGATTTCCGGATCGAACTCAGCGCAAACCGGCAGTACACGAAGAACAATACCGAACTGTTCAAGGACCAGGATTTTCTGCTCGACCCCAACGCGGTCGATTTCCAGCACCGCGCCTCGCGCGATCTGGGTAGTTTCACAGTGTCGTACTTCACGATGAAGACGATGTTCAATAACGACATCAACGGCTTGTTCGATCGCTATGAAGATTACCGTCCGATCATTTCAGACCGCCTGGCGCAACAGGCCGGCAACCTCGACCAACACGATAAGGACGGTCCGGGATACCGCTACGGTTACGGAAAGATCCAGCAGGAAGTACTGATCCCGGCCTTTATATCGGCTTATGCTGAAAAAGACCCGAACGCAATCAACCTGAATGTATTCGATACACGTCCGGCGATCAACTGGCGGTTGAATTATAACGGCCTGTCCAAAGTGGGCAACCTGAACAAAATATTCGCAAGCGTTCAGATCACACACGGGTACAAAAACACCCTGACCGTGAACTCGTACAACACGGATATTTTCTTTGATCAGACAGCCCCGTACACGTTGGATTCGCTCAACTTCAACTATGTCGCCCGGTACGAGATCCCACAGGTCGTGATAAACGAACAGTTCTCGCCCCTGCTGGGTGTCGATATCAAGCTGAAAAACGACATGACCTTTAAGGTGGACTTCAAGAAGAGCCGTACTCTGGCTATGTCTTTTATCGATTATCAGCTGGCTGAAACACAATCCAGCGGGTATACCATCGGCTTTGGCTACCGCCTGAAGAATGTCAATATTCCGTTCCTGACAGGTAAAAAGAAAAAGAAGAGCCGGTCGTCGCGTTCCAATACCGGCAATGCCCCGCCGACTCCGGGTGGTCGTGGCGGTCAGCAGGCCAACGATATGAACTTTAAGTTCGACTTCGATCTGCGCGACGATATTACGATCAATCACCGTCTGGATCAGCTGGATGAAGCAGTGCCGACGAGAGGCGCCCGCACCATCAGCATCAATCCTTCCGTGGATTATGCGCTGAACCGGCGGCTCAAGCTGCGGTTGTTCACCGACTACCGCAAAACGGTGCCCAAAACATCCCAGTCGTTCCCGATCACTACGGTGAATGCCGGGGTGGCAGTTCAGTTCTCCCTGAACTAGGAAATGTAAAAGGCAAAATGTAAAATTTAAAAGGAGAAAGGGTCTCTTCCGGGTACTGTATCCGTGAGGTTGCCTAAAAAGCAGGACACGAAAAAAGTGAATTCGTATCCTGCTTTTTTTTGACCATTTCAATCGTGACAGGAAATATTAACGCTAGTCGGATCCAGTACGAAGACCACTACCTTTTCCCCTTTACATTTTACATTTTGCCTTTTACATTTCGTGGTTTTCCAGCCAGAGACTAAGCGTTTCCTGGTAGATATCAAATTCCCGGAGGTCGTGGTGTGTGCCATCCGGGATGGTGATGAACTTGTCCCGGGGTTTGAGTATTTCCTTTAGCCGGATGGCAGATCGGTAGGGGACTACCCGGTCGGCGGTACCGTGGAACAATAAGGCCGGCAGGGAGGTTTGCCTCAAGTGGCGGTCATTGGGAAAATGGAAGGCTGGCCGGAATGGAATGTCGGGCCGGCCCAGGTAACTGCCGATCAATCCGCCGATATTGTTGAAAGGGGTTTCCAGGATCAGGGACTTGGCCCGTACATGCGCGGCCAGGTAGCAGGCCATGGCCGTACCCAGCGAACGGCCGTACAGCACCAGGTTGTGCGCCGGATAATCCTGCCGGACCCAATCGTATACCAGACGGGCATCTTCATAACAACTGCGCTCACTGATCGTGCCGGTGCTTTTGCCATAGCTGCGGTAATCAGGTACTACAAAGTCGAAGCCTCGTTGTGTGAAGTCAGTATGCAGGTGCCCCCAGCGCTGCAGGTTGTCGCGGTTGCCGTGAAAATACAGGACTACACCCCGGGAGGTGCTCCAGTCGGAGGGGAAATGCAGGAGGTTGATCCGGGCGCCGTCCGGTGTATCGAGGAACACTTCCCGGAACGGATGGCCGAACCGGAACACGTGTCCGGCCGGCAGTTGGGTGGGCCGGAAAAGAGCCTTTCGCTGGAGATAGGCTGAAAACGGTTCGATTAGGTCAAGCATGCCGGTTTATTTTAGTTTGGGGTTTTCAGCGTGCCGTTGGGCATCTCGCTTGGTTTTCTTGGCCAGGTTTTGTTCCAGGGCTTCAGCCAGGTCGATCCCGGTCTGGTTGGCCAGGCAGATCAGTACGAACAGAACATCAGCCATTTCATCGGCGAGGTCCTGCCGTGCGGATGCGGCCTTTTCCGGTGTTTTGAACGATTGATCGCCATACAGGCGGGCCATCAGCCGGGCAACTTCTCCGACTTCTTCCGCCAGAATGGCCGTGTTCGTCAATTCCGAGTAATACCGCACGCCGATAGTACGTACCCATTCATCTACGGTTTGTTGTGCTGCTTGTATGGTCATGGTCGTTTTTTTCGGATGGACAGTGCTTTTGTCAGGCCTATACCCGGCAACCTTCCGAGCAGTTGGTACAGATTTCGATCTGGTCCCTGCCATTCAGGATCTGCTGCCGGAAGGCCTGGTAGGCTGCGCCCCGCCAAATATCGCGAAAACCTGCCGTTTTCAGATTCCCAAGCCGGTGCCGGGCGTCCTTATCAAAACGACAGGGTACGACTTGGTCATCCCAGGTGACCACACCGGAGTGCCATAATTTCCAGCAGTGGTTATACAGGCTAATCTTTGGTGTCCAGTAGCCGTCGGTCAGGTAGCTGAGCAGGACGATGAACAGGTTCCATATCCGTCGCAGGGTCAGTTTTTTCTGGAAGTTCAGGCTGTCACGCCGGTTAGTCATCATAGTAGTTTGCTAATCCGGACAAAGGTAGGGGTTTGGGGAAGCCTGCAGATGCATGTATTTTTGTGCTTCAGCAAACGGGTAGAAGGAGCCTTTTCTCTGATCCCATTTTAACAGACTATGGAAGATACGAACAAAAAAAGTGGTAAAAACCGGGAGATGATCCTCCTGATCGTGGTGGCCGTGATCGGCGCTATTGGCCTGATCGCCCTGCAACTTGCACGCAAAACCCCGGCCGGGCTTGCAGATGAACGCTCCATGGTCCAGTCCGGCGCGCAAAAAACCGGAAATGCAGAAGCAAAATCAGCGCCTATTCAGCGGATCCCGGGTAACCTGGTTACCCGGGATGAAGAATACCCTGAAGTCGGCCAGCCGTTTGTGTTCAGGATGACCAACTTTTCGCAGGGCGCAGTATACGAACTGGATCCGGGCGATGGCAGCGCTCGGCAGGTGTTTAAAGACGGGAAGTTGCGGTATACTTATCGCAAGACCGGTGAATATGCGATTTCCCTGTATGCCAAATACGAAGGCCAGGAGGTGAAATTACAAACTATTAAAAAGCGGGTACAGGTGCCACCCAAGCCGGAGCAGGTTGAAATTGCCCCGTTTATTGAGAATTGAGCAGGATATACGACTAATGGAGAAAATGCCGGTGTGTACGGCCGGTTCAGGT
>SBHD01000033.1 GCA_006226345.1 Bacteroidota bacterium | reverse complement strand
TACAGTTTGATGCAGTAGATAGCCGGTCAACCGACCGCAGCTGTCGTGGCTGAGTTGTCGCTGGCCGGCCGGTCCCTTTTCATAACTTAACTATTTACCGTATGATGCACTACAATCAAGTTTCCGAAGAACCGGATACGCTCGAAATCCTTTTTGCCAACCGCAACAAAGCATACGGCGCTTATGTATTGCGGCGCAGTTATCCGGGGCACCTGGCGCGGGCATTTGGCCTGAGCCTGCTGTTATTACTATTATTCGTTTTCTTTTCCTTCCGGAGGTCTGGTTCCAGAAATCACGGAAGCGCAAATATGGACAGTACAATTTGTCTCTGTGGCGACCTCCCGGCCCTTCCGGAAAAACCGCTTGTCCCCAAACCGTTACCCCGGCAACCGGTTCCTAAGCGTGCGACGATCCGGTATGTGCCTCCTCTTGTGCAACAGGATGAAAAAGTGCCGGATGACGAATGGAATACGGTGGAAACTGTACTTTCTACGGAAGGGACGGTCAGCCATGTAACCGCAGAAGGTACCACGGATGTTCCTCCTGACCTGTTGACCTCGACCGGGGAGTTGGAGCCTCCGTATGCTGAAAATACCGGGCTTGAGCCGGAGCAACCCTATGAGCTCTTTGATATTCAGAAGGCTCCGGGTTTTCCTGGCGGTGAACGGGCACTGATCCATTATCTGGTTGAAAGCATCCGGTATCCGGAGTTAGCCCGTGAAAATAATATTCAGGGTGTGGTCGTAGTGGCTTTTGTGATCGACCAGAACGGCAAGGTGAAGGATGTTTCCGTTGTGAAGGATATTGGCGGGGGATGCGGACTTGAAGCTTCGCGGATTGTGCAAGCCATGCCCGACTGGACTCCCGGCGAAGCAAACGGCCATTCGGTAAAAGTCCGGTATATGCTGCCCATTCGCTTTTCTCTGCATTAAGAGAAGCTGGGCATCTTTGGGAGCCCTGCTTTTAAAAATGGAACTAATAATAAAAGCCCCCCGGTAACAAACTTTGTTGCCGGGGGACTTTTTATTGACAGAGAGTGGAAAGCGTTTATTTTTTTCCGCCACTGCCGTTATTCATTGGAGGCGCGGGTGTTTCGCCATCCAGGAACTGCTGAATGTCTTTACCGGTCTGATTTTCCGGTTCCAGTTCGAACAGTTTGGTCAGATACATGCGTGCGTTTTCGTCATCGTTTTTAAGGAAGAAATACGAACTCATATACTCATATGACGTAACGAGGTCACGCTTGTTCTTTTGCGGGTCGGTCTCTCCAATTTCGATAAACTTCTCAAAGAACGGTTTGGCTTTACCAAATTCATCCAGAAGTTCCGGGTTGTTTTCAATATCCGGCTCGAGTTTGGACATTGCTTTTGCACGCCAGGACCAGCCAATGCCAGCTTCCGGAGCGATTTCAGTTACGCGTCCGAAAGACTGCTCGGCCTTTTCGAAGTGCAAGCTGTCATCGGTACAGAAATAATGGCAAAGGCCGAGGCGATAGTATTGAACGGCACTGGGGGTTTCCACCGAATCCAGATTGGTTTGGTAGGCTACGGCAGCACCGCAGAAATCGCGTTTGTTGTAGAGCAGGTTGCCGATCTCGTCGTGCAGCGGCCAGCGCGAGGAATCCAGTTCCATGGCCTTTTTGAAGTTGCCGATCGCTGCCACGGTATCTTTCCCGGCTTCGATCTGGAGTTTGCCCAGATATTCATAGTCGGAAGACCGCACTTTGTCAGGCGTTACTTGTTTGAAGAAGTCGTTGAGGATGTTCAGTCCTTCCTCATATTTGCCATTATCGTAGTGGCAGTAAGCCTGCAGGCGGCGCAGGTAATTTTTTGAGCCGTCCATTTTCAGGATCCGGTCGACCAGCTGGCTGCAACCCGCACAATCCTTGGTGATGTACAAAAGGTTTGCCAACAGCATCATATCCTCGATAGTGACGTCACGAGCGTTGTTGACCAGTGCCTTTGCGGCATCCGTGGCGTCCTCCCATTTCCGGTCGAAATACAGGAACTCCGCTTTGGCACGAAGTGCATCGGAAAACTTGGGGTCCAGGCTGATGGCCTTGTCGATGTAATTCAGGAACTTATCGTAGATCTTGGCTGTGCGATAAACCTTGGCCAGCATGTATACCGGAAAAGGATCACTGGGCTGAACATTCACGGCATATTCGTAATGCTGCGCTGCGAGGCCGCCATTCGGCATTTCTTTGTAGCAGTAGGCCAGGGACATGAGGGTGGGGTAGTCCTTGGAATCATAATCCATAGCCTCCTTCAGTTTTTCCTCGGCACGGGTGAAGTTGGGCTTTGTACCGGGCACATCATACAGGTAAGACTCTCCGATCAGCCGTTTGGCCAAAACGTCTTTGCGCGCCAACTTTTCCGCTTTTTTCATGACCTTGTCTGCTTCTGCCTGATCATTTTTCAGCAACAGGATACGGGCAGTGGCGATCATCGCATAAACGCCATCCGAATTGGCCTTAAATGCAGCGTCAAATGTTTCCAGGGCTTTTTCTTTATTGCCATTGGCAAGGTATGCGCTACCCATAGCAAGCCAGGCTGGTTGGTCGGTAGGGGCTTTTTTGGTCAGGGCCGTATAGATGGTAATGGCCTCATCCCAGTTCTCCAGTTGCATCGCTTCCAGCCCGTCATTATGGGTTTGAGCCATGCTGATCCCAGCAAAAGCGATACCCAGCAGCAGGGCGGACATTCTCTTCAGGAAAGTTGTCATTGTTTGGAAAAGTTTTTTGTTTATGACTGTCATACACGGAAATTCATTTCGAGCCGCAAAGTTTCGATTTTTTTGACGTTTTTTCGCTACAAAAGCAACATTCTATTGCCTAAAACAGCGATTTATTCGAGAGGATTTAATAGAAAATTAACGCTTTGCCGAATGTAACGAGACCGGATAGTCACATAACAGCATGTTGGGACCCTCTTTGTGGCTTTATCGTTCTACCTGGATGACGCGTGTCGGCGCCTGGGCGGGGAGTAAACCGGCTTTCAGCATGATCAACTGGCCAGGGTGCGAAGCCAGGAAAGAGGCGAAGCCTAATCCAAGCCCTTTCCTTGCCTGGGCATTAATCAGATAAACGGTACGTTTGAACGGATATTTTCCTGTACTCAGGTAGGCTTGGTACGGGCCGTATCCGGTGGCACCGGCTTTAGGGGCAATATCAACCAGTTTGATCTCTTTACGGAATGCCTGTACCCCTTTGTCGTCCGTATCAGAGATCCAGTTGGCTCCGATAATCCCGATGGCGTTTTTGTTCCGCGCCACATAATCGATCACCTCTTTATTTGTTTTTAGCGCAGAAGCGTTGGAAGGCAGGTCAGCACCGCCAGCAATGGTATCGCGCGCATAACGAACAGTTCCGGAAAGCGGATTATCAAACACGAGCAGGATATCGCCCAGCCCCGAAGCGGGATTCAGGTCCTTCCAGCGTGCGATTTTTCCGGTCAGGATATCCCGAAGTTGATCTATGGTGAAGACGGTATCCCTGTTTTCCGGATTGACAATAAAAGCGATGCCATCATGTGCGATCGGGGTTATAACCGGTTCAAACCCGCGGGGTTTGAAATATTCATTGACCTCGGCTTCGGATAGTGGCCGGGCGATGATGATCACCTGGATCGAGTCTTCAAACAGGGCTTTCAAGGCTTCTCCTTCAGACGTATAAATCGGATCCAGGCTGGCTCTCAGGTACATCGAGTCAAAGACATCCACAGCACTGGCAATGACAGGTTTATACCCTTCATCTACCATGATCCGGATATTGCCGGTGGTGGGGGTGTCAATCACCTTTCCTGATTTATCCTTTTGTTGGCAGGACAGGAGTGTCAGACAGAACAGGGTGCCAAAGATCAGATACTTGCGCATAGGTCGGAGGATTGAAACTCTAAGCAATATGGTCTGCGTAAATCCGCCAGCCCCGGTAGGAGCCATAGATCAGCAGCAGACCTGCAAAGATATTACGGAAATCCGAGGGTATACCGGGTAAAAAGGATTTATCGCCCAGGATAAGTGATCCCAGTCCCACATAGGCAAGGGTCATGGCGATACCAAAGATCAACATGGGTTTTTTAAAGGTGCGGCGGCTTCGCAGTCGGTCGTGTGTAGACATAACAATGTTTAAAAGTGAATGGTTGGACACAGGTACAGTAATGCAATGCCCAGGCTTTATTTTAATTGATGCAAAGTTTACGAAAAATGGTGGGTAAACAAGTCGGAATTGTGTCAAATGCCCCTGTGTATAGTTGAATGCAGGCATTTTCCTTGTAAACCGGATATCTATCGTTGCTCCGGAATAAAACGGCAGAAAAGAAAACAGGCTGCTTCGGGTTGCCCCGAAACAGCCTGTCTGTTTAATGTAGTTGTAAATCAACTACACCGGATTACAGCGTCCACCACATTGGGTCGCTGTGTACACCGGAGTTGCCAATATTCTGGCGCTGGATGGCAGCGTCCAGGTTGACTTTATTGTTACCAGATTCACTGGTAGGATAAGCAAAACGGTCGGGAACCCCCAGGCCCGGGAATACAGAGCCAGGTACTTCCTGGATCTCATTCGGGTAGTGAGTCCGGCGGAATTCCGTATAAGCCTCGCAGCCGTCACCAAACAGGGCGATCCACTTGTGCGTAAACAGGGCCCGGTTTTTGTCCAGGTCGTAAGCCGCACCGGAAGTTCCCAGGAATGCAGCATCAGCCGTTACGCCATGCTGTGCGCAGGAAGCACTGATGGCATCCAGGTAAGCCTGCTTGTCGTCGTTAGCCTCCGCCATGATGAACAATACTTCAGCATAGGTCATCAGTACAGACGGAGCAGCCGGATCGTCGCGGAACGCAGAACCGATAGCCGAAACAGCAGTGAACGGCGATGGCTCAACTGTACCATTGGGCTGTCCTTTGTACACACCCTGATCGTTCAGTTCGGCATAAACCGACAAGCGCGGATCATTGATGGTAGACATGATGTTAACCAGTGTCTCTGAAACAGCGTGGTCGTTACGGCCGCCATTGTATTTATTATCATACAGCGGGTTAGCCAGTGCAGGGCTGGCGCCGGGATATGTGAACTGAGCATTTTCACTGTTGCTGGCGATCAGGTTGCCCGGATTGCTGAGCAGAGCCTGCAAGTCAGATGCGAATGCCGGATTCTTATGCTTACCCCGGTTCAGGTAGCGAGCCATAAGGGAGTTGGCAAATTTTTTCCATTTGCCGGTGTCTCCGCCATAGATCACGTCACCCTGCCCCAAATCATCAGCCTGGCCGAACATAGCGGCAGCTGTTTTCAGGTCAGCCACAATACCAGCATAGATATCGGACTGTGCATCGTATTTCGGCGTGATCGAGCGATCAACGCTCAGGGCTTCCGAATACGGTACTTCGCCCCACATGTCGGTAACGATACCCATGTAGTACGCTTTCATCGTCATGGCAGCAGCCATCATGTTGCTCGGGTTGTCGGCCTTGTCAATAATGTTTTGGAGGTCAGCCAACGGGCCGGAATACAGGGCATCGAAATGTGCCGTGAAGGCATCCGGACGATAATCGTAATTGTCCTCGTCAATGTACTGGATCTTGGCATAGTGCTGGGCCCACAGACCGGCATAGGTCATGTTCATGCTGGCGCCATGCGTACGGCGTACACCTTGTGTGACCGCCGACAACAACACATTGGTCAACGGAACATCCTCCGGACGGTTTGGATTGGTGTTGATCTCGTCAAAGTCTTTGTCGCAGCCGCCGGAGAAAACAACGGCCAGGAGCAATAACAAGATTTTGATATTTTTCATAACAATGATTGTTTAAAGTGAGTGAGGTAGTAGGGTTAGAACTGTGCATTGATCGTCAGACCCATCGTGCGGGCAGACGGCAACTGACCAAATTCAATACCCTGCATAGCATTGGCGCTGTCAAAGGCAGTTTCCGGATCAATGTGCGGCACATTGGATTTCAGCAACGCCAGGTTACGGCCATAAGCCGACAGGCGCAGCCCCTGGATGAAGGAATTGGCGAACCAGGCCTTCGGGAAGTCATAACCAAGAGATATCTCACGCAGTTTGATAAAGGAAGCATCAAACACACCGCGGTCGTGGCGGCGGGCATAGTAGAAGGCGTTCCAAATTTCAGCGTCATTCAGGTTGGTGTTCGGCGAGTAGGTGCCGTCACCGTTGTCCACTACACCACCGTAGTTGTAGCCATTCTGGATCTGGTCGAGGGTTTCACGTCCTTCGAGCGATTCTTCCAGGATACCGGCATAACGGCCAAAGATGTAAGTCATGGAGAACACATCCGAACCCTGGCGCATGTCGATGAGGGCGCTCAAGGTCAGGCCTTTCCAGGTGAAGGTATTGCGGATACCGCCAACCCAATCCGGTGTGATCGTACCCAGGTTGAAGTTGTTGATATCGCCGTTTTCGTCAGCGTCGTAGATCGGCAGACCACTGGTAGCGCTCACGATCATCTCACCGTCAGCTGTGCGCTTGATACGGCGGCCAACCAGCGTACCATAAGCCTCGCCTTCGCGGGCAACCAGGCGCAGACCCCAGTTGGTGTTCAGCGTGATCTCGGTTACGCCTTCCGGCAGGTCCTTAACTTCCGAGTTGTTCTTAGCCCAGTTCAGGTCGATATCCCAACGGAAGTCGTTGGTCTTCACCGGCGTCAGGCCGAATTGAACCTCGATACCGTTGTTGTTGATCGTACCGGCATTGGCAAAACGGCTGGTGAAACCAGTCGTGGAGGATACGTTCAGCGGAATGATCTGGTCAATGTTGTCCGTGTTGTAATACGTTACATCAAGGCGAACACGGCTGCTAAAGGCCTGCAATTCAAGACCGGCCTCGATCGACTTGGCACGCTCCGGCTTCAGGTTGTTGTTGGGCAGCGAGCCCGGAACAGTAAAGGACGGAGTGCCACCCCATGGCGTATTCGGTGCATACGTCGGCAGCAGGCGATACGGATCGGTGTCCTTACCAGCTTCAGCATAACCACCGCGCAGCTTCAGGAAGTTGATACCCGGGATACTGACCTGCTCGGACAACACGAGGCTCAGGTTGAAGGCCGGGTAGAAGTAGCTGCGGTTTTCAGCCGGCAGCGTCGACGACCAGTCATTACGAGCCGATGCGTCCACATAGATCCAGTTGTAGAAACCAAGCGAAACACTACCGAGTACGGAGTTAACCCGCAGTTTGTTCACAAACTGGTTTACGTTAATGGCTCCGTCAGCGTTCGAGAAGTTGAACAGACTCGGTACAACCAGAGCGCCTGCTGTAGTTTCCAGACCGGAGAAACGGGAGTCACGACGTACTGCACCAACCGTAGCGTTGATCGAGAATGCGTCGGAGAAGTATTTGTCAGCGGTAAACAAGATGTCGCTGTTCGTCTCCTGGAACTCATATTCCTGGGTTTCCAGGTAGCCGTTCGGGAACGTATTCGACGTTTTGTCGAAACGAATCTCCCGGTTGTCCGAATAGTAATCCGTACCGGTACGACCCATAACGCTCAGCCACGGCGTGAGCTTGTACGTCAGCGAGAGGTAACCGTTGGTACGGTCACGGCGCTGCGGCTTCGTGTTATTGTACAAGGTAAAGAACGGGTTGTTCTGGTAGTTGTGGTTCCAGTTTACGCGGTTGCCATTGGACGGGTCAATCACGTCGCGGTTATCCCGCAGGTACTCCCAGTCCACCTGACGACCAGCCCAGATACTTTGCTGGAGGATGTTGTCACCATCGTAACCAATACCCGGGCGGTTGTCCGAACGGGTAGCCGTGTACGTAACGTTACCATCCAGCGACAGTTTTTCGCTCATCGCCATGCCGAAGCCCAGGTTGAAGGTGTTCCGGCTCAGGTCCGTGTTCGGCACCATACCTTTCTGATCCAGGTTGGTGAACGAGAAACGGGCGTGTGCTTTTTCACCGGCAGCCGAGATGGCTACGCTGTTGGTCAAGTTGATACCGGTATCGAATGCATTCTTGATGTTGTCCGGACGGGCAACCCAAGGCATTTGAGCGCCGGTGAACTGGTCGATCAGATCACCTTCGCCGGCTTCGTCAATCTGGCCGTCGCCGTCGTTGTCGATTCCGTCGTTCTGGTTGATCGACGAATCGAAGGATGGCCCCCAGCTTTCGTCAACACCGTCCCAAAGGCCACCACCAGCACCATCTACATAGCTGAACTGGAAGCCTACGCCCTGTCCGAATTTGTTCTGATAATCCGGAAGGCGGAACGGGGTGGAAAAGCCAATGTCACCAGTGTAGGAAACACCCAGACCTTTCTTGGAGGCTTTGCCGGTCTTGGTCGTGATCAGGATCACACCATTAGCACCACGCGAGCCGTACAGTGCGGAAGCGTTCGGGCCTTTCAGTACAGTAACCGACTCGATATCTTCCGGGTTGATATCCTGGATAGCATTACCAAAGTCAACACCACCATACTGAGAACCACCGGAGCCCTGAGCACGGTTATCCATCGGGATACCGTTCACAACGAACAACGGCTGGTTGTTACCGGTGATCGAGGTGTTACCGCGGATCGTGATACGCGAAGAGGCACCTACGTTACCGGAGGAGCTGATGACGTTTACGCCGGCGATCTTACCAGAGAGCTGGTTAACGATGTTGGCATCGCGGGCCTGGGTGAGGTTGTCACCATCTACCTGCTGAACGGCATAAGCCAAAGATTTTTGTTCACGGGAAACGCCAAGGGCCGTTACAACGGTTTCACCCAATTCCAGACCGCCGACCATTACGACGTCCAGAACATTGGATGCACCGAGCGTAATCTCCTGGCTCTTGTAACCAGTGTAGGAGAAAACAAGTACGTTGGAGCCTGCGGGTACCTCTACGGAGTATTTCCCTTCTACGTCCGTGCGGGCACCTGTGTTGGTTCCTTTGACAGCAACGGTTGCACCGATCAGTGCTTCACCGTCATCGCCTTTCACCGTACCTACTACGGTACGCTGTGCGAGTGTCATACCCACAACAGCAAGCACCAACCAAATGGTTGTTAATAATCGCTTCATACGAAAGTTAGATTTGGTTAAATAATATTTGTTACGAGATTACAAGCAAAAAAAGGTGCTAAGGGGCTGGAAATCAGTATGTACAGTTCTGTTAGAAGGGCTGAGAATAACGCCCTGTTTTGCTTGGTCAGACCGTACGCCAATTGCAAAGGTATTGAAAATTTAAAGAGATAAGTACCAAGTAAAATTCAATAAAGTACAAAACCGACAGAGTTAAAATGGGACCTGGCCGGTGTTTCCCAGTCAAATCTTTTATAAAAACAGCGAAAATTCTCCTCAAAATATTGATCTTTTAAATAAAACAAGGCTGCCCCGCAGATAAAAGTAAGGCTGGTAAAAACCGCTTATGCCTTCTTTTATCCTGGTGACAGCCTTGCTATCAGGTATATCCACCAATGTGGATATTTCAACAGATTTTATTCATCCCACCAAACCGGCAACAGAATATCCGAAATCACCGGAGCCTGGGTATTGTAAAGCCGTTCGTTGGAGGGGGTCGGTAAACGCCGCGGAATGCCCGCTACCAATCCGTTCGGATTAGGCGACAATGCCGGGATACTCGTGCGGCGCCAGTCGTTGTACACTTCAAATTGTGTAAATAATGCCACATATTTATGTGTCATGATCTTTTCCAGCGTAATGGTGGCATCGGTTTCGCTGGCCTGGTTCGTGATATAATCCGCCGGAGCATCAGCACCGGTGACATACCGGATGTGCGCTTTGATCGCGGCATTATGTGCCATCGCAGCCCGCATTTTCTGATCTGCCCGGAAAGCGGCCTCTGCTTCGATAAACTTGGCTTCTACATACGATACCATTGGAGCCGGAGAGTCCGGTGAAGCAAAGAAGGTCCCGATGTCGGACGTCGTGGTTACCGTTGTGCCCAATGGGGTTCCGGTAATGTTTCCATCGGCATCCAGTGCCGCATATGCTGCAAGGCGCGGGTCGTCAATGGATTCCAGGAGGTTGACAAAGCCTTCTGCCATCTTTATATAGTCCCCCCGTTCATTCTGGAAGGCATACCACTGGTTAAGGGAGTTTCCGTCGCCAGGAAAAATTGCATTACAATCGTCATCAGTGCCATCCAGACCAGCAGCATTGGCGGCGTCAATAGCGGCCAGTGTACGTGTGGCTGAACCGGCCGGATCACGCTTGCTAAGGTGGTTTTCATACCGCGCTTTCAGGATATTTGCCGTAACCAGCCATTTGGATGCATCGCCGTTAAAGATCAGGTCATCGAGCCCGGGGGCTGTGACGTTATCGCCCGCACCCTTGCTCAGGTCAGCAATTGCGTCGGACAGCAGGGTCTGGATATCCTGATACACGATCTCTTGTGTATCGTATGCCGGATTGAAGAA
>SBHD01000262.1 GCA_006226345.1 Bacteroidota bacterium | reverse complement strand
AACGGCTTCAACGTAGAAGGTTGTGGTACTGTCCAGCACCGGAGTAATCAATTGTGCACCGGAAGCGAACGGGGATGTGTTATCAGCGGTGGCATACCAGAATATAGTATCGGCCTGAGTGGCTGTGGCCAGCAAAGTCGTTGAGCCGGGCTGACAGAGCGTATCGCCAACCACCAGGATTTCGGGTATTTCAATGAGGGCTGTGGAGATGTTTTTCATTCGGACGCGTTCGAAAAGAATCCGGTGTCCCGTATTATTAAGGTGGATACCATCGCCGGAATCGTATAACGGATCGATATGTCCCTCCGGCGTGGCCAGTCCTTCCCAGAAATTGATCGACCTGTTGCTGTATCGCGCCAGGATTGAGTCCCGGGCAGCCTTCTGAATGGCTACCTGACCTGCGCTAAAGTTCCGGGGCTGGGTGGTACAAACCCATATGGGTACCCCCTTTTGCGTTGCGGTTTGTACAATGATGTCAAAGTTTTTCAGTTGTTCATTCAGGGTGTAACCGGCAGCGGCATCGTTGGATGGGAGATTTATGATAATCGCATCTGGTCCGAGTGCCAGGGCGCGGGTTATATTGCGCAGGGTGTCAGGCGTGGGCCTGCCTGCCGGTGGTATCGAGTCGGACGGCATCAGGAGATATGTATTATAGCCGCCCCTGGCCAGGTTGAATACCAGGTTGTCCGGATGAAAGGCTTCCAGCGTTGTACGGAAACGGTTTACCCATGCGCTGTCGCTTGTACTGGCACCTGCACCTTCCGCTGTCGAAGAGCCAATGACAACATAACGGAACGGATATGCCGACAGGCAGGAGTCCGGAGAAGACTGGGCGTATGACATTACCGGAAGGATAAAGAGGAAAGCCAGTATTGAAACGTTGATGAAGCGCATATTAAGGAATGATTAGACGACTTGCGGTGCAACTTATGTGACATTAACTTTACCCAGTTCAAGCCGGCATTTTCGGACAAATGACTGTAAATTCATGGGATATTTTTCAAAAAACCGCGCTTTTTTAAGTGAGATCGGTGACCTGGCCCGCTTCACCGCCCGGTTTTTTCGTGTGGCGTTCCAACCGCGTTATGAGTTTAGTGAACTCATCCGGCAATGTTTTGTGATCGGGTACAGATCACTCTCTCTGGTCGCACTGACCGCGTTTATTATGGGGCTGGTGCTGACCATGCAACTACGGCCGAGTATGGTCCGGTACGGTGTGGAATCACAGATCCCGGCGATGGTATGCATCGCCATTATCCGGGAGGTGGGTCCGGTAATCACGGCACTGATATTTGCAGGTAAGATCGGCTCCAGTATTGGCGCTGAACTTGGCTCCATGCGGGTGACAGAGCAGATCGATGCCATGGAGGTATCGGGTACCAATCCGTTCAAATACCTGGTGGTTACCCGTACGGTCGCAGCAACGTTGATGTTGCCGGTATTAGTGGTTTTGGCAGACGCCATCTCACTGGGAGGCTCCTGGATCGGTGTTAATATTTACGAAGTATTGAGTTTTCGGTTGTTCCTCACCCAGGTCATTAATAACCTGGCTTATTACGACGCCATTCCAGCCATCATCAAAACCTATTTCTTCGGTTTCGCAGTTGGTATTGTAGGCTGTTACAAAGGATACAACTCTACCAAGGGTACCGAAGGGGTGGGCCGGTCTGCTAATTCGGCGGTAGTGATGTCCTCTGTTTTAATCTTTATCCTGGACCTCCTGGCGGTACAGATCACCGAATTGGTGTGGGACTTATAAGTTCAGAACAATGCGTGACCTGACCGCGCATGAATTAATATTAAACCCAATGACGCAAACTCGGGAACCAGTAATTGAAATTGTGGGCCTTTGCAAAGCATTCGGCGATAATGTGGTGCTGGATCATTTTGACCTGACCCTGTACCGTGGGGAAAATCTGGTCGTACTGGGAAAATCGGGCTCCGGGAAATCCGTACTGATCAAGTGTATTATTGGGCTACTACGTCCGGATGCCGGAACGATCCAAGTATTTGGTGATAACGTGCCGGATATGAGCTATGCCGAATTGGATGAGATGCGGGTCAGGGTTGGCTTTTTGTTCCAGAGTAATGCGCTGTATGACTCCATGACCGTCCGGGAGAACCTGGAGTTCCCATTACGCCGCCACTGGATCAAAACGCCGCAAAAAGAGGTGGATGCTCTTGTTATGGAAGTATTAGAGAGTGTTGGCCTGGAGCATACGGTTGATATGATGCCGGTTGAACTGTCCGGGGGAATGCGGAAACGTATTGCCCTGGCCCGGACGCTGATCCTGAAGCCTGCCATCATCCTGTATGATGAACCGACAACGGGCCTCGACCCGATCACCGGTATGGAGATCATCGACCTGATCAAGCAAGTACAAACACAATATAAAACCTCTTCTCTGGTCATTTCCCATGATATGAAGCTGGCCCAGGCGGCATCGGAGCGGATCATCATGCTAATTGACGGCAAATGCTACGGAAGCGGCTCTTTTGAAGAACTCAAGGCCTCCAGGGATCCCAAAATCCGGGCCTTTTTTGACTAAATGATTATGGCAAAGCGAACTATCGATAATGTGAAACTGGGCATTTTCGTCCTGGTTGCCCTGGCACTTTTGATCTTCTTTCTGTACATGTTGGGGCGGAACCAGAGCATTTTCGCCACCCGGTTTGAGATCAAAGCCCATTTTGAAGATGTCAGTGGTCTTGTTCCCGGAAATAATGTCCGGGTGTCCGGTATCGTCGTTGGTATTGTCGAAGACGTTAACCTGGTGAACGATACGCTGGTGGTGGTGACCATTGGGCTGGACGATGAAATGCGCCAGGTGATCCGAAAAAACACCCTGGCCGATATCGGAACGGACGGCCTGATCGGTAACCGCGTGGTCGACCTCCTTTCGGTGCGGGAACCGGCACCGTTGATCGAACCCGGAGATATTATTCAATCCGTTCCTGAAATCAACACGGATGAGATGCTCCGCACGCTGGACAAGACCAACCGTAACATCCTGGTGATCTCGGAAGGCCTGAAAGAAACGGTCCAGCGGATCAATGAAAGTACTCAACTATCTACACTGCTTACGGATGAAAACCTTTCGCGCGATCTGAAAGCCGCCCTGGCCAATCTCCGTAGGGCAACCGGTGATGCAGCCGCTACCATGGAGGATGTCCATGCCGTAGTCGGCGATGTCCGGAAAGGAGAAGGGACCATCGGTTACCTGTTGCGGGATACCAGTATAGGATATGAACTCAATCAGGTTGTGGTCAAGTTACAGGCGGTTGAGGATCAGGCGGACCTCCTGGCACGGGATATGAATAAACTGGTCCAGGGGCTACAGTCGGACTTGCAAGAAGGGCAGGGTCCCGCTTATTTACTTATGAATGACTCCCTTGCGGCTGCACGCCTGCAAAACACCCTGGATAATATCGAGTCCGGTACCGCCCGTTTCGACGAGAACATGGAAGCTTTGAAGCATAACTTCCTGTTTCGGCGGTATTTTAAAAAACAGGCCAGGCAGCAACAAAAATCTTCCCAAAAGGAGGAGTAATTGCCCGGATTCCGGTTAGCCGGTTTTTACCCAGGAGAGTAGCCGGTAGTACCCGTTGCCGGAGATCTTCACCCAAAATGTTCCGGGAGGCCCTAATGGACGCTGTACCATATGAGGCAGCGTTGTTACCGCCCGGTAGCGCAATTCAGTAACAGCATTGTATACTTCCACAAATACCTCCCCAGTGGTCAGTTCGGGGATAAGTAAGGTCGATCCGGCCTGTAATACGGCGGACTGCCTGTGTGCCGTCTGCCATTGCTGAAAAAGGGCAGGTAGGTTGTGCGTTACTACTACTTCATATAGTTGTGCATGTCCGTCGTTATTGAGATGTGTGCCGTCGCCAAGATCGTATTCTGGCCTGGGGAGATGATCCGGGGTGGCTAGGCAGTCCCAAAAATTCAATGCCCACCGGCCGTACCGGTTAAGAATGGCATCCCTTAGCTGTACCTGAATGTCAATTTGTTCAGCCTTGAAGATCCGGGGTTGAGTCGTGCAGATCCACACAGGTACACCTGCAGCCTTGCCCGCAGCCATCAGGTAGTCAAAGTTTGCCAATTGTTCTTCAACACCGTAAAAGGCAGCTGCATCGTTGGACGGTGCATTGACGATAATACCGGAAGGCGTAAATGAAAGGGCCTTGGTGATATTCCGCTCAGGATCGGGTAGGGGCCGGTAGGGCGGCGGCTTGTAGCCGGTTGGCAACAGATGGAATGTCTGTTGCCCGCCCAGGCCCAGGTTGATCACATTATTTGCCGGGTCCAGCGATTTCAGGTAAGTACGGTACCGGTTGACCCAGGACTGTTCCGGCGGATCAGCGCCGTGCCCTGCTGCAGTGGATGAACCAATGACAGCGAAACGAACTCCCATTTTCTCTGATAGATCCCGGATAGATGTTTTTTACACGTCCATCGGGTCCATTTTATCGCCCTTCACATCATACTTTTTCATGAAATCCTGTACGGCTTTTTCGCTTACCTTGCCCTGCGCCTGTAACAGGCGTACGGCTGCGAAAGCGATATACCGTGCGCTGACTTCGAAATAATCCCGCAGGCTTTCCCGGCTTTCCGAAAGCCCGAAGCCATCCGTCCCAAGGGCGGTGAAATCAGCGGGCATCCAGGGCGACAGGCAGCCTGAAGTCATTTTGACCCAGTCACTGGCTGCCACGAATACGCCGTCCTCTCCGTTCAGGGCTTGCTGCAGGAAAGGGGTTTTCTCCGCCTTGCCGGGATGCAGCATATTCCAACGGTCACAGGATTGTGCATCGCGGTACAGTTCACTCCAGGATGTTACGCTCCAGATATCTGTGCTGACGCCTTCACGTTCCAGGATCTCAGCAGCCTGGAGTGCCTGGTCCATAATGATACCGGAAGCCATCAAGTGGGCTTTTACACCGGCTTTGGCCGATTTTTTACCGGATTTTTGATAGCGATAAATACCACGTTTGATCCCCTCCTCCACATTTTCGGGCATCGGGGGCATGGGCAGATTCTCGTTGTAGAGTGTGATATAATAGATCTTGTGCTCGTTCTCGACATACATCCGGCGAATACCGTCATGCACGATCACGGCCAGCTCATAGGCGAAGGCAGGGTCATAGCCGATCACGGCCGGGACTGTTTGTGCGATCAGGTGGGAGTGCCCGTCCTGGTGCTGGAGTCCTTCTCCGTTCAGCGTGGTGCGGCCGGCGGTAGCACCGAGCAAGAAGCCTTTGCACATGGTATCGGCCGCAGCCCAGACCATATCGCCGACCCGCTGGAAGCCGAACATAGAATAGAAGATGTAGAACGGTATAGTCGGTATGCCGTGGTTGCTGTAGGCAGTACCGGCGGCTGTGAAGGAAGCGGTAGCGCCGTCTTCATTGATTCCCTCCTGCAGCACCTGTCCGGTTTCGGACTCCTTGTACTTGATGACGGAGATGCCGATCTCCAACGGGGTGTACAGCTGACCCTTCTGGTTCCAGATCTTGGCGGAGTTGAACATCGGCTCCATACCAAAAGTTTGCGCCTCATCCGGTACGATCGGAACAATATATTTACCCATGTCCGGATTGCGGACCAGCTGGGTCATAATATCAATCATGGCAGCTGTGGTGGAAAACTCTTTTCCACCTGCCGCTTCACTACCCTGCAGTTGCTTTTCGAAGAGCGAGACTTCCGGCAAATTGATCTTTTCAAAGGCCTCAGAGCGCTCCGGAAGGTAGCCGCCGAGTTGTTTCCGGCGTTCGTGCAGGTATTGGGTAGCGGGATCATCCGGTCCGGGATACCAGAATTTGGCAGCCCGGGCTTCATCGTCCGAGATTGGAATCCCATACCGGTTTTTTGTTTCTATACGGCTTTCGGCACTGATATCCTTGGTTTGGTGCGCCTTGTTCTTGCCTTCGGCAGCTTTACCCATTCCATAGCCTTTTACCGTCTTGACTATGATCGCTACCGGTTTATTTGACTTAATTGCACGTTCGTATGCCGCAAATATCTTCCTGGCATCATGCCCGCCGCGGCGCATATTTTTCAGTTGTTCGTCTGTATAGTCTGCCAGCAGGGTAGCGATGCGCGGATCGTCGCCGGTCAGTTTTTTTCGGATGCCGGCGCCGTCGAGGTTGGTGATCTCCTGAAAATCACCATCTACCATGGCTTCCAGGCGTGCCAGTAATGCACCTTCTTCGTCTTTGGCCAGCAATTCGTCCCATTCACTTCCCCAAATCACTTTGATCACCTCCCAGGAAGCGCCGTAAAAGTGACGCTCTACCTCCTGGATAATTTTTCCGTTTCCGCGTACCGGGCCGTCCAGGCGTTGCAGGTTGCAGTGTACGACAAAAACCAGGTTGTCCAGGTTCTCTCGTGCTGCAATGCCGATGGTGCCGTAAATCTCCGGTTCATCGATCTCACCGTCGCCAATTGTCTGCCAGACACGCCCGCCGTTTTTGGGCTTCAGGCCGCGGGATTCGAGGTATTTCATAAAGCGGGCCTGATAGATAGCCGTCATTGGGCCAAGTCCCATACTGACCGTGGGAGCCTGCCAGAGAGTCGGCATCCGGCGGGGGTGTGGGTAGCTGGAAACGCCGCCGATCAATTCCTGGCGGAAGTTGGCGATCTGATCCTGGGTAAGGCGGCCCTCCCAATGCGCCCGCGCATACAGTCCGGGTGAAGCGTGGCCCTGGAACATAAGCAGGTCACCACCGTAGTCTGCAGAGCGTTTCCGGAGGAAATGATTTAACAATACTTCCAACATCGTGGCACAGGCCGCATAGGTAGCAATATGTCCACCGAGGGCAAGCCCCTTGTCCTGTGCTTGCAACACCATAGCCTGTGCATTCCAGCGCAGGACATTTTCAATGCGTTGTTCCACCTCCAGATCTCCCGGATACTCCGGTTGGTCTTCGGTAGGGATCGTGTTGCGGTAGGGTGTATTCAGGGCCGAGCCGCCGGTAGCAGCGCCATGCCGGGCCAGTAGATAACGCAGGCGCTGGAACAATTCAGCGCTGCGTTCTTTACCATGTGCTTCAATGATTTCTTCCAGCGCTTCCAGCCACTCTTCCTGTTCGAGGCGCCAGTCATCAAGTTGCATATTATTTCCCATGCTTACAGGTGTAGTTCACTTTTGGTGCCGTTCCGGGTGGGAGCGGCCGTTTGTTTTTTACGAAACCGCAAAAGTAGTGGATTGCAAAGTTTTACAACCCGTTTTAAAGGAAAAGGTTGTGGAGAAAAAGAAAGCAGGTACATGGCTGACATATACCTGCTTTTTGGTTGCCGGAAGGTTGCACCCAGGCGACGAAAATAAATGGTATGGGAGACTCAGAAGGCTTATGTTCAAGCACTATTTCTTATACAAATGGACCCAGGACGTACCGCTGGTTAGCTTCCCAACTGCTTCCGAACTGTTTTTATTCTTGTCGGCGAAGGTTGCCACCAACCTGAAGTCGGCAATAGCAGCCTGGTCCCGGGCTTTTGTGGCGGTTTTTGTGGTTGCTGCCTCGGCAGCATAGCCGTGCAGCAAGGCCATATAATGCTGCCGGAACAATTCCGGCCGGCCAAAAATATCCACGGCGATCACCTCGCCTGCAGATACGGCTACTACTCCAACGGTATTGGGCCGGTTGGCAAACTTGCCTTCAAAAAAGCGCAGGTAGCCCTCGCGCAGGGTCTTTTGTTCGTTTTCGGTGTCCAGTGCGGCATAGGCTTTGGTGTCCGAAAAAGCCGCATTGGCAGAAGTGACGGATTCAACTGCGTTCCAGACATTTTGCTGGTTGCCGGAAAATACAGCTTTGCGTACCTGCGGACTGGCAACGTTATAGTATCCGCGAAAGGCAGCGATCTGTTTTTCCGCTTCCGGCGCTTCCGGGTCATAGTATGAAGACCGGCCGGCTTCTACACAGAAGACGGCAATTTGTTTTATCGTACCCGGCGGAATAATGTCATCCTGGGCAATTACCCGGTCCTGATTGCCTCCGGTAACCACATCGCCGGCCATCAGAAAGATGGTTTCCGTGCTTTTGTTTTGTACCGTAAGTGCATTGTACCAGGGATCGCGCTCGCGGCCGAACTGTTTGCGTTCCGTGATCCGGAATCCGGGCAGCTCCATGCCTTCGGCCAGGGTGGTCAGTACCGGCAATCCGGCATTGGTATTCAGCACCTGTTCACCGGCCGTGATGGGGTACAGTCGCAGGTTGGCATATTCCCATTCCGGATTGTGCTGAAGTTCCAACTCAAGGCCGGCCACCTGAACGTTCCGGCCAGCATGCGATTGTATTGCACCGGTCTCGGATCCGGGCTGCTGGCAAGAGACAAGTGCCAGCGCCAAAATGCCGGCAATTACGTATTGGGTCTTCATAGTATCAGTGTTTAAGTTGCTACATTAAGAGGAACGATCATCGGGGATGAAAAGTTTTCAAAAATACAGGGAACGTATACAGGTTCCAAATGAGCAGGATGCCGGACCGCTATATTCAGATGTGTAATCCGGTGAAATTTTTTTTCTTTGTACTGTAACATTTTCAAACCGGCCGCGTCTTCCCCATACAAGTGCCTGATAATACTGCCGGAACACACGAATGAACTGGACAACCTTTCACCAACAGATTTTTCCCATTCGGGACAAGCTATACCGTTTTGCCTTGCGCATCACGGGAAGTGTGCACGAGGCGGAAGATGTCGTTCAGGAAGTGCTGGAACGGGTCTGGAAAACTCCGGCAGAGCAATCGTCAACCGTTCAGAACTGGGAGGCCTGGTGCATGACCATTACACGTAACCGGTCGCTGGATAAAGCCCGGTCGATGGTGAAACGCAGGACTGCAACACTTGATGGAGAGGCCGAGCGGCAATCCGATGGTGTTGACCCGGGGCAATTGGCTGAATCCCGTGACCTGATAGGAATGGTCCGGCAAATGATGCAGACCCTGCCGGAAAAACAACGGCTTGTAATGCACCTGCGTGACATTGAGGAATTAAGCTATGAAGAAATTGCCGAGGTACTGGATATCAGTCTGGACCAGGTAAAAGTAAACCTCCATCGCGCCCGAAAGTCCATACGGAACGAATTGCTGCAGTCAGATGCATTTGCTAATGTAAACGCTTAACCGAACTGATCATGAACCACAAACCGGATATCCCGTTGCTCCTGCACCGCTATTGGGAAGGCGAAACGACACTGGATGAAGAGCGCGCCTTGAAGGCTTTTTTTGCGCAGGATCCGGTGCCCGAACAATACCAGCGGGAAGCCCGGCTGTTTCGGGCTCTGGCAGCCGAGCAGGCTGTTCGCATGCCGGCCCGTGCGACTATTGCTATGCCGAGCCGCCGCTTTGGCTGGTACCGCACAGCGGCCGCCGCTGTTGTGCTGCTGCTGCTGTCGGCCGGACTTTGGTGGTGGAATGCGCAGCCAGAAATACTACCGACTGCATCTCCAGTAGCCGATGCCGGACCGCTGGAGATCCGCCAGCCCCAACGGGAGGAGCCTGTTGCGCCGGTACGCGTTCAGTCGGATACCCAAGCACCCGGAATTGTACTGCACGCAGCCACGCCCCGAAAAAAGAAAAAGAAACACATTCAACCGGTTCCCGCGATAGCACCGGATACGTACGAGGACCCCGAACAGGCCCTGGCAGAAATCAAAGCGGCCCTGGCCTTGGTATCATCCAAGATCAACCGTAGTAAAAAAACGATGGAGAAAGGGCTGCAGGAGGTAGACCACATCGACATCCTGTTCAAAAAGAAAAAAGAAAAGGACGGCTAAAGGCAGCCGCACCATTATTACTCTACCCATTATCTACTTCACTAGATCTTTATTTCGCTATGAAAAAGACAATTTTCGTACTGCCCTTGCTGTTTCTGTTTGCGGCAGTAGCACCCGCTCAAAATGATGCGATCAACCGGTTTTTCAACCAATATATGGAAGATGAACGCTTTACGGTGGTCTTTGTTAGTCCCAAAATGTTCAGTCTGGTTTCCAAGATCAGTACCGAGGATGAAGACTGGGAAAAGTTTCGCGAAGTGGTGGGCGGGCTCACCGGACTCCGCGTGCTGACTTCTGATAGCCTGGATTCCGGACTGCAACTATATAAAGAAGCCCTCAGCAAAGTACCCAAAACCGAGTATTCCGAATTGCTGACCGTCCGCGATGGGCAGGAAAATGTACGCATCTGGGTTAAGGACAGCGGGAGTATTATTAACGAACTATTGCTCCTGGTGGGCTCACCGGATGAATTTGTTTTGCTCAGTCTGACCGGAACCATAGACCTGGACAAGATATCCGAACTGTCCAAAGGGTTGGATATCGAAGGCGTCGAACACCTTGATAAAGTTAAAAAGGATTGAGGATGGTTGGATGGTTAGATGGTTAGATGGTTAGA
>SBHD01000313.1 GCA_006226345.1 Bacteroidota bacterium | reverse complement strand
GTACTGCCCGCGTCCAGCGTTTGTGCCAGGCTCTTTGTACCTGCCTGAACATTGGTGATCTCGAAATCTTTTTAATTGAAAATGTTCAATGTACAGGCGCCTAAATCAGAACCAATCACCCCTGCTTTGAAGGGGCCGGGGGACGAACACCAATGTTCCGGCTTGTTAAGCAGCTAGATCTGCACAGCAGATCAATCCTTATACGGATCATACATATCCGGCGCTGCCATCGCCACGCCGATCGGCTTCAGGCGGTGGACCACTTCGATGGTGCCGGCATGGTACTCCAGCACGTCGTCCAGCTTTTTATAACATTCCGGCGCCTCATCCGGACCGCCGCCGCGGAGGACGATGCCTTGTTTTTTCAGGTCTTTTTTCCACTGTTTCCAGTCCACCACGCCCGGGCTCAGGTACTGGATCTTGCCATTGCGCCAGCGTTTCTTACCGGCGGCTTTGGTGCGGCTCATAACCCGCCCGGCGCCGTGTACGGTGGAGTATAGGCCATCGCGGCTTTTTTCGCTTTCGATGCCGCGAATGATCACAGACGTGTCGCCCATGGTAGCGCCCACGAAGCCATATTGGTCCGGGAAGGCCGGGGTGGCCCCTTTGCGTACCACGTAGTATTTTTCACCATAGTGTTCTTCCTCCCAGAGGAAGTTGTGGTGGTTGTGCACCTCAACAGTGGCTTCGGCACCCAGGATCTCCAGCACTTTGTTAACCACCGTATCCCGGCCGGCATAAGCGTATTCACCGGCCAGACGCATGGCTGCCAGGTAGTCTTGTCCCAGTTGGCTGGCAGCATCGAACAGGATCGGCGGTGCATCCATGCCGCCTTCCGGGGCATGTTCGTCGAAATGTTTGCCTTTGGACAGGGCAATGAACCCCATGGTCGTTTTGTGCCCGAAGCCACGGGAGCCGAAATGCACACCCACCCAGAGCCAGCCCTCCTCATCGGAGAACAGATCGACAAAATGGTTGCCGGAGCCGACAGTGCCGAGCTGGTCCATGGCCAGCTTCATCATGTCACGCTGTGGCTTGAATGTGGCCTTGGAGATATCGTCGAACACCGGGTGGTCGATCGGCTTCGGATTTGGCCGGCCGATCCCGAAACCGATCTGCCTGAACACCTCGTCCATAACCTTTTCCGGGTCGATATCAGCCGCCCGGATATTGGTTTGGCAGGCCTTGTTGCCACAGGCAATGTCAAAGCCGACCCCGGACAGGCTGATCTTATCCTTATAGGCAACCACGCCACCGATCGGATGGCCGTACCCGTAGTGGGCATCGGCAGTCAGTGTACCGCGGTCTTCAGGTGCACTGAAACAGCGTTTGATCTGTTCGATTGAATTTGCATCGATGATCGGTTCACCAAAAATCGTAAGTGGGTTCATATGGTATTAACCTGGTATTGTCCGATTTAGGACTGTTAAATCTAATTGGATTAGCGGAATTGGCCTAATTTGCCGGACACAATTCATTCTGCTTCACCCAACCGATCTTTTTGCATGAAAGTTCTCCTTAAGATTGTTTTTAGCTGCTTGATTTTGGGTTGGTGCAGGTTTGGCAGTGCTCAGGTCGCTTTTGGCCTGCGGGCCGGGATGCACCTGGCCTCCTGGTCGGGCAACGCTGCATTTGAAAGCAAATACGGTAATCTGGAAGCCCGGCTCTCCTTTTTGGTGGGTGGTGCTGCGGAATTCCGGTTGAACAACTACCTGGCGATGCAAGCGGAACTTGGTTATATCCGGAAAGGCTTCAGGGCAGAAGAGCGTTATGCTGATCCGGTTGGCGGTATGGTCCGCGAAAAGTTTGACGTGATGGTTCAGTATATGGAGGTCCCTGTTTTACTCAAAGTCAGGGTGCCATTGTGGAAGGGGCAGGCCGATCTGTTGACAGGCCCGGGTTTTGCTTATGCCCTCAACGGCCGGGAGAAGTTCACAGTGATCCGGAACGGCCGCTCCAGTGCTACAACCCGGGACCTTGATTTTGAGGCCGATCATATTGCCCGTTTTGATTTTAGCTTACAGATAGGTTTGGCATGGACACTGGCCGTGGGCGGGACTCCGGTATTTATTGAAGCGCGGTATCTGCTTGGGCTTACAGACCTGAACACGCTTGAAACAGATGGCCTGCAGGCCTACAATCGCGGGCTGTCACTCAATACAGGCGTGTTTTTACCGTTATAGCAACTTCGCGTTGTAGTTATTCGCCAGTCCGGCCTGCAGGAACGGTTTCTGTCGCCAGATTGCCTCCTTGCATCGCTGATAGCCGCAGGTTCTGCCGGTTTCGTGGGATATTTGCCCGTAATCCAAACAACATTTTTTTGCTGCTCATGAAAAACTACCTCTTCCTTTTCCTTGTCTTCTGTGTGTTTTCTGCATTTTCCCAGCCGGCCCGCAACGGGGTTCCCGGCGTTTTTCTGGATTGCCAATGGGGCTGCGATCAGCAGTACCTGAAATCTACCCTGACCTATCTGAATTTCATGCGGGACCGCGCTGATGCTGATATCCTGGTGCAACAAACAGGGATCCAGAACGGCGGTGGCGGAACAGAATTTACCCTGCTGTTTTTTGGCCGCAGAAAATTTGCCGGCCAGCAGGATACTTTGCGGTTCCACCTTCCGCCGGCAGCCTCGGATACGGAGATCAGGCAGGCGCTGCTGCGGCACCTGGAGCGCGGGCTGCTGCCGTATTTACTACAAACACCGCTTGCCGAGCG
Source organism: Bacteroidota bacterium (assembly GCA_006226345.1). Lineage (GTDB taxonomy): Bacteria > Bacteroidota > Bacteroidia > Chitinophagales > Saprospiraceae > M3007. The sequence continues at coordinate 7,732 of SBHD01000313.1, read as the reverse complement.
GATCAGTTTCGTGGTCGATCTGGAACCTGCCGATACCGTTGCGGCCGAACCGGCCTCCGACCCCTGGAATTTCTGGACGTTCTCTGTACGGACAAATGTCAATTTTAATGGTCAGGAAGTTTCCCGTTCTATGAACTTGTTTGGCCGGGTGGATATCAGCCGCGTCTCCGAGCATCAAAAAACAGCCTTCAATGTGGGGGGGGATTATGGTCGCAATACGTTCCAGTTTGAAGATACCCTGCGGGAAGTTTATGAGAACGGGGGATATTTTTTCAATGCTTCCGAGGTGCTGGCGATCGACAACCACTGGTCGTACGGTTTTTTCGGCGGTGGCCGGCAGGCGCAATTCAACAATCTGAAGATGAGTACGTACCTGCAATCGGGCATTGAGTACAATATTTTCCCGTATGTGGATGTGGCCAGACGTCAGTTACGTCTGCGGTATTTCCTGGGCTCCCGGTTCAACAGTTATTTTGATGAGACAGTATACTTCAAAACAGAGGAGTGGCTCTGGGAACAGGTGCTGGCTATGAATTACAAACAACTCTTCCAATGGGGGGATTTTAATATGGGTTTCCGGTATTCCAATTACCTGCACGACTGGTCGCTCAACCGGACGCACATTTTTATCGGTCTGGAGCTGAACCTGTTCAGGGGCTTCCGGTTCAACGTATACAGCGATTACGGCGTCGTGCATAACCAGGTGGAGTTACCCAGTGGAGGGGCTACAAAAGAGGAGGCCCTGCTCCAGATCCGGCAGTTGCAGACCGGTTATAACTACGGGTTGCACACAGGGGTCCGCTATACATTCGGGTCGATCTACTCCAATGTAATTAATCCGCGCTTCAGTGGATAACACCGTAGGCTCGTCGCCTGATCAACCTTCAGGTTCTTCGCTTTCTTCCCGTTCGCGTTCCCAATCGGTATTGGCCAGTGCCAGGATAATGAACCCGGCCATGATCATGAGGATCTTGGCAACGAAAGCAAACAGGCGGCCCGGGATCTCCAGGAATTGCAGGAAGGCCCATTGGGTGCCTACGAGTTGGAGTACGGTGGCCGTGATCCCGACGATGATCAGAAACAGGCCCAGTAGTATCCAGCGTCCTTTGTTTTTCATCATTGAAAATGTAAAATTGCGATTGTATGATATTTTGGTAGTGTGCTGCTCGACTATGATGGCATAACTTTGGGGTGTTGAAATTGTTTTGCGCGTATTCTGATTTTAGGGGGCTCTGCATTCACCTTTTTAGATATGTACGAACAAACGCGAATGCCTGTTGTTCTGTCCTTTTTACCCGGAAGCCAGACCAAAAATAGACCGTTTTGCCGCAATCAAGTTATCCCGAACCCAACACTGCCGTCCGGCTGATTGAGTGCCCGCGTGATGCCATGCAGGGCCTGCCTGATTTTATTGAAACCGATATCAAGGCAGCGTATATCAATCAATTGTTGCGGGTAGGCTTTGATACGATTGATTTTGGTTCGTTTGTCAGTCCCAAGGCCATTCCCCAGATGCGCGATACTGCAGATGTGCTGGCAAAATTAGACCTTTCCCAAACAGATACCAATTTGTTAGCGATCGTTGCGAACCAGCGCGGAGCAGAGGATGCCTGCCGGTTTCCGGAGATCGGATATCTGGGGTATCCGTTCAGCATCAGCGAAACGTTCCAGTTACGCAACACCAACGCTACCATTGATGAGAGTGTGGAGCGCACCAAGGCGATCCAGGAACTCTGCGAAAAACATGGTAAAACCTTGGTGCTGTATATTTCCATGGGGTTTGGAAACCCCTATGGCGACCCCTGGAATGTAGAGATCGTCCAAAAATGGGTGGACTCCCTGGTGCCGTATGGCATCCGGATCTTTTCGCTGTCGGATACGATAGGATGCTCCAATCCGGAGAACATCGCCTACCTGTTCGGCGACCTGATTCCGGCATTTCCGGACATCCAGTTTGGCGCGCACCTACACACCCAGGCCCACAACTGGCGGGAGAAAATACAAGCTGCCTGGGAGCATGGTTGCCGCCGGTTCGACGGCGCTATGCGCGGTTTTGGCGGTTGCCCGATGGCAAAAGACGACCTCACCGGCAATATGGCCACCGAAAACCTCGTGTTTTTCTTTGATGAAGTTGATGCAGACCTGGGGATCAACCGCGCGGCCTTTGGGAAAAGTATGGCGATGGCCCTGGATGTGTTTCCGCATTAACTTTTTGTAGACAACCAACTTAGTTTTTGAAAGGACATTGTCTTACAAGAGAATCCCGAACTCAGCGCGACAAGTTTTTCACCAGTAAGGCGCCAGGACGCGGAGGTTAACTCTTTGCGTCCTGGCGTTGAATTGGACTGATCTATGGAGGGCAATTTGATAAACAGGCTTTAGAAACATCCTCTGCTTATTTTTCCTAATATTTTCGGAGACTAAATTGACCGTCTGCCAGGGCTGCGGATCACTTTATAATATTTGTACATTTGCCGCCTACCAGTCAGGACCCATGTTTTCATTTGATCCCGCCAAGATCCTCGATCAGTTTTTATACCATCCGGAATCGCCGCTGTTGTTCAGCAGTGGGCTGTTCCTGTTCTTCTTTTTGGGGTTCCTGCTTATTTACAGGTGGCTGAAACCGTATAAACAGGCGCGGGTTTTCTGGGGTATCCTGTTTTCGATCTATTTTTATTATAAAAGCAGCGGTATCTTCTTTCTGTTGCTGATCTTCAGTGTGCTGGTTGATTTCTTTGTTGCACGCTGGATCGAAAAGGCCTCGTCCAAACGGGCCAGGAGCTGGTTGTTGGTACTGAGTCTGACGGCCAACCTTGGCCTGCTGGCCTACTTCAAATACACCAATTATTTCCTGGAACTTTGGTCGGGCCTGAGCGGTGCACAACCGTTGCACCTGGATATTTTTCTGCCGGTTGGCATTTCGTTCTTCACGTTTCAGTCGCTGAGCTATACCATCGATGTGTACCGCGGCAACCTGAAGGCGCTGGACAATATCTGGGACTTTACCTTTTTCGTGACGTTTTTCCCGCAAATGGTGGCCGGTCCGATTGTCCGGGCGGCGGATTTTTTACCGCAGATCAACCGCCCGTTGTCTGTTTCCCGGGAGGATTTCGGCCGGGGGATATTCCTGTTCTGTATCGGGCTGTTTAAAAAAGCTGTGATCTCGGACTATATCAGCCTGAACTTTGTAGACCGGGTTTTTGACTCGCCGGCACAGTACTCCGGTCTGGAAAACCTGTTCGGTATTTACGGTTATGCGCTGCAGATCTATTGCGATTTCAGCGGGTATTCGGATATGGCGATCGGTATCGGGTTGCTGCTGGGTTTTCAATTTCCGATCAATTTTAACTCTCCATACCAGTCGCTCAGCATCACTGAATTCTGGCGTCGCTGGCATATTTCCCTGTCGACCTGGCTGCGCGACTACCTGTATATTTCCCTGGGCGGCAACCGCAAAGGCCGGTACCGTACGTACCTGAACCTCATGCTGACGATGTTGCTGGGCGGGCTCTGGCACGGCGCCGCCACCCGGTTTATTATCTGGGGCGGCCTGCACGGGGCTGCCCTGGCGGTTGAGCGTTGGTGGAAAGGGGTGTTCCCGTCGCGTCCGGGCTGGTGGCGGCGTTTCTTCGGCGGTTTGTGGACCTTCCATTTTGTCTGTTTTTGCTGGATCTTTTTCCGTGCGCCGGATATGGACGCGGTCGGGGCTATGTTGGGACAGATCCTGCATGCCTTTAACCCCCAGATCCTGCCGGAGTTCCTGATCGGGTACGGGCCGGTCGTGTTCTGGATGTTCCTGGGGTATGGGCTGCATCTCCTGCCGGCAACCTGGGAGCGGTTTGCCGAGCGGCAGGTGACCGCATTGCCGCTGGTGTTCAAGGCGATGCTGGTGACGTTTGTGGTGATCCTGGTGATGCAGGTCAAATCGGCCGATGTTCAACCGTTTATTTATTTCCAGTTTTAGGGTGTGCTGTTTCCTGAAATGTGAGGTTTTTTGGGCGGAAATACACTACCAAAGGGTACAAATAGTACTTTTACGATAAACAAATGTTTGTCGCTTCATGCAGCACGAGAACCAGGTGGATTGGGATAATATCCTGGATGACATCGAAGATCAGTTGTGCGTGTTATTTCTGGGGCCTGAGGTCATTCACGTCGGCGACCTGCCGCTGAACCAGTATGTGAGCCAGAACCTGCACCAGCGACACCAGTCGGATATTGTGTTTTATTATCAAACCGACGGCCTTTTTCTCTTTCCGGATGCAGAATCCAAGGTCCGGGTATCCCGGCAGGTCAAGCGGTTGTACCGTAACCTGGAGCCTGATGATGCGGTGTTCCGCAAGATCGCCGAAATCCCGTTCCACCTGATCATTTCCCTGAACCCGGATTCGTATCTGAGCGATACGATGTACAAATATGGGATCAAGCACCGGTTTTATCATTTTCAACACCAGCGGCCCCAGTTGGAGGATATGGATCCGCCGGGCAAATCCATGCCGGTTATTTACAACCTGTGTGGTTCGAAGAACGACTCGGAGTCGCTGATCCTGGACTATGAGGATCTGTTCGAAATGTTGCAGGGCGCTTTGGGTAATCCGGGTTTGCCCGACCGGCTGCGGGCGGCTTTGCGCCAGGCCAACACCTTTATTTTCCTGGGCTTCCAGCTGGAAAAATGGTATACGCAATTGCTGCTTCGCCTGCTCAGCGAGCGTCCCGGGGTGGAAAAGATCGCTGTGAACACGGTGACGGGGAATGCCCATACCCGTGATTTTCTGCTGAACCAGTTCAAGCTGAAATTCCCGGAGACCGAGACAGATTTTCTGACAGCCTTGCATCAACGGGTCAGCAGCAAAAATCTAAACCGGGCTGTGTCAGAACCGAAGTCCGAAGAAGTAGTATCGGTGATCCGCCATATACAGCAAGGCGACCTGGAGGAAGCCATGCAATTGTTGTTTGACATGGACCGGCCTGAGCTGGACAAGTCGGCTATCACCGTGCTCTTGTCCAGGTTTGCCCAGTGGAACCGGTCGGTGGAACAGGAAACGATCTATGCACAGGAGGCGCATGTTGAATATAACCGGATGGTGGACGCTACCCTGGAGATCGTCCGGCAACTAACGTAAACCAATCGACGGACTGAAGCAAAAAAGGAAGAATACGATTATGCTGCAACACCGTTATCCCGGCGTCAGACCTTTCGAGAAAAACGAACGCGCTTTGTTTTTCGGCCGCGAGCAGGACATCCAGCGGGTGTATGAGCTGTTGCTGCTGGAAAAGATCGTTATTCTCTTTGGGAAGTCCGGTTATGGTAAAAGTTCGCTGCTGAATGCCGGGTTGATCCCCTTGCTGGAGTCTGATGAAAAACGCAGTGACGGCGGGTATCAACCGCTGCTGGTCCGGTTTAAAGACTACCAGTCCAATACGGGGCAGTCCCCCATTCAAACGGTATTGCAACGGCTGGAAGAATCTGTACCGGTACAGGAGGATGCTGCTTACCTGGATCCGTTCTTTCCAAACGCAGCTGAGGCGCCCCGGCTTTGGTATGCCTTCAAGCGGAGGTCCACCCGGCAGGCCCGGCAGTTTGTATTGATCTTTGACCAGTTTGAGGAGTTTTTTTCCTACCCGGCCGCGCAGCAGACCGCCTTCCGGCAGCAGCTGAGCGAACTTCTGTTTATTCAGATCCCTCAGGCGCTGCGCAATGCCAGTGATGACCTTCCGGATGCGGATTTTTCGCACCTGGTGGCGCCGCTCGATATAAAAGTGCTGATCAGTATCCGGGGTGATCGCCTGCAATTACTGGATACGTTCAAGGATTCCATTCCCGGCATCCTGCATAAACGGTATGAACTGAGTGCTCTTTCACCTCAACAGGCGGAGGCGGCCATCGTACAGCCGGCCGCGCTTGCGGTGGAGTCCGGCCCGTTTGTTTCTCCGCCCTTTTCCTTTTCCGCGGCGGCCCTGGAGGCCCTGATCGCCGAGCTGGCAAAATCACCCCAACAAACTGCCAAAGGAGTAGAAGCCTTTCAACTCCAAATCGTCTGTGCCTATATTGAAAACCGTGTGAAATCCGGCGCTATCCCGGCGCCTCCCGGTCAGCAACAACCGGTTGTAGAGGCGGAACATCTGCCGGATTTTGCTGTCATCTTTGAGCGTTACTATGAGAGCCGGCTGGCCGAACTGCCTGCCGACCGTTTGCGGGCGGCACAGCTGATCATCGAGAACGGTTTGCTGTTTGCCGAATCCGCCACTGGCGATGCCCGTCGGTTGAGTGTCGACGGTGCGTTTCTATTACAGCAATTTGCTGCGCAGGGCGCCGATGCCGACCTGCTGGTCCTGCTGGAGCGCTCATACCTGGTACGGCGGGAACCCAATTCCCTGGGCGGGTACAATTATGAGATCAGCCATGATACCCTGATCCCGCCGGTACGTCGTGCCAAGTTTGAGCGGGAGGCGGAGGAAGAGCGCGCCCGGCTGGAACAGGAACGGGTTGCCAACCTGGAAAAACTGCAGGCCGAACAACGCAAACGCCGGCGCGCCCGGCGACTGGCTATCCTGATGGCAGTGCTGGCCGTGGTATCCCTGCTTGCGCTGGGATTTGCCGCTGTACAATACCAACTGGCCCGGCAGCGGCAGCAGGAAGCGCAGGACGCTCTTTCCCTGTTCATTCAGCAAAAACAGGAGAAGGAGAAACTTCTGGTCGATGAAAAGATCCGGAAAGCCGAAGTCTTTATCGGAGCCGGCTACCCGAAAGCCGCCCTGGAACAACTTCTGGATGCAGAGGCTATTGACTCCACCAACCTGGAGGTACAGGCCAAGATCACGGATGTCCGGCAGTTGCTGGATGAAAAATGATCAGGGAGCGCCCTTCAGCAAGGCCAGATATGTTCTTACTTTCTCCAGTTGACGGGCATTGAGCCTGCCGGACTGAACCAGATTCTCCAAATCGTAAATAAAAGCGTCCTGGTACTTCGGGAAATTGCGTCGTGGATCGTATTCCCGGTCTTTCCAGGTATTGAGTACTTCCTGTGCCTCCTCGAACCGCTCCAGGCAGACCAGGTTACCGGGAAGGGTAGTGATCAGATGGGAAGCGTCCGGGTAGTAGCCGATGCCTTCTTCCATCCGGGCATAGGCCTTTTCATACTCCCCCCGTCGCATATAGGCATTTGCAATGTTCCAGCAGAATATGTTGGCATACCAGGGATCGTAGCGCGTGCTGTCCAGCAGTTTTATCCGGTTCATCAGTCCGATCATGTCGCTCAATACCTGGATGCGCTCATCATCGGCAGCCTTGTTTATTTGGGATAAACCATAAGCGGTAAAATCCATCGACCTGGCATCTGTCAGTGCGTGAAAGAGCGTATCCGGCAAATCGTTTGCGCGCAGGCAGGCTTCGTATAGTCCTGCCAGATGGTCTGGCCGGATTTCTTTTTCACACATCCTGGAATAGAAACGCCCAGCCAAATCCCATTTGCCCTGATCCATAAAATAACGGGCAAAATGGTTGAGGTGGGGCAGGCTGTCTATTTCCAGAAGGGTAGGGCTGACATCTTTTTGGAGCATGCGTTGTGTTTCGTACCAACCCAGGTAGTAGTCTGGTTGCGGGGCCTGTTTAAGCAGGATCTCCCATAGTGGAAGTGCTTTTCCATAGCGTCCCTGTTGGAACAAGACTTTGGCCACCACGGCCTTGCCTTCGTTGGATGTACCAACCCGTAACAAGGAATCATATGGCATC
>SBHD01000307.1 GCA_006226345.1 Bacteroidota bacterium | reverse complement strand
GCGGAACTCAGTGGGCTTACCCCTTTTTCCTGGGCGGCGAGGTGCTGTGCATGACTCAGGAGGCAGGCCAGCAAGGCCTGTAAAAAAATTCGTTTTTTCATTTGATCGGATGCTTATGCTATTATGGATTACGCAGGAACGGGGTAAAGGTCAGATCAAAGTTAATATAAATTACTCAAAAAGACTGTCGTGCCAGTTCGCTTTACCGGGCAAAAAAATACCGGCTATGCCAGGGCGGAATACGCTCTTTATTACCGTGCGTTTTGGATAGCACCCTATTGAATAAAGCCGCAGCACGGCGAAATATTTGTAGAAAGGCATTGTGTATCCGAGGTATCAGGTGCAGCGCACCGAAATATATAACCGGTGCGCTGCACCTGGTTCCCACGCTCCTCCCAATTGCTACAAATATTGCGCGGTGCTGCCGCTAAAAAATTGGTTATTAGCCTGCCAGGAAATGATCTGTTCAAAACGCACGTTAAATTAGTACCGGATCCGAACATTTGTTATCAGGAAACCTGCGTTTTACCGGTTACCCTCCGGCCTCCCCCACCACTTCAAACACATGCACCTCTTTGGCCTTGTTCTTCAGGGCCATTTCACCGATCTGCCGGCAATTAAACCTGCCGCCGGTCTTTTCGTACGTCTCCTGGGTGATCAGGATCTGCCCGGGTTTGGCGGCCGACTGGAGCCGCTGGGCCGTATTGACCACGTCGCCGATCACGGTAAAATCAAACCGGCGGAGCGTGGCCGAGCCGATGTTGCCGGAGATGACCTCGCCGGCGTTTAGCCCGATGGAAATACCGGGCAGGGTCTGAAGCGTTTCCGGCAACGGGTTTTCGATGTCGCGGGTAATCTGCAGGACAGCAAGGGCGGCCCGGAGGCCGTGGTAGAGGTGATCGTCGCCGCGGAATACCGCCAGCACGGCATCGCCCATGAACTTGTCCACATACCCGCCTTCCGCAATGATAGCCTTTACCATGTGATCGAAATACTGGTTGAGCAGTTTGATCACGGCATCCGGCGGTTCGCGCTCCGAAATAGCGGTGAACCCGGAAATGTCGGCAAACAGGATGGTGGCATCGATGTTTTCGGTAGCCAGCAGCGACGATTCGTATTCCTTGCGGCTCATGAAGCGCAGCACGCTGTCGTCGACGTACATTTTCAGGATATCGTTTTCCTGGATCGCCTGCAGGGTGCGTTTGATCTGGTTGACCGATTCGATCGCCTTGGCCAGCGTCTGCTGAAAATCCTCGAAGTCGAATGGTTTACAGATAAAATCAAAAGCGCCCTGGTTCATGGCCGCCCGGATATTGGGCATGTCGCCGTAGGCGGAAATAATGACCGTTTTCAGCAGCGGGCTGTCTTTGGTGATCCGGGCCAGGAGGGTCAGGCCGTCCATTTGGGGCATATTGATATCGCTGAACACCAGGTCGATATCCGGATGTTCGGCGAGTTTGGACAGCGCCTCCAGGCCATTTTCGGCAAACACAAACTCAAACTCCTGCTCGCGGATCTGCCGGCGAAACTTTTGACGGATGAGTTGAGCAATATCATCCTCGTCGTCCACCACTAATATTTTATTTCTGGCGCTCATGTCAAATGCATCAGTTTTTGTTTCAGGGAAGTGAAGTCAATCGGCTTTTCCAGGAAATCATTGGCGCCCAGGCGCATGGCTTCTGCCTGTTTCTCGGGGTTGCCATAGGCGGTGATCATCATGATGACCGGGGGCGGCTGGGGCGACTTTTCCCGGATGCGTTGCAACAGGTCCAGCCCGCTCATGCCCGGCATGTTGATGTCTGACAGGATCAGGATGGCTTCGGAGGGGTGTTCTCCCAGGTACTGCATGGCTTCTTCACCGGAAAAGCAGAACACAAAAGAGAAACTGCCCGCGCGGATCTCCCGGCGAAAGCGTTGTTCGAATAAAGTCTTGATATCTTGTTCGTCGTCTACAACAAGTATTTTCATACGCTGAATCGTGGGTTTTATTCAATTGGGAGGGTGATCGTGAATGTGGTGCCTTTTCCTTCCGTGCTGTCTGCTTCAAACGTGCCGTCGTGGCCTTTGGTAACGATATCGAAAGCCAGGGAGAGGCCGAGGCCGGTACCCTGGCCGGTGGGTTTGGTGGTGAAAAACGGCTGGAAGATCTTAGCTTTCAGTTCGTCCGGTATGCCGGTTCCGTTGTCGCGTACGCAAATCTCCACCCGCTTTTTATCGCCCTTTTTGGGCGTCAGCAGGCGGGTGCTGACGGTTACGGTGGGTTCATATCCATCCGGCGCATCCTGGCTCTTTTTGTGTGCGGCGTAAAAGGCGTTGTTGATCAGGTTGAGCAATACGCGGCCCATTTCCTGCGGGATCACATCTACCTTGCCGACGTTGGGGTCCAGTTCGGCGACCATTTTGGCGTTGAAACTTTTGTCTTTGGCGCGGAGGCCGTGATAGGCCAGGCGCAGGTATTCATCGGCCAGGTCGTTGAGATCGGTCGGTTCTTTCTTGCCGGTGCTGGTACGGGCGTGCTGGAGCATGGCCGTGACGATATTGGAGGCCCGCTTGCCGTGGTGGTTGATCTTTTGCTGGTTTTGAGCGAGGTCCCGGATAAGGTCCTGGATCAGTTCATGGTCCTGTTCGGCATTGGGTTTTTCCAGTTCTTCGAGGAGTTCCTGCGCCAGTTCGTTGCTCAGTTCGGAGAAGTTGTTGACAAAATTCAGCGGGTTCTGGATCTCGTGCGCGATACCGGCAGTGAGTTCACCGAGCGAGGCCATTTTCTCCGAATGCACGAGCTGGGTCTGGGCTGCTTTCAGGTCGGCCAGGGTTTTTTCAACCGTTTCCTTCTGGGCCTGCAATTCGGAGGTGCGTTCGGAAACGAGGTGTTCCAGTTCGGCTTTCCGCGCTTCGGCTACCCGGAGCCGCTCTTCCTCCGCGCGCCGTTGTTTCAGCTCCCTCCGGTTTTGGACAAAAGCATAAATACCGAACCCGATCAGCCACAGTACGGAAAATCCCTTGGCAGAGTCCATGTAGTTGCCATACGTATTGACAAGGGATGGGGCGACCCAGTGTAATAGCCTGCTTATCAGGTAAATGGCAGCATATGGGATCATTGCAATGGCGTACAGGCGCGCTGGCTGATAATCGCGTAGCTGATAAACTGTGCCCAGGAGGATGAGGTAGATGATCCCGCCGTACCAGTCGGCCAGGAACCACAGGGGCGGGATATGCGCCAATGCAAAAAAGGCGATCGAGCCCATCCACACTTTTGACAAAAGATACTTATCCCACTCCGGCAGCCGCTCGGCGGTCTCCAGGGACTTTCGGGCAAGGTGGACTACCCCTATGGCTATGAAAATTTCCGGTATCAGATTCATGCTTGCTGCGTTTATGGGGGTCTAAGTTAAGCGGAATTGCGGCGATGGAAAAATGTTCGGTGGTTTGCCTCGACGGATATGCATAAAAAAGCGACCTGTGTACAGAGCAGACACAGGCCGCTTTTGCACCCTAAGGCCCGATGCTGAAGTGCCTGATCAGCATTGTGCCTCAGGGGGAGGGGGCCAGCTCCCGATCAATATCCCTCATTCTGTACCATATTAAAGTTGGCATTCATTTCAGCCTGCGGGATCGGGTGCACCGTCTGATAGGAATTAGCCTCGATCGTGCAGGGCGCCTGTACTTCCACACCGGTATTACATTGTTTGCGCACCATATTGGTGCCGGTGCGCCAGTAGTCAAACACCGTATGTCCTTCGAAGGCCAGCTCACGGTGGCGTTCTTCCAGAATGTCGGAGATGCCGTTGGGGAGTTCAGACCATTCCGAAGCGCCGCGTTTCAGGCGGAGAGTATTGAGGTCCTCCAATGCGCCGTCAATGTCGTTTTGGCGGAAGCGGGCTTCTGCACGGATGAGGTACTGCTCGCCCAGGCGCAGGATGCTAATGCGGGCAGCCTGAAAGTATTTATACTGATGTCGAGAGGAGTTCGGGTTATTGGGGTCCAGAGGAAAGGCAGATATTTCCGCCCGGACATCGCCGGGTTCATAAGCCTCAATCAGGTCAGATGTTACGCGGATGTCATCCCAGCAATCGGGATTATAAGGGCAACCAGGTCCCCAGCCTTCCAGGGTGAAGATCTCCTCGGATGTATAAGGCCAGTTAAAGATCTCATTAAAACTATCGGCAAGCATAAAATAGCCGCTATCGATCAACTCAGTCGACATGGTTTCGGCCTGCGCCCATTCGCCTTTGTACAGGTACACCCGGGCCAGCAGCGCCTTAGCTCCGTCAGCAGTAAAGCGCCCCCGGTTTTCAGTTTCTGTCATGAGCGGGATGGCTGCTTTCAGGTCAGCGATGATTTGATCATACACTTCCGCTACGGTATTCCGCGCGGGTTCGCTGATGCTGTGTTCCAGCACGATGGGCACACCAGGGTCGGTAGCGGGATTGCCGTTGGTGTAGGGTTTGGCAAAAAAGCGGACGAGTTCAAAATAACTCAGGGCACGCATGGCCAGCGCTTCGCCTTTTACCTGGTTTTTCGCTATTGCATCGCCGGGTACGGCTTCAATATGATTGACAATATTATTGGATGCGTCGATAATAAAATACTGGGTATACATGATGTTATTCAGGTCTTCATCCCGGGGTTGCCAACTATACTGAAATGCTTTGTTATAGCGGCTGTTGTTGGCGCCGTTGAGATAACAAAGATTGCCTTCCACTTCGGCAAACAATTGGATCCAGCTATCATAATTCCCCCAACTCATGATCAGGTATTCGGCATTCAGGGTCGCTTCAATAGTGGTAAAATCGGAGAAGGTTTGTTCTGTGGTCAAACGGTTGGTCGGTTCAAAATCCAGGGCATCTTTACAGGATGAAGCAAGGAAGAGCAGGCAAAGGGCAGTTGCTTTTATTATGGTTTTCATCTTTTGTCAATTTAAATTTAAATAAAATGTTGGTAGCCGCAAAACAGCGTTAGAAGGTGGTATTCACGCCGAACACCAGGGATTTCCCAGCCGGGTAGCGCCAGTTGTCGCGGCCCCACTCGACACCTTCGGGGTCCATGCCGGGGTAATTGGTGATCGTCCAGAGGTTTTCTCCTTTTACAAACACGACCATTTTTTGTAAACGGGCTTTGGTAAGCATGCTCGCCGGCAGGGCATAGCTCAATTGGATATTCCGAAGGCGGATGAAGGAAGCGTCTACAAACAAATAAGACCTGGAAAGGTGGGTGTTTACACCTGGATAGCCGCCAACCTTCGGTTTGGGCCGCGTGGCTAGGTCACCGGGCTTTTCCCAATAATCGCCGGCTGCTTTCAGATGCACGCCGCCTAATTCATTTCCGTAGCTGTCCAAAGACCGGAACACCCCAATATCATAAGTCTGCCCTTGAGCGGTATAGAATAATGCAGTCAGGGTGAATCCTTTGAAAGAGAAGACGCTGTTCAAACCGGCGATGAAATCGGGGTGCGGGCTGAATTCAATATAACGGTCGGCTGCCATCAGGTTGTTGGTGATGCTGCCGTCTTTTTGGAGGAATTGCATTTCACCGTTATCCGGGTTTATGCCGATAAAATTGGCAGCGAGGGGCATAACCCGCACCGGCGACCCTTCCCGGTAGATGCCGAGATTGAAACTGTCGACCCGGTGGTTGGGCATTTGCAGGATCTTATTGTCGTTGAAAGCAATATTGAACTCCAGGCTCCAGTTAAATCCGCCCGCTTTTTTTGCTTTGAACGGCGTCAGGTTTAGCGAGAACTCGACACCGGAATTGCCTATGGCTGCCAGGTTTTGTTTTGCGCGATCCCCACCGGATGTAAAAGAAACAGGTCCTTCCAGAAACACGTTTTCCGACCGCCGTTTGTAATACTCCACTGTTCCGCCGACGCGGTTGTCGAGTATGGAAAAATCCAGCCCTACATTGAGACTTTTCGATAATTCCCAGGTCAGGTTCTCATCTCCGAGTTCCTGCAGCCCAATAGCCAGGCCGCCCTGGTACCCAGGAACGGCTATATAACGTGACTGGTTGTTGAAATTGCCGATGGCCGCATTGCCCGAGGTGCCGTAGCTGGCCCGTAGTCGCAGATCGTTCAACCATTTTGTATGTTGTAAAAATGCTTCTTCAGCGATGCGCCAGGAAGCTCCCAGCGACCAGAAGTTGGCCCAGCGGTCGTTGGTGCTGAAACGGGACGAACCGTCGCGGCGCAAGCTGGCCGTCAGCATGTACCTTTCTTTGAAGGCATAATTGGCCAGACCCAAATAGGACAAAAAGGCGTAGTCGGATTTATAGTCGCGGTTTGCGTTGAAACTACCAGCCAGTGCCCCGGTTTGCGTATACGGGGATAATAAATCCCAGGCATCTGCCCCAAAACCTTTCCAGTGTACGCGCTGGTATTCAAAAACACCCAGGATATCAAAACTGTGATCCGGACCGAAATCGGTGTAATACTTCAGTTTGGATTGATTCGTAAACGCAATATTTTGGTTGTAATCATGGCTCAAGCCGCCATTGAACCAAGAACCCACACCCGTTGTGGGATCATAGAATTTATTCTCGTCTCCATTGATCAGGTCCATATTGGCACTTTGCGTAAAGACGAGGTTATCCAGCAGTTTAACCCGCAGCGACAATTTGTTGAGCAGCCGGAATTGACTGACGGTAAAAGAGTTTTTCTGGGAAGAATACAAAAAGTTATCACTAACCTGCCCGATCCAGTCGTCCTCGGTACCTGTATATAATTCACCCGTAGCGGGATTGATCTTTCCTTGCATAGGTGTATTTCTGTACCATTGAAGCATCGGCGATTCCCAACTATTGCCAGTGTAGGCATTGTGCCGGTGTGTATACGAGGTGTTCAGGTTGAGGCTCAGGTCTACGCGATCTGAAATGGAATGATCGACGTTGGCGAGCAGCGAATAGCGCTCGAAGTCCGTCGCGATCAGCGTACCGTCCTTGTAGAAATAGCCCCCGGAGGTAAAGAAGCGGGTCTTTTCATTGCCGCCCCGCACCTGCAGGTCCACCTGGTGCGTCCGGCCGTTTACAAAGGCTTCGTGCAGCCAGTCGGTGGTATTGTCGAGCATGGATGCCGGGCGGAGCTGATCGATTTCGGCTTGCGAATAGCCGCTATACTCATACACCTTGCGCTCGTAATTCCACTGTTCTTCGGCGTTCATGAGCTCGAAGTTTCCAAAATTGGGCATGGTCACGCCGCTCTGCAAATTCAGGTTAACACTGGTTTTGCCGGCGGCTCCGCGCTTGGTAGAAATTACGATAACGCCATTGCTGCCCCGGGAGCCGTACAAGGCCGTAGCGGAAGCGTCTTTCAGGACGGTAATGTTGTCGATATCCGCAGCGTTGATCTGCGCCATGATTTCCGGATCGCTGGTACAGCAGGCATCCGGCTCCCGGTAGTCTTCACCGATGGCTGTCAGGTTGCCGGTCTGCACAATGATCCCGTCTACAACATACAAGGGATTTGCCCCGGCATGCAGCGTGCCGGTACCGCGAATACGCACTGCACCCTCGGCGCCGGGCATGCCGGAGGTAGCTGTGGTGAAAAGACCGGCCGCCCGGCCCTGTAACATCTGGTTGGGGTCGGTAAGCGAGGTATTGTCCAGGGCCACACCGTTGACAACCGATACCGAAGAAATGAGTTTTTTGGCTTCCACCTCGGAATAGCCGGTCACGACCACTTCGCCCAGGGATTGTGTGGAGCGTTTGAGGACGATGCTTAGCCGGCTCTGGTCGCCAATGGGCACCTCCCGGGTTTGATAGCCGATATAGGAAACAATGAGGCTTTCAGCGCCCGCAGGCAAATAGAAATTGAATGCGCCTTCTACATCGGTGATCACACCGGCTGTACTGCCCTTGATCTTGATGGTGGCGCCGATGAGCGGTGTTCCATCGTCGCCGGTCACGGTGCCGGAAAGCGTTCGCTGGGCGTGTAGCGTACAGAGGTAACTTACACTTACCAGGAGAGCGAGAACTAACTTTTTCATAATGACAGGATTTTTTGCGCGAGGGAGCGCTACGCGCAGTTGTTAGAAGATCATTTCACATTTTTCCCGGGGAAATAATGCTGCATCAGTTCTTTATACCGGGGTATTTTGCGCAACGGCGCCAGGCCCGTATCGGTTTGATAGAATTGGAAGTTGACAAAAACCTCTTTATCCAGCAGTTCGTCCAGTAGTTCCATGGCTCGCTTCATTTCGCCTTGCCGGATCTTCATCAGCATGTACTGGTATTTCACAATTTCCATCCACCAATCGGAAAAGCGGGCCGAGGCGTTTTCCCAGGCCTGGTCGGCTTGATCGTACTGATTGGCGCGCATGTATTCCATTTCATCCCACAATTGATAAAAACCGGGCGCCAGGGCATTGGCTTGGCTGAAATAGGGCGCCGCCTGGGCGGGGTCGTCGAAATAGTGCAAAAAGGCCAGTAATGCCTGCAGCGACAATTGCCCGGGCTCGCGCCGGATCGATTCGGCCAGCAAGGCATAGCATTTTTCTTTTTCATCGGAAAAAAAGTACACCAGGGCGAGATTAAGCCGGGCAGTCAGATTGGTTGGGTGCAGACGAACGTCTTTTTTCAGGAGGTTGGTTTCGCAGCGGCAGTCGGACGGGGGAAATGTTTTGTCGTCGGGGTGCAGGCGCAGATCTTCCTGAAGAAAGGTTTCGGCCAGGGCGAAATCGCCGTGGATGCGGTAAAAAGCGCCTACCCGATTGTTGGGGTAGCGGTAGTCATTGGCCTGTCTTACAAATTCCTTAAAGTGGCGCTCTGCTTTTTCACCCTGGTTTAAGTGGTAATAGACACTTCCTGCCACCCAATGCGCTTCCAATCCATCGGATTCCAGTTCCTTAGGGGTGATCGCATTTGCTTCCTTGATGCGTCCGGTTTTTTGGTACAGGTCGGCCAGGTAAATTTTGGCGGCGTCATTATCCGGCGCCGTCTCGAGGCTTTTTAAGAAATATTGGATCGCTGCATCATACCGTTTATGATAGCGGTGGTAAAGCCCCATCAGACGGTTGAAACTGGCCTGGAAAGGAAAGGAAGGCAGGGTGTCCCGGTATGCCTCGATTGCAGCCGAATCGAATTTTTCCGGAAAATGGTTATACATGTATCGTTCATACGCTGCCGTTTCCCTAAATTTTTCCAACACCGGGTGGCTTGCCAGGATGGTGTATAAATAGCCGCCATACCGGTCGGCACTTACCAGGGCGTCGTAGGCAGCCTGGTTGTCTCCGGTTTCTACTAATGCAGCGATGTAGTACTGCAGCAACGGTAGAAAGACTTCAATGCCGTGTACGTCTATGCCTTCCCAAATACAGACTGCTTCCGAGTATTCCCCTGCGCGCATATTTTCCAGGAAATCCCAAACCCCCATAAATCCGGGCACAACCTTCTCTACGGTTTCAAACAGCCACCTTGAGTTATCGGCAGAATTGAGGAAATAGTTGGTCAGGGCTTCCATTTCATAATAAAAGCGCTCGTTGGGGTAGGTTGTGCGCGCCGTCTTGAGCGTTGCCCTTATTTTTTCGTAATCGCCCATAAAAAAATAGAGGAGCGAAAGGTTGCTGAGCAGCATATTATCCGGCCGTTGGTTGAGCCCGAGTAGCCAGTATTTTTCAGCCCGGTCAAAGTCGCCGTGGATAATGTAATGTGCCCCGATGTTATTCAGGAGGCCTACATCTTGCGGGCTGAGCTCAAAAGCCAATTTGAACAGGCCTTCTGCTTGCTGCAGATCTTTTTCCGCGTAAAACTGCTTCCCGGCTTCCCAGAGTTGCCAGGCGTTGAGATCAAGTTTTTTTACCAAATCAACCAGCTGTTTATTGGCTTCCGGATCGGCCTCCCATTGCGGATGGCGGGATAACCAGCTGCGGAACTGGTCAATGGCATCTGAAGATTGAAGTGCGCGGAACTGCTGCGCTAATTCCCGCCTTCCCAGGTAATCAAACATATCCCCTGCCGTCCCAATAGAGGAACCGCCTGACAGTTGCGAATGGTAATCCGGATCAAGTTGAAATAATCGCTCGAGTACTTCAAAAGCCTTTTTGGTGTGCCCATAACCCATCAGTACACCGCAAAACCTTAGATAATCATAGGCACGGTAAGGGCTCAAGTGCAGCCCTTTATCGTACAGGCTTACCCCCTCATCTATTTTTCCCATACCAAATTTGGTAAAAGCCAGTTCCCAGTAAGACGCCCCTTGGTCAGGAAAACGTGCCAACGCATATTCCAGGAGGGCTTCAGCCTCGGCACGCCGGTCCAGATGGTTCAATTTACCTCCCCAGTAAAACCATAGCCAATCAACCGCTCCCTCCATTTCCATGGCAGCCTTAACCAATTGTTCCGCTTCTTTTTCGAGCGCTTTCCGCTGATCTCCGTCCAGTTTGCCGCTCGCCGGGGATTCGTGTCCTTGTACCCAGGCACTGACAGACAGCATAGCGTAAACCAGATACTTATGGGAACCGGCTTT
>SBHD01000222.1 GCA_006226345.1 Bacteroidota bacterium | reverse complement strand
AATTGTTACGGAAATTTTAGCCGAATACAAACAAACATGCACGTTGACCTACGCTTTTCGCTCCTGTTCTCTCTGTTCCTTTCCGGTTTTCAGCTCGCCGGACAGTCCGTGCTGCTGGAGGAGGATTTTAATGCCTGTACCCTGCCGGCCCACTGGCAGGTATACCTGAACGGCAATCCCAATATGAAATGGTATGTGGGATTGTCGCAAAACAACAATGCCCCCGGAGAAAGTATCGACGGTACCTGTATGCTGTTTATGGACGATGACGCTACCGGCAACAATACACAGGGGTATATCATGAAAGTGCTCTCGCCGAAATTTGATCCGACCCAGTTCGAGACCGTAGCGCTCACCATGGATGTCCACTACCGCCACCGGCAAAATTCCAGGCAGACACTTGATATCCTTATTACAGATGGCACTACCGAGCAATTGCTCACCCGGTTTGATTCCACCAAAACAAATGGCGCCAATATTTCCGACCATTTCGCGCTGAATTTTGACCTTACCCTGTTCAGTTTGTCGCCAACGACCCAACTGGTCATACGCTATAACGATATCAAAGGCGATTTGGGCTGGTGGGCCGCCTTCGATAACATCCGGGTCACCGGATCAAATACGAACACCAATTTATTATCCGAGACGTTCAACGCCTGCACCAAACCAGCCGGTTGGGAAACGGCCATTCTTAGCGGACAGAATGACTGGAAATTCGGCCAACTTCCGCCTTCTTCAGCTGCATACAATCATGGCAGCTCGATGGATGGCTCCTGTTTTGTCTATTTTGACGATGATGACCTGGGCGCAGGCGCGCCTCCTTCCTCGATACGGCTCACCTCGCCCTGGTTCAATGGAGTGGACTTTTTTACCTATACGCTCAGTTACGACCTGATCCTCCGATATACCGGCGAGTCCATTGCTGTTTTTGTGGAGGACGATCAGGGTAGCAAGACCGAATTGTTCAGGTCGACCGGCCACGTTGGCGGTCCATGGTTTCCGGACTTTGTGCACCAGACGCATGACCTGACCCCTTTCCGATCCCAACAACTCCGGATCATATTTGAATATACGGACAATGGTGTTTTTGGCTACTGGGTTGGCCTAGACAACATTAAAGTAACCGGCAATGGCGCCGCTTTTGACTTTTGCAACCAGGCACACACCCTGCAAACCGGCGACACCTGCATCACAGAAAACAACCTGACCGCCCTTTTTAATGGCCCGTCTGCCAGCTGTACCAGCAGGACAGCCGGATCCTTGTGGTATACCTGGCAGGCCGACTTCACCGGGGTGGCAACCTTGCGGACCAACGCCGACTTCAATGACCTGGTAAACATCTATACCGGTAGCTGCGCCAATCTTCAGCCTGTGCTTTGCCATAACCGCGACGAACACGGTTTTACCGGCGAACAGGTCTTCTTCCAGGTGCAGAGCGGCACCATGTACTATATCCGGGTTGCCGGCCAGGAAGACGGTTTTGGCGTTCCCCGCGGCACGCTTTGCATGGAGATCGGGCAGGCAGGCGGTTTTCCTGTGAAACCAAGTAACGATGATTGTACAGGTGCTGAAACCCTGACCGTGAACGGCCCATGCCTGTCCGGCAACAACTATAACGCCGATATGTCGGCTGTACAACCTTCGCTCAACGACCTGGCAAGGGCGGATATATGGTATAAATTTACGGCAGGTGCATTGCCCGCAGGCGATTTTTTTGAAATCCAAAGCAATGCCAACTTTTCGGAAATTATCACGGTTTATTCGGGTACCTGTGCAGCGCTTACAGAACTGGCCGGCAATCACAAGGGCAGCACGCTTGCGCTCCCCGACCTGACCGATGGATCCACATACTTCATCCAGATTGCCGGCAATTTTGCATCTGTTGAAGGTGGCCTCTGTCCCAGGGTGGTGACCAAACAAGGCAGTGCCATTCCAAACGATGATTGCCTGGACGCTGTGGAGGTTGCACTCGGTAGCGCGTGTGTTTCTGGGATCAACGCCAGTGCCGGATTTTCCGGTTATCAACCCGGTTGCGCGGTATTTGCCGACCGGGATATTTGGTTTAAGTTCATAGCCCCAGCCTTTGGCTCGGTCCGGATCAATACCGGTGCGAATTTCCCCCATACAATGGCCGTTTGGGAAGGTGATTGCAACGACTTACAGCCTGTATTCTGTGCGTTGAACCCGCTTCGCTGCGATGGGTTTGTTTCCGTACCCAGCCTGGTACCCGGGCAAACCTATTATGTGCAGCTGGCCACCTGGATCGGACCAGGGGGTGGAGGCAGCGGTACCGTCTGCCTGAAGATTCTGGACGGGCAGGGCCCTCCGGATTTCCGCCCGCTTGAGATGGAACTCCTGCAACCCTGTGTAGGTATTGACAGTGCGCAGCTGAAGATCAAGATAAACGGCGGTGTACCCCCTTATATCTTTCTGGCTGATAGCCATAACCAGATCGTTTCCAGCGGAACACCGATCTTTATTATTGTCCGGGATGCCATAGGCTGTGAGACTACGCTGCTGGATACAACACAGGCCTGTGCTTCCAATAGCTGCGATGCCACTGTGGTGATTGATGCACAGCCCCCTTCCTGCTTCGGAGATACCAATGGTTCGATTCAGGCCAATGTTTCCGGTGCCGGCGGCTCCCTCTCATTCAAATGGTCAAATAACATATTTACCTCCACCAATGCCAACCTGGGTGCGGGGACCTATACCGTGACTATTTCCGAGCCCTCCGGCTGCGAGTATATCTACACCGAAACCCTGACGCAGCCAACCCCGATCCAGATTACGTTGGACAGTATCCGCCACCCGCTTTCCGGGTTCAGCAATGGCTTGATCCAGACCACTGTGACCGGGGGCGCAGGAGTGTATGAATATGACTGGTACCGGGACGGTACACCCCTCTCCGCCAATGGAGAAGACCTGGCGAATTTACCAGCCGGCGTTTATAAACTGGTTGTTACCGACAGTTCCGGATGTACACAGGAGCAGACGTTCAGCCTGATACCAATTGATTGCAGTGCCGAAGTTAGTTTGGTCCTGTCCCAGCCCTCGTGTTTTGGAAGTACAGATGGAAGCATTCAGGTAAATGTGGAGAACGTATCCGGGAGCATAACCTTTCTGTGGTCGAACAATGCCGCAACAGAAATAATTGAGAACCTCGCTGCAGGCATTTACATGGTAACGGTAACAGAACCCAGTGGTTGTACCTATGAGGAAAGCAGTATGCTGCCCCAGCCGGATTCCATTTTGGTCACCACAGCAGTAGTAATGCAACCGGTGACTGGTCAGAACAACGGCTTTATTGATATTGATGTGACCGGGGGACACGGTGGTTACAGCTTTGCCTGGTACCGAAACGACACGCTGCTGGCAACTACACAGGAGGATATCACCGACCTGTTTGCCGGTCTGTACACGCTTATTGTCACTGATAGTACCGGATGCTCCGGGACCTACACCTATGACCTCACGTCGGTAGACTGTACAGCCAGCCTTTCCCTCGCTCCGGACAACCCCACCTGCTTTGGAAGTACGGATGGGAGCGTCCTGGCGGAGGTAAACGGCGCATCAGGAGCTGTGGATTTCCAGTGGTCAAACAATTTTTCCGGAGCGTTAAATACAGGCCTTAGTGCCGGCCAGTATACCGTAACCGCCACAGAAACTTCCGGATGCACGTACAGTTTGTCGATCCAACTGGAACAACCGGATGCAATACTGGTCATGACAGACAGTGTCCGGCAACCGCTGATCGGCGCCCATACTGGTTATCTGCATATTTCCGTGGCCGGGGGGAACGGAGGGTATTCCTATTCCTGGTCCCGAAATGACACGCTGCTAAATATAAATCTGGAAGATCTGGACAGTATACCTGCCGGAACGTATACCCTGCTGGTTACCGACAGTAGCGGGTGCCTGGGTGTGTATACGTACAGCCTGTTGGCAATTGGGTGTACGGCAGATGTCTCGATAACGGTAGACCCACCCAGTTGCCATGGCGACAGCGATGGCGCCATTCTGGCTTCGGTAGCCGGCGCCAACGGCAGCGTAACCTTTCAATGGTCCAATGATGTTTCCGGGCCGTCCAATACCGGGCTTGAGGCCGGAACTTATACCGTTACCATCACGGACACAACCGGTTGTGAATACGTCATAAGCCAGGCAATATCTGAACCCGGCCTGATAGAGATTACAACGGAAGATATTCAGCAGCCCTTTATCGGGCAGGCCAATGGATCCATCCACATCGCTGTGACGGGAGGGAACGGAGGCTACAGCTATAGTTGGTTCCGGAATGATACGTTGCTTATGGCCGACATACAGGATCTGGACAGCATACCTTCCGGGTTCTATTCCCTGATCGTTACCGACAGTGCCGGATGCACCGGGACGTATACTTTTGACCTGATGGGGATTGTTTCGACATCCGTTCCGGATATGGAAATGGGACTCAGACTATACCCCAACCCCACATTTGGGAAAACAACGCTGGAGCTCCGCCTTTCCAGCCCACAGGAAGTAATTCTTTCTGTAACCGATGTATATGGCAGGATCATAGAACAGTGGTCATTTAATGCCGGCACCCAGCACACCAGGGACCTCGATCTGACGGCGTTTCCCCCGGGAGTATACCTGATTGCGGCCCGGACAGGCGGGCTGCGCGCCTACCAGCCATTGGTCATCGCACGGTAACAGGTAAGCGTTGCCAATAGCCGAAAAAAGGGCCGGAAATTGTGAAAACATCAGACAATATCCGGCCCTTTTTTATCCCCCTTAGTAAATACCAGCATCAACCGGTCAAACGGCTGATCAGTGGCACAAATACCTCAAAAATGCTATTTTAACATTGTGATATATTCCTATCTTTGGCCACCGATAGCCGCCGTGTTGTGCAGGCGGTTTACATCGTTCAGGCGACACGCTAACCGGTTGCCAACCTCTCCCGCCTAGGAATCATTGCTTGGCACGACTTTTGACCCCTGTAATCTGCATTGGTTATCATTTTATTGCGCAATTTTAAAATGTAATATTCTTTTAATACGCAAGCATTTGATAACCTGTAAAATCCTCCCACCTTTCGCCTGGTTTTGGAAGTAATAACATCACCTTCCAGTAAAATACTGAGGTATATTGCTGTTTAACAGTGCGATTTGTTAGATTTAAAAAAACATAATACGTGTCAAACCCTTCCTTTTTTGTACACTCCAGTGCTATCGTTGATGATGGCTGCACGATCGGCGAGCGAACGAAGATCTGGCATTTCTGTCATGTTATGTCCGGTGCCCGGATCGGGGCGGATTGCTCCCTAGGACAGAATGTGTTCGTCGCCTCCGATGTGGTGCTGGGTAACAATGTGAAAGTACAGAATAATGTCTCTTTGTATACCGGGGTGATCTGTGAGGATGATGTTTTCCTGGGGCCTTCGATGGTATTTACCAATGTGATGAATCCGCGCAGTGCCGTCAACCGGAAAGGAGAATACCAAAAGACTCTGGTGGAGCGGGGTGCGTCGATCGGAGCTAATGCTACCATCGTCTGCGGCACCCGGATCGGAGCATACGCTTTTATTGGTGCCGGTGCGGTAGTGACCAAGGATGTACCCTCCTACGCCCTGATCGTTGGCAATCCGGGGCGCAAGATAGGTTGGATGAGCGAGCACGGGGAGCGGCTGCACTTCAACGAGCACGGGGAGGCCGTCTGCCCCGGTAGTAACATGCGATATCGTTTAGTTGACGGATCAGTACAGAAAACAGACTAATGAAATAACAGGTTAACCCGATACTTATACACTAATCCTTGTAATTGGAAGAATGAAAAGATTTGTACTTATTGGTGCTGCCGGGTACATTGCACCCCGCCACATGCGCGCAATTAAGGATACCGGAAATACTCTTGTTGCTGCGCTGGACCCGAACGACTCTGTTGGAACTATTGACAGTTTTTTCCCCGAATCAGCATTTTTTACCGAATTTGAACGGTTTGACCGTCATGTAAGTAAATTAAAGCGGGACGGCATTCCGATTGACTATGTCAGTGTATGCTCGCCCAACTACCTCCACGACGCGCATATCCGTTTCGGATTGCGGAGCGGAGCAGATGTTATTTGTGAAAAACCATTGGTGCTGAACCCCTGGAATGTGGAAGGCCTGATGGACATTGAACAGGAGACCGGCCACCGGGTATATACGATCCTGCAGTTGAGGTTGCACCCTGCCCTGCTCGAACTAAAAAAACAGGTAGATGCCGCTCCTCCCGGTAAAATATTTGACGTCAACCTCACCTATATCACTTCCCGGGGCAATTGGTATTACGCCAGTTGGAAAGGGAATAAGGAAAAATCCGGTGGGATTGCCACCAATATCGGTATTCACTTTTTTGATATGCTGCATTGGATTTTTGGCGAGGTGGAAGAAAACAAGGTTTACGTGCATACCCATGATCGCGCTACCGGCTATCTGAAACTCGAAAAAGCGCGGGTCAGATGGTTTCTTAGCATTAATTACGATACCATACCGGAAGCTGTTAAGAACAATGGAATGCGAACATATCGCTCCATTACGGTGGAAGGCAGGGAAATTGAATTCAGTACCGGCTTTACCGATCTGCACACACTCAGCTACCAGGCCATATTAGAAGGGAAAGGCTTTGGACTTGCTGCTGCTGCCCGTGCTGTAGAGATCGCACATACCATCCGGAATGCGCAGCCGCTGGGGCTGGAGGATGATTGCCATCCACTGGCCAGGCTGGAGCCCAGTTTGCATCCGTTTGACCGGGAATAATCAAAACATACTCCAAAACCAAAGCCTTACTTACGCACTTGCAAAAACCGAAACACCACTACTATGGGAAATAATCAAATCAATGTAAAGCAGCTGCTGTTTACCGGCCTGCGCTATTGGTACCTGTTCGTCATCTTCATGGGGCTGATGGTTACCGGCGCGTACTACTACCTGCAGTACACCATGCCGATTTATGAGTCGCGCGCACTCATCCTGATCAAGGATGACGAAAACTCCGGTCAGCCTACCGAAGAACTCTTTTTTACGGAATTGGGTCTGGGTAAAAAGAACAAAACGTTGGAAAACGAAACACTGGTGCTTAAGTCTACGCCGCTGATGAGCAAGGTGGTGGAGAAACTGGAGCTCCAGCATGTTTACCACAGTCTCGATGGCCGGAAAAAGCGCTATTTGTATAAAAACTCGCCGGTTGAAGTGGCTTCCTGGCAGCCCGCCAATGGCTACAACAGCTTGTCGGGTATTCTGACAGATAATGGCCGGGGTGGATATATGCTGGATATAGACGGACAGCCATTCGATGGTGAGTTTGGCAAGGAATTGCAGCTCCCTTATGGCAGCCTGACCCTGTCACACAAACCCGGAGAGTACGCCAATACCAAGATCAGTATTGATATTGTTCCGGTCCGGGATATGGCAGTAGCGCTCGCAGATGCTCTTAAAGTGGAGATTATGGGCGAACAGTCAAGTACACTGGAGCTCACTATCAAGGACCACTCCCCCGTACGGGCCCATGATATACTGGCCGAATTGATGGCTGTGTATAATGAAAACAGCATTGCCATTAAGAATAAGGCCTTTGAGAATACCATTGATATGGTAAATGAGCGGATCGACCTGATCGCGCAAAACCTGTCGGTTGCCGAGCGCAACCTGGAGGCCTACCGGCGTAATAACAGCGCCGTTCAGCTCGGTGCGGAAGGCACACAGCTGATGGGAGACCTGTCAACGTATGACAAGGAAATCACCGCCTCCGAAATTCAGCTTCAGATCCTCACGTCCATTGAAGATTTCCTGGTGCGCAACCGCAACAATTTTGAGTTCGTGCCGAACAATGCCAGCCTGACCAACCTGACCCTTTCTCAACAGCTGGAGCGCTTCAACCAACTGCTGATCGACCGGGAACGGCTGGAAAATGAATCCGGGCCATTGCATCCGGATATGGTACTGACCAAGAAAGAGATCCAAAACCTGCGGCAGACCATTATTGACAATATCCGAAGCATCAAACGCGACCTGCAGATCGCCAGTAATGCCACCAAAAACTCCCGTTCCGTACTGGAAAACAGGCTATCCAGCCTGCCTCGCCGGGAACGTGAACTGCTGGAAATCGAACGGCAAAAAAATGTCAAGGAGAACCTCTACCTCTACTTGCTGCAAAAACGGGAGGAGGCTGCAGTATCACTGGCTATAACAGCTGCAAAAGGCCGCGTCGTAGAACCGGCTGCTGTGTTCAACAGTCCGCTCAGCCCAAAGAAATCGCAGATCTGGATGATCGCACTCTTCCTGGGCCTGGCACTACCAGTTGGCCTGGTCTTTCTGATCGAAAGTATGAACGACAAGATCCAGACCGAAGAGGATGTCACTGATGCAGTACCGGTACCCCTGGCCGGCACCCTGGCCCAAACCAATAGTTCGGAGCATGTCGTCGTCCGGGAAAACAGCCGCACCGCCATTGCCGAGATGTTCCGGTTATTGCGGGCCAACCTGGCCTATATTTTGCCCGGTTCCGAACTAAAGACCCTGCTCCTCACTTCCAGTCAGTCCGGTGAAGGCAAGTCCTTTATTGCACTTAACCTGGGGATGACCATGGCCCTGACGGGCAAAAAAGTCCTGGTGGTGGAACTGGATCTTCGCAAACCCAAACAGTCGGTATACATGCGCCTGGATCCGAATGAGGAAGGCCTTGTAAACTACCTGATCACACCATCCACATCTCCCAATGATATTGTTCGGAATACCGGCCTGCATTTGAACCTCGATATCATCAGTAGCGGTCCGGTGCCACCCAACCCTGCTGAACTGATCATGTCCCAGCGGCTGCGCGAATTACTGGACCTCATGCGGGAAAAATATGACTTTATCATCCTGGATGCACCTCCGGTTGGAATGGTCGCCGATGCGCTCGTCATGAAAGATCTGGCACAGGCCACCATGTATGTGGTACGGGCCGGGTACACCCGGAAAGGCCAGCTGCAGATCATTCAGGATATTGCGCAGAACAACAAACTGCCGCATCCATTCATCGTCATGAACGCTGTGCCCGTCAACAAACCCGGCTATAGTGGTGGGTATTCCTATGGCTATGGATATGGTTACGGAAATGGTAAGGGCAACAGCTACTACGAGCCGGAGAAAAGATCAAAATCCAAGCGGGCAAAACTACAGGCAAAGCACAAATCCAAGGTTGCAAATCTGAACTAGTGGCACGCCATGTCCAAAAGTCTGAGTGAACGATCGCTGTCTGCCATCGTCTGGGTATTGCTGGACAAGTTGGGTGGAAGTGTTATGAACTTTGTAGTGACCGTCCTCCTGGCACGTCTGCTGTTGCCGGAAGATTTTGGCCTGGTCGCTATGGTCATGGTCTTCTTCGAACTGTCCTCCGTGTTTGTGGAGAGTGGCTTCTCTGCTGCACTGATCCGGGAAAAGGAGATCACGGAAATAGACAAGTCCACCACCTTTATCTTCAATTTTGTCGCCTCGCTGGTGCTGTATACCGTCCTGTTTTTCGGTGCCCCGGCTATATCTGCATTTTTTGATCAGCCCGCCCTGACGCCAATCGTTCGGGTGATGGGGCTCAGCCTGATCATTGGAACGTTTTCCATCGTTCAGCGCAGTGTACTGACCCAGCAGATCAATTTCAAGACCCAGACCAAGGTGCGCTTCTTTGCTGTGGCGGTATCCGGGCTGTGTGCTGTATTAATGGCGCTCAACGGCGGCGGAGTATGGAGTCTGGTGGTGCGCTTTGGAGTGATGTACCTCATGGAAACGGTTTTCCTGTGGTTGTTGACACGCTGGACACCATCCCTCTTATTCAGCAAAGCATCATTCAGGCGCCTGTTCGGTTTCGGTTCCAAAATTCTGGCGGCAGCCCTGCTGGATAAGTTTTTCGTACACGTTTACAAGCTGCTGATCGGTAAGTTCTTTGCAGCTGCCACTCTGGGGTTCTATACACAGGCAAGTACCTTTTCCAATATGGTGATCAATACACTGTTCCGCACCGTCCAGAACGTCACCTATCCGGTATTGGCCAAACTACAGGACGATGTGGAAAAACTAAAGAACGGATATCGTAAAATACTGAAACTCAGCTCATTTATCATCATTCCTGCTATGGTTGTACTGGGCGTATTGGCCGAGCCGGTGATCGTTACACTTGTCGGAGAAAAGTGGTTGCCTTCCGTTCCAATGCTCCAGCTGCTGTGTTTGTCCGGACTGACCTACCACTTCAGTTCGATCAACCTGAACATGCTGTTGGTGCTGGGACGGTCCGACCTGAGCCTGAAACTGGAAGTAATTAAAAAGATCAATATAGCGCTGGCTATCATTATTGGATTGCAATTTGGTTTTTATGGCCTGATCATTGGAGAGGTGGTCACTTCATATGTCAACCTCATCATCAATGCGTATTATTCCAAGAAGTTTTTGGGTTACGCCCTGAAAGACCAGATCCTGGACAT
>SBHD01000053.1 GCA_006226345.1 Bacteroidota bacterium | reverse complement strand
ACACCTCTGGCAACAGTTGCTCCCGGGCATCGATATCGCGCACCAGTCGGGCAGCCTGTTTCTCTTGTAAGGCCAGGGCATTTTTTGTCTGGTGGTCCTCCGCTACATTTGGGGACGGCACGAGTATAGCCGGTTTGCCGACCAGGCACAGTTCGCTGATCGTAAGTGCACCGGCACGCGCTACTATAATATCCGCTGCTGCATATAACAGATCCATGCGGTCAATAAAAGCCTGAACCTGTACATTGGGCAATTTCGCCGTATCGCAATTGCTGTATTCCGCTTCATAATACCGACCACACTGCCAGTATACCTGCACATCCTGATGGCTTGCCAGCAGCTCCGCATTGGCAGCCATAGTCTGGTTGAGCGTACGGGCGCCCAGGCTCCCCCCAACCACCACAACAGTCTTCTTTCCAGGGTCCAGGTTGTAATGCCGGATACCCTCCGGACGCTTTTGTTCCAGTTGCAGAATATCCTGACGGACCGGGTTTCCCGTAACAATAATCCTGTCTGCCGGAAAATACTGCTCCATGCCGTCATAGGCTACACAGATCTTAGATGCTTTGCGCGCCAGCAGACGGTTGGTTAGTCCGGCATAGGAGTTTTGTTCCTGGATGACGGTAGGGATTCCCTGTTGTTGTGCAGCACGCATGACCGGCCCGGAGGCATACCCGCCGGTACCAACCACCACATTCGGGCGAAATTGGCGAACCAGGCGTTTGGCCCTCATTGTGCTGCTGAGCAACTTAAACGGGAAGGACAGATTGCGCCGCAGACTCTCCAGTGAAAAACTGCGTTGCAACCCGGCAATGTTCAGTCCCTCGATCGGATACCCGGCTTTTGGCACCCGCTCCATCTCCATTTTACCAATTGCGCCCACAAACAGGAACTCCGTATCCGGACGTATGGCCCGGATCGCATCGGCAATAGCGATAGCCGGAAAGACGTGTCCGCCTGTTCCGCCACCTGTTATTAATATCCGCAATTGCCGTGTCATAGATGCCATTTATTCTTTACCGTCAAATTTTTCTATAAACTTGCTCACACTGAGGATCATCCCCAATGCGATAGAACTAAATACTATACTGGTCCCTCCCATAGAGATCATAGGCAATGTTAGTCCGGTCGCCGGCACCAGGTGTACGGATACTGCGATATTGGCCAATGCCTGTATGGTCAGCATCAGGCTGAGGCCAATGGCCAGGAACGCACCAAATGCCTTTGGACTCTTCGTTACCAGTTTTACTGTCCGGAAAAACAGCATCACATATAAACCCAGCACCAATACACCTCCAATCAGGCCATACTCTTCACAGATAATGGCATAAATAAAGTCTGCATGTGAATACGGCAGGAAGTTGCGTGCAACCGAGTTGCCTGGCCCGGCGCCAAATATGCCACCACGGGCAATTGCGATTTTAGCCTGCTGTACCTGGTATCCGCCATCCGGGTTATTTAAAAACTCGTCCATCCGGGAGGCCCAGGTTTCCGAGCGTACCAGATCAGGCTCATAGTGCCCGATCACGATCAGACCGGCGAATACCACTATTCCCAAGAGGCATAACAGGAAAATATATTTGGTACTTACCCGGCCAACGAACATCAGCGCCAGGCAGGTACTGAACAGTACCAGGGCATTGGACAGGTTGGCCGGAGCGATCAGAGCGCACACGATCAGCACCGGTACAATGATCGGCAAAAACGCCTCCTTGAAGTTGGTGATGTATTCCTGCTTTTTTGTAAGCGCCTTGGCGATATACACCACCAGGGCCAGTTTGGCAAAATCGGAAGGCTGGAAGCTGAACGACAGGATCGGAATTTCGATCCAGCGCGCCGCTTCGTTTATACTTTGACCAAACAACAGCGTAAACGCCAGCAGGGGTACCGACACCAACAGGAGGAAGGGCGCCATCTGTTGGTAGCGCCGGTAATGGAGCAAGTGGCAGACATAGATCAGGAACAAGCCGAAGCCCAGCATAATGGAGTGCCGGAGCAAATAGGTGGTGGTATTACCGCCGCGCGCCTGCCAGGCCAGTGATCCGGTGGCCGAATATACCGACAGGATACTGATGATGGTCAGTACTGCAATGATCATCCAGATGGTGCGGTCGCCGCGAAGTTCTGCTGCTATTCGGTTACCGAGTGACATAATTCAATCAGGCGTTTAGTTGTGATGGTTTAGTGGTGTTTGTATTGGCCAGGGCTAAAACCGCCACGCGGAATTGCTCGCCCCGGTCTTCGTAGTTCTTAAAAAGGTCAAAACTGGCACAAGCAGGGCTCAACAATACCACATCGCCGGTATCAGCCATTTTGCTGGCTTCCAGAACAGCCTCCGCTGCGCTTCCCGTCTCCACAATCGGTTTTTGCGCTCCGTCAAAGGCTGAACGGATCGGGCGGTTATCTACACCAAGACAGACAATGGCTTTCACCTTTTCCTGTACCAAGGGTTGCAGGGGCGTGTAATCATTTCCCTTGTCCTGCCCGCCAACGATCCAGATCGTAGGTTGTTCCATGGCCTGCAGGGCATAAAAAACAGCATCTACATTGGTTGCCTTGCTGTCATTGATATACGTCACTCCCTGCACAGTTGCTATGACTTCCATCCGGTGCGGTGGCGGGCTGAAGGTGTTCAATGCTTCTTGGATTCGTTCCGGTACCACCCCGAGCATCCGGGCTACCTGAACGGCACAAGCCGCATTGAACGCATTATGCGGGCCACGCAACTTGCCGGCATGAAGGTCAAATGAATTACCCGGGCCAACCGAAATAGTGCCATGCCGGTACTGGGCATGATTGACAGCCACTTTCTGAGAATGCAGCACATGCTTACCCATGAAGACGCCGATCACCGGGTCGTCTTCATTGTAGATAAACACATCCGTACTATTCTGATTTTCAGCAATCCGGAATTTGGCGCCCGCATACAGCTCCATACTGTACTCATAGCGATCCAGGTGATCCGGTGTAATATTCAGCAGTACAGCAATATCCGGGCGGAAATCCACTACGTCTTCCAGTTGAAAACTGCTTACTTCGATCACGTATACACGGCTGGCGGCCGGCACTTCCAGGTCTTTCAACACAACGCGGGCAAAGGCTTTACCAATATTGCCGCCCAGTACGGCATTTACGCCGCCGGTTTTCAGAATGTGATGGATCAGTCCGGTAGTGGTAGTCTTACCGTTGCTACCGGTGATCGCCACCACCCTGGCAGAGGCCGGCATATGCCGCCAGGCAAATTCAATCTCGCCCCATACCGGAATACCAGCTTGCCGCACGGCCTGCAACACTTCAACCCGCTCCGGGATACCCGGGCTTTTGATCACCAGGTCGGCACGCAGGATCCTGTCCAGGCTGTGCTGCTGCTCCTCATAAGCTATTTCGTGCTGTTCCAGTTCTGCCTTGAAGGCAGGCTTGATCGCATTTTTATCGGAGACAAAAACCGCATAGCCCAGCCATTGGGCCAGGAGCGCGGCACCTGTTCCGGATTCACCGGCGCCGAGTACTATGACGGATTTTATCTTGTTCATTTACCTGATCTTTAAGGTGATGATCGTTAATACGGCCAACAGGATCTGTACAATCCAGAACCGCACGGAAATAGTCACCTCATGGTATCCTTCTTTCTGATAATGGTGGTGTAAGGGCGCCATTTTAAATATCCGGCGTCCCTCACCGTATTTCTTTTTGGTCCGCCTGAAGTACCAGACCTGTAGCATTACCGATACATTTTCAATCAAAAACACCCCACACAAAAGCGGGATCAACAACTCTTTCCGCAAGACAATAGCAAGGGCGGCAATAATCCCTCCCAGAGTCAGGCTTCCCGTATCGCCCATAAATACCCGTGCAGGAAAAACATTATAC
This sequence comes from Bacteroidota bacterium, assembly GCA_006226345.1. Taxonomy (GTDB): domain Bacteria; phylum Bacteroidota; class Bacteroidia; order Chitinophagales; family Saprospiraceae; genus M3007. The sequence continues at coordinate 6,664 of SBHD01000053.1, read as the reverse complement.
CACAAGAAGCCAATGCAGCCTCCCAACAGGCAACCGGAAAAGATCACCAGCTCGTTGGAGTTCGGAATAAACAGGATATTCAGGTAGTCGGCTGCAACTGAGTTACCACTCACATAGGCCATCACACCAAGCGCAGCGATCACAATTGCGGAAACCCCCGCAGCAAGACCATCCAGTCCATCTGTCAGGTTAGCACCATTGCTTACCGCCGTGATAACCAGGATGGCCATCAGGACAAAAACGATCCACACCAGATCCCTGGCATTATCACCCAGGAACCACAATACCCGGGAGTAGTCCAATTCATTATTCTTAAAGAACGGCACATTGGTGATCGGGGCTTTTACGTGCACCAGTTCTTTTACCACGTCTCCTTCCTGCACTGGTACGGTATTCATGACCGTATAACCATATTGGCGGGCAACTTCAGGCTCCATCCGTACCACAACTTCATCGCTAACCAGCATCGTTACCGCTACGATCAGGCCCAGACCAACCTGTCCCATGATCTTGAAAATACCCTTGAGTCCTTTTTTATCCTTTTTGAACACTTTGATATAGTCATCCACAAAACCGATCGTCGCCATCCAGATCGTGGAAAATAACATCAACAGGATATAGATATTATCCAGACGCGCCAGTAGCAGACATGGAATAAGGGTTGCTGCAATTATGATAATACCACCCATGGTTGGCGTGCCGGCCTTCAGGTTTTCCCCTTTCAGGCCCAGCTCCCGGATATTCTCGCCAATCTGCAGTCGCTGTAACCCGTTGATGATACGGCGGCCGATAATCAGGGAGATCACCAGCGACAGGATAACAGCAGCACCAGCGCGAAAGGATGTGTATTGAAACAATCCTGCGCCAGGCCAATCCTGGGTACGCTCCAGCCATTCAAAAAAGTGGTACAACATATTGCAGTCGGTTGCAGGCTGATTGCCGTTAATTAATAGTTTTTCAAATAATCAGAGTAGTTCAAAATATGCTGAGAGGCAATTTTACATCGCCTCTCAGCGACTGTTCAAAATAATAGTCCCTCCACTATTATATCTTTATACTGCTGGTTCTATTCAAAATATTCCAGTAGCATTTTTTTATCATCAAAAGGATATTTTATCCCTTGTATTTCCTGATACTTTTCATGGCCTTTTCCGGCTACGAGAATTACATCGGCCGGGCCGGCAAGACGGCAGGCGGTCTTTATCGCCTGCTCACGATTTTCAATAACCAGGGTTTTTTGCAGCATTTCCTTGTCAAGGCCCGCTTCCATCTCCTGCAGGATCCTGGCAGGGTCTTCGGTTCGGGGGTTATCACTGGTTAACACCAGTTGATCGCTGTAACGTGCACCGATACGGGCCATTTTCGGACGCTTGGTTTTATCGCGATCTCCTCCGCATCCAACAACTGTGATCACCCTGGATCCGGATTTTTTTAGTTTTACGATAGTCTCCAGCACATTTTCCAGTGCATCTGGCGTATGAGCATAATCGACAATAGCCAGGCTGCCCGGCTGATGAGGATTAGGCACAGCCTCAAAGCGGCCTTCTGCTCCCCTAAGGTTGCTTATTGCCGTCAGGGCTTCCATTTTATCCACACCCAGTAACCGGGCTGTACCATATACAGCGGTCAGGTTATAGGCATTAAAGGTGCCGATCAGCCGGGCATGTATGGTTTCCTGGTCCAGTTGCATCTGCAAGCCAGCCAGGGAGTCTTCCAATATTTTTGCTTTGAATGTAGCCGGAGATTTCAGTCCGTAGGTTTGTTGTGCTGCCGCAGTATTCTGTAGCATAAACCGGCCGTTTTTATCGTCCGCATTCGTCAGGGCGAATGCAGTACCCGGCAGGGAGTCAAAAAGCAACTTCTTGGCATCCCGGTATGCAGCGAACGTCTGGTGGTAGTCGAGGTGTTCGTGTGTCAGGTTGGTAAAAACCGCGCCGGCAAGTATTATTCCGGTAATCCGGTGCTGTACAATAGCATGGCTGCTGGCTTCAATAAAAACCCTGGTGCACCCGGCATCCGCCATTTGCCGCAGCAACTGTTGCAGGGCAACTGCATCTGGTGTGGTATAGTTACTGGGCAGGATCTGACCGGCAATCCGGTTCTCCACTGTGCCTATCAGTCCTGCTTTTTCACCCAGGACCGTAAACAGTTCATATAACAGTGTCGTGACGGTTGTCTTACCGTTCGTTCCTGTCACACCTACCACCTGTAAAGCACGGGAAGGGTGATCAAACCAGGCTGAAGCCATAAAACCAAGAGCAACTGCACTGTCTTCTACTACAACGCAGGTAACAGCAGGATTTGTTACCCGGGTCTCCTGGCGGTCACAAATAATAGCGATGGCGCCTTTTTCTATTGCCTTGTCAATGAACTGATGTCCGTCAGATTGTACACCCTGTATAGCGAAAAAACAATCGCCCGACTCTATACGCCTGCTATCAAAACATAGATTTTTGATAGAAACCGCCGTATTTCCGGTAATTTCCCGTACACCGGGAACGGTAGTGAGCAATTCGACGAGCGTTTTCAATATTGGGTGTATTCAAGTCAGGTATTTCAAGCGTATTCCGGACGGGTCCGGTGTACAAATTTTAATTCAGGTATAATACAATCGTACGCCTGCCGTGAATAACCGTACCCGGCGCCAGGCTTTGGCGGGCGACCTTACCCACTCCTTTTACCCGCACCCGGCATCCCCGGTTTTCCAACAGGTATACGGCATCTTTAAGCCCCATACCAACGACCAGCGGCACTTTTTTCTCTGAAACCAGACGCGGCAGCATCATCAGAGAGTCCTTTTCCGGTTTAAGCACTCCCCATTCGGGCATTTGCTTTTCGCCATACCATTCCAGGTCCAGCCAGTCCAGCGCATTACGCAGATCCTTCCCGGATCCGGCATCTACGACCGGCAGTTGGTTGCCCGGCAAAGGCTGTGCTTCCTGGCTGTTCACCGGTGGATGCAGTTCGCCTTTCAGCGCATAACACTGCTTGGCAATCTCCCGGAATACCGGGGCAGCGGCTTCCGCGCCGTGGTATCCGCCACGCTTGGGTTCGCTGATCACCACAATACAGGAGTAAACCGGATTGTCGGCAGGAAAAAAGCCGCAAAAACCGGCCTGGTGCCGGATTCCGGCTGCTGGCTTAAACTTGTGATAGTTCAACTGGGCCGTCCCTGTTTTACCCGCGATCTGAAACAAATCAGTACGGATATTTCGGGCCGTACCGTTGTTGACTACCTCGGTGAGCAGTTCCTTGGCCTTTCGGATAGTTTTCCGGCTGGCTATACTGCGTTTCAGGGTTACCGGGCGAAACTCCTTTATCGTTTCTCCGTAATTCTCTACGCGTTCGACCAGGTAGGGCTTCATCATACGCCCGTCATTGGCAACGGCATTATAAAACGTTAAAAGCTGCAGCGGGGTCAGTAACATCTCATAACCGATACTCATCCATGGTAGCGTAGTGCCGGACCAGCCGCTTTTGTTGTCTTCCGGCGACTTAAGCACCGGAGCCTCCTCCCCGCCGATCTCTATTTCGGTTGGTCGGGCAAGGCCAAAAGATTTCAGGCGATCGACAAAAGCCGCTGCCTTCCGGTTATCACCGTAGTATTTTTGTACAAGGGTGGCCGTACCGACGTTGGAAGATTGAGCGAATATCTCCAGGATACTCATGGAGTCCAGACCATGCCGGGTAGCATCAACCAGTTCTTCGTCATAGAACTTCACTTTGCCCTGGTAGACCGGCACCTGTTCGTTGAAATCATCGACAAAGCCGTCTTCGAGCATGGCCATAAAGGATGCCAGTTTGAACATAGAACCAGGCTCCACCCGCTCGCCAACGGCATAATTGTATTTTTCCCACCACCCCTCTTCGATCCGGCCGATATTGGCGATCGCCCGGATGGCGCCGGTCTTGACCTCCATAACCACTGCGCAACCATGATCGGCCTCATGCGCCTTACAGGCATCCAACAAGGCGCGCTCGGCCACATCCTGAATATTGATATCCAATGTGGTTACAATATCATCACCCGAATTGGGTTCGATCTCAGCCAGGTCGTTAACCGGAATATACACATCACCGGGCACCCGCAGCATAAGTTGTTTACCCATATTACCACCCAGCACCTTGTCAAAACTACCTTCCAGACCAACCGGCAAAGCGCCTTCCCGCACATAGCCGATCGTACGTTGCGCCAGCAGTTTAAACGGCCGCTCGCGTTTGGATTTTTGCTCCACGATCAGGCCGCCTTTGTACCGCCCGAGCCGGAAAAGCGGAAATTGTTTCACCAGCTGCATCTTGTTATACGGCAGATCACGGGCAATCGGCACGTACCGGATCCCGCGGGTACTCGGGTCGGCATTCCGGAGCGCCAGCAGCCAGTCCTTGTATGCGCCCGGCGTATATTGCTGATCGATATACGTTGACAGCATCCAGGAGAGGCTGTCAAGGTTTTCCATAAATGCCTCATCCGTCAACCCTTCTGCTTTGGCGTCAAAGTGCACATCAAAAAAAGGCAGGGAGGTAGCCAGGAGGCTTCCATCCGATGCCAGGATATTCCCACGGTCGGCCCGAACATCCACGAACTTGAGGAAAAGACTGTCCGCCTTCGCTTCCCACTTCGGCGCCTGTACAACCGACAGTTGGTACAGCCTGCCGGAAATCACCACCGCTCCCAGCAGCACGGCAGCTGCCAGCAGGTAAAGACGGACGAGGACTTCATTTTTGATGTTCAACATAATCGGACGCTGGTTTGGGGGTATTAGTCGAGTTTATTGTTCTGCTACAATGACTTTAGGTCCTGAATCAACCAGTCGCAGTCCCTCCGGACGCAGATTGGCATCTAGTCTGGATTGGATGGATTTGGACATGGTTTCACTTTTAATAGAAGTATATTCCCATTTCAACTCTTTGATCTCTTTTTGTAGCAACTGGATTTCCCGGACGTTTTTCTCAGCAAAATGTGCGTTGGCGATATAAACCAGCGCCAGGAAGCCCAGAAACAGCAAAAAAGAAAAATTATTGAACACCCACTCCGTAGACTGGTGGCTGATATTCAATGAGTTAAGTAATTTATTTGCCATTATTATTTTTTTTCACCGATCCGCAGTTTAGCACTGCGAGCTCTTGGATTTTCATTTATTTCAGCCGCTGTCGGCTCAATGGGCTTCTTGGTGATCACTTCAAACGGGCGTTCGATATTCCCGTAAAAATCCTGTTTCATTATACCATCCGGATTCCCCGTCTTAATCCAGTTTTTCACCATGCGGTCTTCCAACGAATGATATGTTATCACAACCAGCCGGCCGCCGCTTTTCAGCATTTCGGTAGCACCCTCCAAAAAAGCCAGCAGCGCTCCCATCTCATCATTTACGGCTATCCGGAGTGCCTGAAAAACCTGGGAGAGATACCGCCAACGTTCACCGATCACCAGGGGCTCACAAAGGCTTACCAGGTCACCCGTAGTTCTGAACCGGCTTTTATCACGGAATTGTACGCAGGCATTTGCAAGCGTACGGGCATTCCGCACCTCTCCGTAGCGGCCAAACACTTGCTGCAGCTCGTCCGGAGTAAAAGCATTCAGGATATCGGCGGCTGTTTGCCCGTCTTTCTTATTCATCCGCATATCCAGGAGTGCATCAAAACGGTAGCTAAACCCACGTTCCGGCGTATCCAGCTGGTGACTGCTAACACCCAGATCGGCCAGTATGCCATCAACCGAACCGGGCCGGACACCGGATACCCGCATCTGTCGTTTCAAATAGCGAAAATTCGAGGGGATAAAATGGAAGCCCTGGTGTGAATCGAACGGGGGCCTTCCTGCATTTTCAAGGGCATCTTCATCCTGATCGAATCCGTACAGGTGACCGTTGTCACCCAGTTGCTGAAGTATACCGGCCGCATGTCCGCCACCTCCAAACGTCGCGTCAACATACACGCCATCCGGATGGATGTGCAGTGCCTCGAGCGATTCCTGAAGTAAGACGGGAGCGTGATACATGTCAACATTTTGAGTTTGTGGCTACGAGTTAAAATCCTGCTCAAAACGGATCATCCGTATCCCCTACCCCTTCTTCTCCGCCACCCATAACATCATTGGCAAGATCCGCAAACTGGTTTGGGTCGATGCTGAGCATTGCCTCATAGTGCTCTGGCGACCAAATTTCGATACGGTCATCCATGGCAATAAGTATAGCTTCCGATCCCAGACTGGCGTAATCCATCAGCGGCTTTGGCAGCAGAATACGGTCAGCGCTGTCCGAGGCCACCGGCGCAGCGCCGAGGTAAAAGGAACGGAAGAACATACGGTTGCGGTCGTTGAATCGATTGAGACGACTAAGTTTAACACTGATCTCGTCCCACACGGGCTTCGGATATAAGGTGAGGCATTTTTCGAAGCCGCGGTTAAGCACAAACTCATAGCCACCCGGATCCGAGGGCTTCTCGCCAAGTTGACGTAGCAAGGCCGTTGGCAAACGAAGCCGGCCTTTATTATCAATGGCTACCGGAAATTCTCCGATGAGTTTCACGCTAAGAGGGACTAATTGAACAATGTGTACGCATGGGCACTATTTACCCATAGCTCTGCCACAAATGTAATCCCTTTTACCACATTTTACCACCCTTTGACACCAAATTATCTGTTTTTCAATTTGTTTTTTTCTAA
>SBHD01000156.1 GCA_006226345.1 Bacteroidota bacterium | reverse complement strand
CATGCAGCATTTTCCAAAAAAGTTCCTGGGTCAATGCACTGTCTCCGGTATGCGTGGTATCGGTGTCGACGCCTTTGGACCGCAGGTCGTATTCCCGGAGCAGATGCAGGATCTGTTCGGTTTGTGCCAGTGAATAATTACCGGCAGCCAGTTTGTATTCCTTCAGGAACCAATCGGAACGCAGGCCAAGTGCCTGCAGTTTTTCTGCATCGCTGTTATTCCGGAGAAAATGCAGCATATACACTTTGGAAAAATACGCGTAGAGGCTGGCAATGGTAACGATAAGTGGGTTCTTCCGGATATTGGCAGTGAAATACTGCTGGATGCGGGCAATTTTTGGCTGATCGCGGCTGGCAAAAGCCTTTTGAAGTTCATAGACGTTGTAGTCTTTGCTGATGCCTATATATTCCTGCACATGGAGTGCAGTGATTGTCGTTTCAGCAGGTACATTCAGCGCCAGCTTTTCCAGCTCGTTGGAAATTTTTGCCAGATCAGTACCCAGGTATTCGGCAATAAGTACGGCCGCCGGCATTTCAATGCTTAGTTTTCGCGACTTGCAGTAACTGATGATCCAGTCCGTTACCTGATTGTCGTACATCTTTTTGCTTTCCAACACAATGGCATTCGCCTTAAGCGCTTTGCCGAGCCTGCTCCGCATATCATATTTCTTATGCTTGTGGCAAACGACAAAGACCGTGGTATCCATTGGTTTTTCCACATATGCAGCCAGATCACCGATGTTTCGCATCTCCTGTGCCTCCCGCAGGATCACAACCTGCCGCTCACTCATCATCGGATAGCGGCGTAAATGGTCCAGCAAGGTCAGGGGGTCCACATCTTTTCCGTACAAGATCGTTTGATTGAACCCCTTTTCCGCCTCTGACAAGGCATGCTTATCGATGCCGGCCTCTACCTGATCAATAAAGAATGGTTCTTCTCCATGGAGGAAATAAACCGGCCGGAACTTTCCCGCCCGGATATCGCGCAGTATATCTTCCACATTCATAACAGGGCGAAGATAACAACAGAAGGATATTCCTTTTTGTACAACAGCACCGGTATTTCAAAGTTAATTCGGGTAATATTCCGGAGCGTTGACACACCTAAGAACAGCACTCAGACATTCTTTTTAAAAAAACTGAATTTTAATCTACAATATATTGTTAATAATGCGTTAGCACCATAGAATTTACTGCTGTTCATGTCTCCTCCAAACAAGATTTTAAACTGCACCATATTATTGATAGCTCCGTTGTCCTTACTACTGGGGCAGCCGGCAGCGGCAGATACCACACTCGTTGAACCACCAGTGATGGCAGATGAGGTCACTGCGGCGGCCGAAACCGGCCCGTCCAACATAACGAAGAAAGGCAAGGGATTCTGGCAGGGGTTTCATATAACAGGCGGGCAACTGACCCTCCCTTTCAAGATCCGCCCTAAAGCCGAAACCAACTCCTTCCGGCTCACCACAGACGTAACCGTCGGGGCCTTTATTGGACTCACCAGACGATTGTCGACAGAAAAGGATCATGCTCTGATCATCCCCATGGCAGCTGGACTGACCTTTGTCAATATCAATGACAGCAATACCAGCTTGGACCGCAGCCTGGTTGAAGCAGAAGTTGTACCCGGACTCACCTGGAGTACTGGCATTATCCTACAACTGGAACAGTACAGCCTGGGGCTGATGTTCGGGAAAGACTATGCCAGCGAGATCGGGAGCGAATGGCATTACCATCGAAAGATGTGGTGGTCTTTCGGGATCGGATTCGCTTTTTTCCACTAGTACACAACCTGGTCAGATGCCAAAATCGCCGGGAAGTCTGGACTACCGCAAACCGGGCGCTACTACAAGGTCTTTACTCCCTGGTGTGTGTACGTAGAAGCCCTCACCGCTCTTGGCGCCTAACTTACCGGCAGTGACCATGTTAACGAGCAGGGGACATGGCGCGTATTTCGGATTGCCAAATCCGTCATGCAGCACCCGCAGGATAGCCAGGCAGACATCCAGGCCGATAAAGTCGGCCAGTTGCAGCGGCCCCATCGGATGCGCCATTCCCAGCTTCATGACCGTATCGATCCCCTCTACCCCACTGACACCTTCATACAAGGTATAAATCGCCTCATTGATCATGGGCATCAGGATCCGGTTAGCGACAAAACCGGGGTAGTCATTCACTTCCACCGGCACTTTACCCAGTTTACGGGACAGTTCCATCACTGTTTCAGTAACTGAATCCGTGGTGGCATATCCCCGGATCACCTCCACCAGTTTCATCACAGGTACCGGATTCATGAAGTGCATGCCGATCACCTTGTCCGGCCGCCTGGTAGCGGCAGCAATCCGGGTAATACTAATGCTGCTGGTGTTGGTTGCGAGGATCGAGTCGGCCGGTGCATAAGCGTCCAGGTCGGCAAAGATCTTCAGCTTCAGGTCTATATTTTCTGTAGCCGCCTCCACAATAAGATCAGCGTTGGACACCCCTTCCTTTAGATCCGTCATCGGATGGATACGTTTGAGTGTCGCAGCTTTATCGGCCTCTGTCAGCGTACCTTTATTAATCTGACGGTCGAGGTTTTTAGCGATCGTGACCAATGCCTTATCCAGGGCGGAAGAGGCAACATCAATCAGGGTCACTGCATATCCGTTTTGTGCAAAAACGTGGGCGATACCATTCCCCATGGTGCCACCGCCAATAACAGAAATATGTTGCATTTCAGATCAGGTTTTGATTAAGCGCCGGCAAAGGTAGGGAATATTAAAACGCCGTTCATAGTGCCCGGACAAAAGTGGCCCAGATCCATAACTGATGTGGCAACCTGAGTCAAAACGAATATTGCTTTTTTCTCCAGACAAGCATGGCCGCCGGGGTTAAACCCAGGTCGGGATGCCATTCTGCCGCTGTGCCGATCTCGAGGTTACGTTGTATACGCAAGCCTGCTCCAAAACAAACCCGGCCGGGGCCGGTCCGTACCCCCATCCGCAGCACCAGCGGTCGGGCAGGCCGGTATTCTACCCCAGCTTTTACCTGAGACGGGTAATCCAGGTCTTTTTCCACCTCTGCCAGCATGGTCAGGGTTGCAGAAACACACCAGGCTGCCCCCAGTCGTAATACTGCGGGAAGTACAGTTCCAGCCATTTCTTGTTGAAACGGATTTTGCACCATTGCTCCCAGCCAAACCGAAGAGACAGGATTGGCCAGTACACCCAGACTAAAGGTTGCTGTGGAGGCATTACCATATTCGGGAGCTGCTACCCGCAACACGTGTACACTTCCTCCCAGCCACACTTTCTCTGCCAGACGACGACCGTACAGCAGTCGGTATCGCTGTTCACGATAGGTTGGGATGCCGGAAATATTAATCTCCGCCCCGACCCCGTTTGAGGCTCCAATTGGAAGAAACCCTTGCAGTGTGGCCGTACTCCAACCAGAAATGCCATAGGGGATCGCAGAACCAGCCAATGCGCCGGATTGTCCACGCATGCCAGCCATGGCATCATTGCCCAATCCGATTTCCAATCCAGGATAAGCAACAGACGCCCCACCCAGGGCCAGGGATGCCGCATGGTCAACCGGACGCATAAATACCTGCGCAGACAAACACACAGGCAGTACAGCGATCCAAAGAAATAAAGGCAGGCGCATCATTGATTTGAGCATTTTGGGTGTATAAAAAATCAGGTCACACTTCAACACCTCCCTGCAGCACCACCTGTTCATAAAAAAGGCCAGCTCCGGTCATAGTTCGCTCCATGGTGTCCAGGTTTACCCGTACCAGGCCGAACCGATATGTTGGCCCCAGATGCCATTCAAAGTTATCCCAGGTACTCCAATGGATATATCCCCGGAGATCTACGCCGTCTTGTATTGCGGCATGGCACACGCCAAGATAGTCGCGAATTGCCTGCACCCGGGTCCGGTCGTCATCCGTACAAATACCGTTCTCGGTAATGATGATCGGCTTGCGATACTTTTGCCAGAAATTCCGGAGCACCTGTCCCAGTCCGGCCGGGTTGTACAACCACATTTTGTCATGTGGCAAATCCAGCTGGCGCACTTTGTCCGGTCGGTTGATGGTATCTACCGGTAGCGGGTCGAATAGAACATGGGCATAATAACTCAGTCCGATAAAATCGGATTTACGGAAAGGAGAAAACGCCCGTGTCATGAACCACCACCGGGAAAAGGCTACTGGAAGCACGCCCCAAATATTGGCAGCCTCGAAGCTGGCCGTGTTCAGCGAGATCCCGACCGGCGCTTTTTTATGTTTTTCCCGGATCAGGAGCCGGGCAATGTCATGCGCCTGCCCCATATTGTCAAGCACCCGGTTGGCCAGCAGGTATTTGCCTTTTTTGTGCGGCGGAAAGTCGCCGGAGAAAAAGGCGTTATAGGCATATACATTGGGTTCATTGAAGGTATTCCAATAGCCTGCATATTTCCCAAAATATTTAATGCACTGCTGGGTATAGTTAACAAAGTATTCTATGTTTTGCTCTTTTGTCCAGCCCCCTTTATCCTCAAACCAGTTCGGATGGCAAAAATGGTGCAGCACGAACATCAGCGACACACCTCTTTTTTTCAGGTATTCAAAGAACGTGCAATACTCATCCACCACTGCCGGATCGAACTTTGCCAGTGGAGCCGGCTGCAACCGGGACCAATCCACTCCACACCGGTAAACTGAACCAAACCGGGTAATAAAAGCCGCATCCTCCTCCCGTCGCTTTTCATGATCGGTAGTCCGCTCAAAGCGATAGCCATCTTTTGCTGTAAGCCCCCGCCACGGATGATCACCCGCGGTCTCCACCTGAGCGGCGGCAGTTGAGGTTCCCCACAAAAAATAATCCGGAAATGACAAAAACATAGGACTGAGTTACAGATGCAGTGGTACGAAGGTAAGTACTCAGCTGCAACAAATCTCGCTTTGGGAAAGCGGAATTTAACCAGTGCAGGCTCTTTTATGAAGTTATATGGAAATAGCCGTGGCGACCAATCTGGTCTCCAAAAGCCCGGAACGGGCCCATGGCTTAAAACGCGGTACATGTTGCCTGAGAGGAAACTCCCAATGCAAGTAATTCGGAAAAAGGTAAAGAAGGAATGGGAAACCGGTCGATACCTGCAGGGTAGCATGTCTGACCGTAGAGAAATAAAAAAAGCCCCTCACCGCGAGCCTAACCGGAGGGGCAACCATGAGATTATAATGGCACAATAGCAGCGACAGGTAAACGGAGTACACGTTAGGAGCGTACATTCACCCAGCCACCATGTGTAGCCAATTACGGGTCGTGGTAAGGATTAAAACAATGCATACTTTAAAATCGGAAATGGCGGTTGGGAGAGCCTGGGATGGAAAAAACCGTCGGATTAGTAGAAGAAAGTGGCTTGAATAGCCGAGACAAATATACGGCAGGGTTCAATTGCACCAATAAAATGGACAAAAAAAATGTAACCTCCTCCAATTTTGTAAACAATTGGAGGAGGTAGGCACATCTATATCATGGCAGAAATGACGACTGACGTATGTACAGGCTACATGTCCGTACCCGGAGACACCGGGCGATTCCGCTGGCGAAAATCTACCCGTACAGAGAAAATATGCGAGTACAACACCTGACTCAGGTTGCCGATATCGGTAAGGGCATAATCCAACTGGACCCGTCCCAGCCGCAGACCTACACCAAAATTAGGTTGCAACGTAAGTGTTTCTTTGTCCGGATCAAAGTCGTCACGTACCCGTTGAAAATTACCTACACCGATCCGTAGTTGGACCAGTTTGTTGTAATCTGCCTCAATACCAATACGGGGATCGATGTTGATCGCGCTGGAATGGATCAGCACATTTCGCTGGCCGTCGGTTGTCCATTCCAGATCGATCGCCGGCAGCAGGGTCGTCTTCTCCCCTACCCTTGCCCGGTAGGCAGCACCCAGGATAAAGCGCGGCCGGGTAATTTCGGTGCTGCTGGTCGGGATCTCGTTATTGGTTTGGGTAAACACCTCCTTTTCCCGTTCTGTCAGATCAAAAGACCAGGCGTTGAAGGTAGTTGTCAGGTCGCGCCCCTGGATACCCAGCATCCACCTTCCCTTCCGGTACTGCACCCCCATATCGGCGCCAAACCCCCAGGCGCCACCAAAAGAACCGATAACACGGCGGATTACCTTGACCGAGCCGCCAACGGCAAAGGCCGGATTGCGCAGTTTACGGGCATAACTCCCCATCAGTGCATAGTCGGCAGCTGAAAAAGAGGTCACGTTATCATAATTAACTGTCCCGTCAGGATTGACCAGGTTTATCGTATACGGGATATTATCGATCCCCAGCCGGATCAGTGAAATAGCCAGGTAGGACCGCTGATCCCGGTTGAGTGCTTTACCAAAACTCAGGTAGTCATATTGGGAAACCCCGACAAACCATTCGGCATGCATCGCCGCCACCTGGAACGGCGCATCAATTTCAGTAAGGCCGGCCGGGTTCCAGTATGCAGCCGTAATATCCGCAACATGGGCAGTCTGGGCACCCGCCATACCATGCGCCTGTGCGCCCACGCCAATAGCCAGAAATTCATTGCTGTACTTTTGACCCGGGAGTAGCGAAATGCTCATTATGAGCATTATTCCGGTGAACCAAACTGATCTTTTCATATTGTCCTACTTTTGCCGTTGGTTGAAACCTATTTTTTGCGGTCCTGTTTTGGGCATAGTGCCCTACTGACGCCCGTATGTCAACGCTGGTTGCCCGGGTGCCGGCAAATTAAACAGTCTTCATGAAGAACACCATTATCCATTTATTGAACACAAAGATGCGTCTGCTATTAGCACTTTTTCTCCTGCTTGCCCCTTCCTCCTTCCTGTTCTCCCAGGATGCCCTCAACATGACCCTGCTGGCCCACTGGGATGACGACTCACTCCCGGTCGGGTCGCCCGGCAACCTCAATGTGCAATATAGCGGTTGCTGGGGACTAGCCGTAAACGGTCAGGAATATGCGATTCTGGGCGGGGCACGTCATGTACTTATCTTTAATATTACCGACCCTACACTCCCGGAACTGGTTGGTAAATATGAGGGGAAAGCCAATACCGTCTGGCGGGAATTCAAATCCTATAAAAACCGGGTCTACGGTGTGTCGGATGCCACGACAGAAGGGCTCATGATCTTTGATTTTAACAATGCCCCAGATACCATTATCCGTACCTATTACAGTAATGAATTTTTTAACAGCGCGCACACGATCACACTGGATACCGTTTCCGGCCGTATTTACCTCAACGGAAGCAATGCCGCCAATCAGGGCCTTCTGGTACTCGACATCAGCCAGGACCCCGACCAACCGACCGTGCTGGCGTCCCGCGCCCTGCTCGGTGGGTATATTCACGATAGCTATGTGCGCAACGATACGGTATACGCCTCTTCCGGGTTTACCGGGTACTTTGTCTACGACTACACGGATGTCGATACGCCCAAGGTGATCGCCAGCCTGCCGGTTACCGGATACCAGCATAATAACTGGTTGAGCGCCGACGGGCGCTATGCATATTGTACGGAAGAGATCCCGTCCGGGAGGCCGATCCTGATCATCGATCTGCAGGATATGGGGAATGCCAACCTGGAAGTGGCCGGCTCTTTCCTCGATCCGCTCCTTCCTGCCGGAATGCATAATGCCATTCCGCATAATGTATATATCCGGGACAACCTGCTCTTCAACTCGCAGTATGAGGATGGGTTGCATGTTTACGATATCAGCAATCCCACAGCACCCGTCCGGATCGCCTATTATGATACGCATCCGCAGAACACCCAGTACAACCAGTATTTCGGCAACTGGGGAAGCTATCCCTGGCTACCCTCAGGAACGATCATTGCCGGTGATATGCAGAACGGCCTGCACTTGTTGAAAATTACGGGAAGTTCATCTACGGAAACTGCTACTGCTGCAGGCGAAATACTGGTATTCCCCAATCCGGTCGTCAGTGACTTGCTGACCATCCACCGGCAGGAGACGGGTACACCGGCCCAGGTCCGGCTGTTTACAGCCACCGGCAATTTGGTACGGAATAGCCAATGGCTGGCCGGAACGCATGACCTGCAGATCAAAACAAGCGGGTTGCCGGCAGGTATTTATCTTCTGCAGATGGGAACAGCAGATGGCGCGGTACACCTTCGAAAAGTTGTGGTGGCTTCCAGGTAACCGCAATCTGCTTCAGCGAACAGCATACAAAAACAAAACCGGCCGTGCACAGGATGCACAGCCGGTTTCTTGCTTTCTAACAGTATGTCGGTATGTAGAATTGTCTGTTGGAGAAGACAGTTAAAAAACAGCCCTCCGCCCTTTCTCATTTGAAAGGGCCGGAGGGCCCCCGCCTTCGGTTTACTCTTTCCGGCATGCAGAGCTAGCCGGATATTTCTTGTTAGCCGGATCTCAGATCCAAACTACTTTTCTTTCAAAATGCTGCTGATCCGAACGTTTGAATCAGGGTTTGTGTTCAATTCCCGGTTAAGCGGTCAAAAGCGCTTTGTCAAGCAAAGTTTTCTTCGAACCTGTAAACCTTTGGAGTTACTGCACCTTACTTCAGAAGAAACGGGAACAACAAAGATTTTTTATCGGGATTTTGACCGGCGTGTTGCCACGCTTGTTGATCAATTATGAATGCAAATATATGGCATTTTTTCCACTTACAAACTTTTTTCTACCGTTTTCTCAAAAAAAACGCCGCTCCCTCAATTTTATTACCTCAAAATTCGACTTTCGGGATTGGCAAGACGGCAAAATACCGCCACAACACTTTAAATATTTTTTACATATAGCCTTAAAAGATGCAAATTCCTGAAAAAAATTGCCGCTCTTGTAAAAAATCACTTTTAGGACGCCCACCCGAAAAAAAGTCACCAAAAACCGTAAAAAAAAATTTTCGACCGCTTACTCGACGGCTGTAGGCAGGGGAAATTGTGCCCATTCTATGGATTCTGCGCAGGCAAAGTGCCCTTCCGGACAGGAGGAGCGGCCATGCAACCCACAAGGGCGACAGGAAAGAGCCGACTGCGTTTCGATCACGTACCGCGTAACAGAAAGCGGTGTAAAGCCGAACTGTGGAAGCGTAGAGCAAAATACTGCCGCAACCGGAGCATTCACTGCAGAAGCCAGGTGCATCGGCGCGGAGTCGTTGACATAGTTCATAGCGGCGCCCTGCATTAGTGCGGCTGACTCCAGGAAACTCAGCTTCCCGGCCATATTATACATATCCGGACGTGCGGCATCGCGGATCATTTGGGCACACACCAAAGCATCATCCGGTCCCCCAAGCAATATTACGGCGCAATGGTCCGGAAAATGCCGGATCAACTCCAGCCATTTGTGGGCCGGAAACTGTTTCGTAAACCACACCGATGTTGGAGCGATGCAAACATATTGCTGCCCGGGCGGCAACAATGCCTTTATCCGCTCCACATCTGCAGGTGCAGGATACAGCCTGGGCATTTCCGGACTGGCATCAGTCAGATGCCGGACCAGCCGAAGGTTTCGCTCCGTTTCATGGACGGAAATACCTGCGGCCCCGATAATGTGTGGTACCCGCCGGGTAAAAAATACAGCAAGCGGATTTTTTTGAAAACCGACTGTATTCTTTGCACCTGAAAATATTGTCATAAGCCCCGCAGCAGCAAACCGTTGGCAATTGATCACCCAGTCGTACCGTTCGCTGCGCAGTTGTTTTACCAGCTGCCATAGATTGCGGTATTTCGCCTGCTTTTTATTCCAAACCCAAACCCGGTGGATATACGGATGCCCCTGCAACAGTTTTTCGTTCCCTGCCCGGAGCACAAAATCAATGGTAGCATCCGGATAGGTCCGGCGCAATTTTTCAACAATCGGGGTAGCCAGTATCACATCGCCAATAAAAGCGGTTTGGATCACCAGGAATTTCATGGTCCAAAGGTCTGTACCTTCGGGAAGTTTTCGAAGTCTGCCTGAAAAAAGTTTAGACAAGCCCTGCCCATTCAAATGGCACTACATCGGCTATTTCGGTGTATACTCCAGCCGAAGTGGTATTTCTGCTCCGGACTCCAGCGCCTCGAAGCATACATCCATGAAGGCAGTGATCTGTTCGATGGATTCGTCGGAAAGGTTTTTGTCGCGGAACAGTCTGTATAGTTCATCCTTGTGGGTCAGGATCGTATTTCGCGCCTTTTCCAGCGCTTCCGGCTCGACGCCGTTCTCCCGGTACATCAGGTAACGGTCCTGCACATGCCGGATACCACATTCCGAGTTGGGCACGGCATAGGGAGCCGCCACCAGGCCGGAAAAATCAAAGTCATATGGAATAGGGAGGATTTTAGCAGCGGTATCGGACGGCTGCACCAGCATAATATTCCGGCAGGAGATCGTTTCCCAGTCTGTATTACCGATCATATACTGAAAGAGGGTCATCAGGGCGGCATGGTCTGCATCCATCTCATCCGGCCTTACCCCCCAAACTTCTTTGATCGTACCGCCCAAACGAGCCGAAACCTGTTCTTCATGCTCCACCAGCATGGCCATCATCTTTTTGGGGCGCTTTTTATTGTGATCCTTCAGATGTAGCCGGATCAGACGGGCCCTGGTACATCGTTCCGGAGAGAGCGT
>SBHD01000305.1 GCA_006226345.1 Bacteroidota bacterium | reverse complement strand
CCCATTTTTCCCCAGACTTCAACCCGGTCATTTACCTGGTCGATCGAGAACAGGCCGGGCACCCCGTCGATAGCGCTGATCTGACCACCCTGCCGGCGGTCGGTCAGCGCCTGTACGTTGAATTGGGCACAGGTCAGCGGGCCTTCGTAAAACACCCGGTACAGCCCGTTTAGTTGTTGGCGGTTGGGTGCATCGTAGAACTTGTCATCATTCATGTCCCACTTGTTCTTTACAACGCTGGCGTGGCTCAGTAAACCATGTGAGACCTTGCCTTTACCTTTTTTATTCAGGTGCACATTAAGTTCGCCGCGGCCTTCCAGAGAGGTAAAGGCATTGACAAACACAGGCCGGTCGAGGTGCGGCTTGACCAGGTCGGCATTGATCTGACCAGTGATCCCGGTATTGCCGTTCTTTACCGTACTGGCGCCTTTGGCCAGCTGGAGTCCGTCGAGCCAGGTGCCGGGGATATACTCGAAGGCGTACGGAATGGCAATGCCGTTGAGGGTGGGCCTGTTTTCCACCATAAACTGGCTGTAAATACCCCGTAAGCCCAGCATTTGGATCTCTTTAACCCCGGTCAGGGCATTTGAATAGGTCACATCTGCAGCGCCGTTTGTCTCGAAACTTTCCGAGAGGTTACAACAGGGGGCCTTCCGGAGTTCATTGCGATGAATGCTTTCAATGTTGCGGGTTTCGAGGGTGGATATCCGGGTGTCAAAGCCTTCCTCTGTGATCGTCACTTCCTGCAACTGGGAAATTCCGCTCACCTCGATCCACAGACTGTCTTCGCCGGGATAGACCTGCACGGAGGTGGGATTGTAGCCGATGTATTGAATGCTCAGTGTGGCTTCGGCCGAACGGCGTGGTACCCAAAACCTGCCGAGGGTGTCGGTAATTGCCCCTTGCTTGGTGTCGGCCCACTGTACGGTGGCGCCGATGAGGAGTTCGTTCTGGTCGTTGGTTACGATGCCGTAAATAGTATTGGATTGTTGAGCCAGCAAAAATGCCGGCACACAGATATACAGGATCAGAATAAGTTTTTTCATTGTTTGCGATTGTGTCGTACTGTGCAGGCACAAAACCTGCAGCTGTACGCAGTATTACTGGCTTTCAGATATGCGTAACTATACTCCCGGCAAGCCGGAAGCGTAAACGGATAAACCAGCAGGTTAACAACGAAAAACTTCATGCCGCAGGCTGATCATGCGGCCGGAAAGGCAGGGGGGGAGTGGTGGTGGAGCTTTATTGGTCAGCGTAGGACTGCAACGCCAGGGAGGCTGAAAAGTGTATTGCCAGACCGGTGCGATCAATGCCGTTACCGGATAGGTAAGGGTTTTGTCCAGTGGCTGCCCGATCAGGTATTCCACGTTCAACCGGAGCACGCGCACTGACTTTTTGGTGCAACCATGTTCATCGGTCGCTACAGTGTCCTCGGCAGCGCAACAGGGAGGCGGGGCTACTTTGCAACACGCATCGGCAGATACCGCCTTTTCTCCGGCACAGGCGTCTATGGCTTCGTCAAACAGCGAAAATGTTGTTTCCCCTACACAGAAGCAATATAATTGCTGCACCGAAATGCCCACCGTCGAGGTGAACAATGCGGCCATCCAAAGCCAGATCAGCGATATTTTTATTCGGGTAGTCAAACCAGTAAACCGATGATGCGCTGGCGTCTGCACGAGCAGGGTACCAGCCTGTATTTATGCGCTGCAAAGATAAGGCGCGTAAACTCCATTACGCAAAAAAATAGGCTCTCGTGCCGGCAGCCTGCCGACAAAACGGAAACTATAACTCCTCCGGACCTTCCCCGACCCAGTCCTGAATAAACCAGCCGTCCACACAATGCTCTTTCAGTTCGGCTTCGATCCAGCCCCGTACTTCCGCAATGATGGCGCCGGGGTAGAGCAGGTGAATATTCGGCCCGGCATCCAGGCTGAAATACACCGGGTGTTTGGTCTCCGCCCGGTAGGCCCGGATCTTTTCGATCAGTGCAACAGTGTTGGGGTGCAGGAGCATATAGGAAGGGTTGCTGCACATCATCAATGCGTGAAGGGTAAGCGCTTCGTCTTCAGCGATCTTTCCGAACGTCTCCAGATCGCCGCTGCGCATGGCATCCACCAGCACGGACAAGCGGGTGCGAGCCTGTGCGTATCGGGCTTCAGCGTAGGGGTTGCCTTCCATCAGGGCGTGGCCGGCACGGCTGCTGACGGCTTTTTCCGAAGTGCTGACGATCAGGATATCGTCGTGAAAATCTTTAAATGTCGGATGCAGGAGATGCTCTACCGGCACGGCGTATTCATCGGAAGCATCAGGGATGACCGGTGTGGCGCCCCAAACGGCCGCATAGGGGTAAATAGAGCGACAGGCACTGCCACTGCCCAAACGGGCGATATAGGAGGCCTTGCGGTCGAAAGCCTCTGCATCCTGCAGTGTGCCGAAGAGGGCATCCTCCAGCGAGCAAAGTCCCAGTGCCAGCGCCGACATGCTGGAGGCAGAGGAGGCGATGCCGGCAGAGTGCGGGAAGGAATTGCCGGTGCGGATGGTCAGTTTCAACTGACTTAAAAAGGGAAACTGCGGGCGCAGGCTTTCCAGGAAAGTCAGGATCTTGGCCCGAAAGGCCTCGTTCGCTTCGGCATGGAAGTAAAAATCCAGGTCAATTTGCTGATCGGCGTTTTCTTTAAAACTGTATTCCAGCACGGTATCGGTACAGGAAGCCGTCAGGGTCAGGCTGAGGGAAGGGTTCCGGGGGAGTTGGAGGCCGTGTTTGCCCCAGTATTTTACGATTGCAAGGTTGCTGGGGCTGCGCCAGATAACCTGGCCGGGCTCGGGCGGATTGGCGGAGTCGAGTATAAGTCGGCTGTTCTCGTACATACGCGGGAAGGCAATTTTCAAGTTTAATGGCAGAAATACGGGTCTTGGAGGCTGATTAAGTTGAGCTGAAACAACCTCTAAGACCGGTAGTAGAAGGCAAAGAAACGGAATGTCCTATAAATTACCGGTGCGGTTTCGCGTTACTATCCTACTTTTGCGCACTGATCCCGTATTCAGACGCCTGCCCGGTATTTATACTGCCCTAGATTATGGTTGAAAAAATTTGGCTTAAGATCCGCCGTGTCGGATTTGAACTGTACAGTTTTATAACGGCGCCCTTTG
This sequence comes from Bacteroidota bacterium, assembly GCA_006226345.1. Classification (GTDB taxonomy): domain Bacteria; phylum Bacteroidota; class Bacteroidia; order Chitinophagales; family Saprospiraceae; genus M3007. The sequence goes on along the minus strand of SBHD01000305.1, from coordinate 7,547 downwards.
TAATGAAGAATTGCCTGGGCCTGTTCGGATTTTTTGGTGGTTTGTTCCTGCTCACTTTTTGGTGGTTGAAGTGTTATACCAACCACGGGGAAAGCGTTCAGGTGCCCAATTACGTGGGTATGGGCCTGACCGAAGCAAAGCAAAAAGCCCGCTCGCGCGATTTCCAGATCATCGTGAACGATTCCACCTATATCCCCGGCCGCCCGCCCGGAGAAGTGCTGGCGCAAAACCCGGAGCCCAGCAGCCGGGTGAAAGAGGGCCGGACGATCTATTTTACAGTGACCAAAAACAACCCTGATATCATCAAAATGCCGAACCTGGTCGGCAGTGACGATTACGATCTGTATAGCCGCAAGTGCAGCCGTCTTGGTCTCAAGCCCCGTATCCTGAGCAGGGTTGCCGATGCTAAACTGGCACCCAATACCATTGTGGCGGTATTGTACCGAGGGGATACTATTACGCAGAATATTGGCAGTGGCTATAAAGTAGAAATGGGTGCCACTATTGACTTTATTATTTCCGAGCAGGTAGCCCTGACGGTGGAGATACCGGATTGTATCTGTCTGACCCTGGACGCCGCGCGTTTTCTCATAACGGCCAGCAACCTTAGCATTGGTGCCGTGATCAAGGACGGTACGGTGTTCGATCAGGAAACAGCCTATGTCTGGCGGCAGAATCCGAAGTTCGAGCCCGAAGGCCAGATGCGGGTGGGCGAACAGATCGACCTGTACCTGACACAGGACATACCCGCAGGGTGTATGGAGGAATAACCTGTCCCGTACAAGGTAACAGAACAACGACTAAACTCTTCTTTAATTGAAATACCAAACACAATGGACATTACCGTACAGGAACTGCGAAAGAAACTGGAAGATGGGGAGGAATTTGTACTGATCGACGTCCGGGAACCCTGGGAAAGTGAGCAATTTAATGTTGGCGGCCAGTTGATCCCGATCGGCAGCTTTATGAACCGTTTTCATGAACTGGACGACCACAAGACAGATGAAATAGTGGTATACTGCCGCTCCGGCAATCGCAGTGGCATGGCACAGGCGCTCCTGCGGGCACAAGGTTATACCAATGTACGCAACCTGACCGGCGGTATGATCGCCTGGCAGCAAGCCTTTGGTACGACCAAGCCCTGAGCTTTTCATGGCTGGTACCAAAACAGGAATGATGATCCAAACAACCATAAAAACCGCTCTGGTACTTTTGGTGGCCGTACTCTTATCCTGTACACCGCGCCTGCAAACGCATCGCTTTGTACCGCATGCGCTCCAGGCACCTGCGGCACAGGCCCGTATCGTGGCACCGCCTTCGGGCTGCGCCGGCTGGGAAGGGTATTTGCCGGATCTGCAACATCCTGATCACCTGCCCGAGCGTTACCTGCGGGTCAATTTTCATGTCATGGACAACAGTGCCGGCACTGCCCACCGTCCGAAAGACTCGGTGCTGGTATTTGTACGTCAACTGCTGGAGTATGCTAATGCCGAACTCGATACCAATGCTTTTCACTGGCGGGCCCCGGAAGGCACCCCCGTGCTGCCCAAACGATACCGGTATGTGCTAACCCCGCAGCCGGATGACCCGGAAGACGATGGTATTTATTTTCACTATGACGATGACCTGTACTATTTCGTTTCCGTGGGGCGGAATCAGAACAATTATAACCAGGATGTGATCCGGAAATACGGTATCGGCACGGACTCGATCGTCAATATTTTTCTGATGGTCCATCACCCCGACAGCATGCGCTCCGGCACCTACCGGGCCAACGGGCAGGGGATTGCCCTGGGTACTGCACTTAAGATGGCCGGGGTGCTGGAAAGCCGGGAGGGGCCCAGGAGTTTTGACGGACTGCTTAACCATGAGGTTGGCCATATCCTTGGCCTGGCGCATTCCTGGGGGGAGGACGGCTGCCCGGATACCAATAAGCATCCCAATAAATGCTGGGACTGGACCCCTGAACCGCCCTGCAGGGACAACGCCACCAATAACATGATGGACTACAACGCTTACCAGTTGTCCCTTACACCCTGTCAGATCGGCAAGATACAGGCTACTTTTGCCCGGGAACGGAACCGCGTCCGGGCGTGTCTGGAGCCTACCTGGTGTACGCTGCGGGCAGACCGGGCGATCGTGATAAGAGATTCGGTACGCTGGACTGGCGACCGGGACCTGGAAGGAAACCTGACGGTGGCCCGTGGCGGTGTATTGCAGCTGACCTGCAGGGTTTCTATGCCACCGGGGAGCCATATTACGGTTGAGCCGGGTGGCGTGCTGATCCTGGACGGCTGCCGGTTGCACAATGCCTGTAGCAAGACCTGGGAAGGTGTTCTGGTACAGGAAATGGCGGGTGAGCAGGGTAGGGTGGAAGTCCGCCGGGCACCTGTTATCGAAAATCTTACACCCGGATAAATCTCGCCGCGTGGCATAACCTTAAAACTTGAGCACCATGGCCGGTTCTGATCTTACTGCAATGCGCACCGCCCTGTCCGGCATATGGAAAAGGCGGTCCGGAAAGCTGTGGCTGGTACTATTTTCAGCCGCTGCGCTCCTGTTATACTGGCCGACCCGGAACGCCGGATTTGTAATGGATTGGTTGGGTTGGCAATATGCGTACAATAAAGGCGGCTGGGCGGGAGTGCCGGGGAGTTTTGGCTACCCGGGTCTGCATCCGGTTTTACATTTAGGCAATTATACCCTTTACTGGTTATTCGGTGCTAATTCGCCGGTCTGGTATCTGTGTTTTGCCCTGTTACATGGCCTGAATGCAGGCCTGTTGTTCCGGTTGGTGCAGCGCCTTCCGCTGCAGGTGCCTCCTGGGCAACAGTTGTATAGCGGCTTAGTGGCCGGTGTGTTGTTCCTGGTGTCGCCTTATGCCGCTGAGGTGGTGGTTTGGCGGGTATGCCTGCATTACCTGTTGGCCATGACATTTGCCCTGCTGGCGCTGCATCAGACCCTCTCCTACCTGAACGACCAAAAACGGCACCGTCTGTGGTGGGTGCATGGGCTGGTGTTTGTAGGTCTGTTCACTTTTGAGTGGTCGCTGGTCATCCCGGTGCTGGTACTGTTATTGGTGCTGGTATACTCCTTTTCCGGAAATACAACGCTTGCCCTGCCAAAGGCGCTGGTCCGAATTTTTCTGCCGCAGGCCGGCATGTGGGTGATGTATTTCCTGCTCAACAAGATCCGCCTGGGGGACTGGGTCGGGCATTATGGTTCAGACACTCATTTGAATGTGCAACCCCGGTTTATGTTGGCCAATATTCTGCGGTATGTGGTTAAACAATTCGGATTTGCCCGTCATTGGGACCACGCAGCTAAATCGCAGGTGTTCGAGGCACTGGGCTCCGGGTGGCCGCTCTTGCTTGGTGTTGGGATACTGGGCGTTTTGGCGGCAGGCTGGTTACTTCGGTTTCGCCAGGTTTCACCCCGCCTGCAATGGGCCGGTGCCGCAGCAGGCTGGTTTTTGATCGCTCTTTTGCCGGTGTCCAATTTGTTTTTTTATTACCTCCAGTTTTCGGAAAACGACCGGTATGGCTATTTCGCCAGTGGTTTTGGCTGGATAAGTGTTGCGCTATTGTTGTCTTTTTTGCCAAAAATTCCGGCCCGGCTGCTGGCGATTGGCAGCATCGCTCTTTCTTTGCACCTGCTTTTGGGGATGAACCGGTACTGGACCTATTCGGAAGACCTTTACGATAGCCTGGTGCAGGACTTTCGCTGGTACGACCGGGATGAAGTGATCATTCTTGCTTCTCCGGATAACTACAAAGGGGTGTTCATGTTCCGTATTATCGGCCAGTTGAACGGTTTTAACGAGGCACTGGAGTTGAGGCGGGGCAAGCCGTTTAAAGGGAAAATGTGGGAGGCGGCGCAGTTCAATATCAATGAGCCGAACTACCGGCTTGCAGTGGAGCCAGATAGTGCCGGACTTTTATACAAGGTACAGTTTATGCAGGACGGCAACTGGTGGTGGCAAAATGGCGTTGGTGCTACAGACTATTCCACTGACCGGTACGTTTTTAGAAATAAAGATTGGCACATGGAGGTGGAACTTAATGGGAAGTCCTCCAAAACAACCGTGATCTACCCCTGCGGCGGGCAATGGTTTGAAGTAAAATAATCTCTGCTATTGTGCTGAAAAATAAAGACACGTTTGACGCAAGTTGCCTGCTGAAGGGCTGACTTGCCAACATATACGATTTCCGATTATGAAAAAATACCGCTTTTTACTGTTTGTCAGTGTCTTGTTTGTATCCCTGATGGTCGCCCCGGCTTGCAGCCGGAAGTCTGGTTGCCCAGCGAACGAGAGCCTGCGGGCCCCGGTGAATAAAAACGGGGAGCTTAAAAAATCAAAACGGAGCCAGTCTGGCCTTTTCCCGAAAAATATCTCAAAAAAAATGCGGTAATGGCAACCCGGTTAAACAGGGTGTCTGCCAGAGCGTATCGGTAAGAAATTGCCGTTTTTTAGACCGCGGCATATTGTGCAGGCCTATCCCTGAGATGCCGGGAGATTGCTCGTGGCGGGTAAAAAAAGCCTGCTTTGCACAATGCAATCGATAAAAATATCCCCATTGGTTGGTTGCGCAAAAATTGGTGTAGTTTTCGCTAGACAGGGAGTATAATACAATTACTTCTCCTATGCGCCGATTTTACGTGTACCTGCAATTGTCGATTGCCTGTACCTTCTCTCTTGCTTTGTGGATGAATGCCGCCAGAGCGGTTTCCAGTGCACCCGGTGTGCATACTGGGTTGCCATCCGAAATACCTGCCCTTTCTGATGCGATCCTTGCCGATACCATTCCGCCTGTTATCATCTGTCCGCCCAATGATACTCTTATCCTCGATCCAGGCCTTTGCGATACGGTGTATACCTACACCGTAACGGCCATGGACAGCCTGATGCCCATCGTGCCCAGCCAGCTTGGCGGTTTGGCTTCTGGTGAAGCTGTGCCGATCGGAACGACCACCAATACATTCCTGGCGGTGGATACGGCGGGGAACTCGGCCACCTGCTTTTTTTCAGTAACTGTCCAGCCTGCTACTTACATTATCTCCTGCCGCGACACGACACATGTTTACCTGGGGGGAGATTGTACCGTAAGCGTCATGCCGACAGAAGCGCTGTATTCGCCATACGGCTGTCCGGACGGATTTGTACTCGAAGCCGATCAGACGCCGCCGTTTGGCGACGGCCCCTGGGAGGCGCCGTTCTTTGATGCTGCCGACCGGGGAAAAAACCTGGGACTTCGGGTGACGGATAACTCTACTGGCGAAAAATGTTTTAGCGTTGTACACATTCAGGATACAATTGCTCCTGTCCTGGATTGCCCCGCAGTACATGTGCCCTGCGCTTTGCCGAATGGCGACCTGACGCCGGAATTTCTGAAAGACAGCCTTGGGATCAGTGCAGGCATGCCTACTCTGACGGAAAACTGTCCCAACCTGCTTGCCTTCAACCATGTTGATGTACACCAGGATTTTCCCTGTGACTCACCTGGTACTATTACTGGTATTATCACCCGGTTCTGGACGGTGTTGGATGCGTCCGGCAACCTGGCCACCTGTGTACAGACGATCAACCGGCATCGTGACCTGGATAATGTCCTGTTTCCGGCGGACACCCTGATCTCCTGCGCGCAGGATACGGTGCCGGCAGTTACCGGCGGGCCTTATATTCAGGTAAACAACCGGCGTTATAACCTGCTTACGGCGCCGTTCTGTGAAATTCAGGCGACCTATACCGACTCCATTGCGCCGCTGTGCGGTGGCAGCCGCCGGTTGTACCGGACCTGGATGGTCCGGGATGCATGCCGGCCCGATACCGTGGGAAACCCGGTGCTGGGCATGCAGGAGATCGAGATAGAGGACGACCGGGCACTTTCACTGGATTGCCCGCCGGAGGTCATTGTGCAGGTACAAACCTCCGGTTGCCTTGGTACTGTTGATCTGCCTGATATCGTAGTACGGGATACCTGTTCCTGGGTAACGCAGGTACAGGTATTTTGGTCAGTGGATGGCGTTCCGGATACCCTGACAGCCAGTTTGTCTGACTTTCCGGGGAATGATCCTGCTTCTTCGGATACCATGGCGGTATTCGGAATGGTCTCGGATTTTCCTGCCGGGCAGACTAATTTGCGGTATGTGGCTACGGATGCCTGCGGAAATACCGCCTCCTGTGACCTGACACTGACGGTGTGGGACAGTATACCCCCGGCCGCACAATGCGACTCCTCCCTTGTCGTATTCCTCGATGACCAAGGCCGGGCGACAATTCCGGCCAGCCTCGCTGACGGCGGTTCGGCGGATAGTTGTGGTAATGTATTTTTCAAGATCTACCGGGACCTGGCAGGGACGTGCGACACGCTCGGAAATCAACTGGACGATATGCTGAATTTTTGTTGCGCTGACCTGGGTGACACTGTGTTGGCGGTGTTGCGGGTGTATGATGTACCGGTGCCGGCCGGTATAGTGCCTGACAGCCTGGCGGCCGGGCAATACAGTGAATGTACAGTGCCGGTACAGATCCGGGACGACAATGCTCCACAGTGCCAGCCACCGGCCGATATTCAGGTGTTGTGTGCAGACTTCGACCCGGCACTGGACACTTATGGCCAGCCGATACCTTCCTGCCGGGTAGATTCGGTATTTACCGCAGTGGACTACACCCAGTTCGATACGTTGTGCCGGCAGGGCGTGATCGAACGTACTTTTCAGGTGTTTGACGCTACCGGCATCAGCGGTCAGTGCACGCAAACGATCACGGTCAACAATGAACAATTTTATTATGTCCGCTTTCCGGATGACCTCAGTATAACCATGTGCGATACCAGCGGGAATTACGGCGAGCCGGAGCTTTTTGGGGTTGTCTGCGAAAAAATGGACGTTTCCATGGAGGAAGCCGTGGTATTCCAGGTCCCGGATGCCTGCTTCCGGATTGAGCGCACCTGGACAATTATCAACTGGTGCACCTATAATCCGAATGAGCCGTTGATCGAAGTGCCCAACCCCAATCCCAATGCCTTGCCGATCCATCCGGATAATTTACCCGGACCTGTGGTATCAGAGCCCGGCGCCGACAGCCCCTGGACGGCTACTGTGGTCAAGATCAACCCGGGTGACCCGAATCCTACGGACTACAGCACTTTCTGGATGGCTGATGCCAATGGCTATACTTATAAACAGGTGATCAAAGTGATCGACATCGAACAGCCGGTATTTATTGACTGCCCGGATACGAGTGTGGTGTTTGTAGATTCCAGCGCCAATGATTTTTTCCTGTGGAATGGCAATTATTCACCGGACCCTGGCAATCCCGATCAGGACCTCTGCGAGGGGAATGCTCCGGTACAGGTTACAATTACCGACGCTTGTTTCGGGCCCGACCTTGGTGTAGATTTCCTGTTGTTCCTGGACCTTGACGAAGACGGGATGCAGGAGTCGGTGGTGAGCAGTACGGATCTGCCGGCTGCCGGTACGATCCGGTACAACAATATCAATAACCCCAACTATTCGGGAGGCGATGCGAAGTTGTTTGACTTCCG
>SBHD01000081.1 GCA_006226345.1 Bacteroidota bacterium | reverse complement strand
TATCAATTCATTTTAAAAATATAAAAAAGACAAAAAACCACTACTCAAGCCTTTTTAAGGCGGGATATTTTTTCGTTTTTTCATGTGTTTTTCTTGCCGCCTACCTTTCCAGGTACCCAAATTGGGGCCGGCAATGCTCCCTGATCCGGAAATCCAGACCGGCAGGGTACAACAAGAGAGCCGGAGTGCTTTCCCTATATGCCCAAAAACCTGAAGGCCGCAGTGCACATTTGCACCGCGGCCTCCAGACCGTATTTTCGTTTCTCATGAAAAGCCAAATCATTAGCCAACACTGCTCATTTCCTCACCTATTCCATTGCCTCTCTGTGTTGACAGTACAAAGATGATGTACCCTTGTACCAAAAACAGGACAACTCACAAACCTTAATCCACTACGCAAAGATATAAAAAAAGTTATTTATAATTTACAAATATCACAAAGTCAGAATATTGCACCCTTGGAAAGACCCTCAAAAAAAGGGGCTCAAATGCACGATAAAATCGCTTAATTAAGGTAAAAACCCCAAAAAAAGGGTAAAAGCAGCCCCAGAGGCAGGGGCAAAAAAAAACCGCGGCACTCGTTTGTGCCGCGGCGGTTTCCCGTATATAATCTCATGAAAAGTCTTCAGATCAGGTGTCAATGTTTACCGCTTTCTTTCTTATCACCGCCGTTTCCTTTCATTGACGATACAAAAGTGCAACACATTCGACCAGTAGCAAAGGACAAAAAAAAGGATTTGTTGAGCAGTTTTTCAGCATGAAATCCATTGAAAAAATCACAACCAATTAACGATCAGGTACTTATGCAAAATAAACCAAATCAGGTTGTTGAAAAAAACTATTTTTTTTGAAGGGATTTTTTTTGAAAAAAAGTTGTCAACCGGGGTTCTCAGATGAAAAAAAGCCGATCGGTGGCGGAGAAAGATGCTGTTCCAGAACAAAGATGGAAAGCAATGTTGCCTTCAAAACTCCGCGTGCATTTTTAAAATTTGAAATGCCCCCCGTTCATACTATTTGTTGAGCAGGCATAACGCATACAACAGTTTCATGTATCAGCATCAGGCAAAAAGTGTTCAACCAGCCCCCGGCCACATTGCTGGAAGGAAACACAAGGAGTTTGTAGGGCAGGAAAGTAAGCAGGAGGGAAACAGAGAATGGAAGGAGAAGATCTGGCTGGATACAAGTGCCGCTGGTGCAGGGGCAAAAAAAAACCGCGGCACTCGTTTGTGCCGCGGCGGTTTCCCGTATAATCTCATGAAAAGTCTCAAAATCTGTGGTTAATGAGGTACCGCTTCTTTTCCTATCACCGCCGTTTCCTTTCATTAACGATACAAAAGTGCAGGAGATTGTTTTGCCTGCAAAGGACAAAAAACAGTGTTTGTTGAGCAATTTGTTGTACAAAAAACAGTGTAGAATCAATTCGGTAAAAATATAAAAATTTGATTGTCAGTCATTTAAAATCGAAAATGTCGCATATCTTACACTAAAAACATCCCGTTTGTTGAGCAAAAAGTATTTTTTATGGGGGATATTTTTTTAAAAAAAATATTTTTTACGCCTAAAAAGGTCTGGCAGGCCCGAATTTTAACCAAACAGCCCGCCGGAAGCAGGGCTCCGGCGGGCTGTTTGGTTGATGGATATGCAAGGATGTTTAACGGCGTACTGCCACAGGCATGTCCGGGTTATAACTTCCTTTGATCACCGGACTCTGCCGGTTGCCGGTATAGGCACGTACATTATCGTAGATGTATTCGTAGATCTCCTGTACCGAAACGATCTTATCCTGGTTCTTATCCGCCTCGCCCTTAAGGCCCCGGATCAGAAAGTGACTGAATACCCCCTGGCGCAGGCCAGCCGATTCGAGTGACGTCTCGTCGGCTTTGGACGACATAATAAGCGCCGTGCCGGAAACGGATTTGGACAGCGTGCTGTAGTAGCGCTCCAGCACCGGCTCTGTTTCGCCCGAACGCATGGCGAAGATGCTACCCGAGTGGCAGGCATCCGCCAGACAGAGCTTGTACTTGGCCTTGCATTGGTTGAACAGGGCCGCTATTTCCTCGTGGTTGATCTTGTTGTTGTAGCCGTCAAAGTCGAACGGCAGGAAAGAGCCGTTCAAACCATGCCCGGAGAAGTAGAACATGACCAGGTCGTTGGGGCCCGCCTTATCAAAAACTTCTTTCAGGGTACTTAACAGGTGATCGCGCGTAGCTTCTTCATCGATCAGGATCCGCACCTGGTCATCGGGCAGAGCGCCGCCTTCCAGACTTTTCAGGAAAGCATAAAACCGGTAGGCATCGTCATCGGTATACCGCAGCACAGGCATGTGGTCATAGGAAGCAACACCGGCAACTACCGCCCAGACCTTCGTTTCTTCAATGGCCGGAGGCTCCGGGGCCGGCTCGGTGAATACCGGCTGATAATCCAGCGGAGCATCCGTACCTACAAACTCGCCCGCGCGCCAGTAGCCCGCTACCTCCGTACCATCGTGCAGGTAAAGGGTCCCTTTACCCATAAAGGCGCCTTCTGCCCATTCACCGCGATAACGGTCGCCATTCGCGTACGAGCAGATGCCGAAGCCGTCGGGCTGCCCGTTCTGAAAATCGCCGACATATTTTGCCGAACCTTCTTTAAATATATAGGAGCCGTTGCCGTTATCGCAATCGCCCTGTATACATCCAATCTGACCGCTTTCGATCAGGCTGGAGCCAATAAACTCCCCTTCGCGCCAATCGCCGCTCTCTACCGTCCCATTGGCATGATAACGGGTGCCCGAGCCATGCGGGTAGTTTTCTTTGAAATTACCTACATAGCGGTCGCCGTTGGCAAAGTAGAAGGTGCCATTGCCATCGAATTTGCTGTTGATAAAATTACCCTCATACTTGCTGCCGTCCGGATACGCGAAAATACCACCGCCGTTCTTACAGTCGCCGCTCAGGCAACCGGACTGGATATTGGTGCCATCGTCTTCCTGTTCTTCCTCTTTACCCGCAATATATTCTTCCAGGAGGTTCCCGTTCTCATCCACGGGCTTGCCTTTCAGCCACCCTCCGGTGCGTTTGGTCCCATCCGAATAGGTTTTAGTGCCCTTGCCGTCCGGGTAACGGTTTTTCCATTCACCGCTGTATTTACTGCCGTCGGTATAATAGCAGACCCCTACGCCGTGGATCTCCCCGTTTTTAAAATCGCCAATGTATTTGGCGCCGGACGGATATACAAAGGTCCCCCGGCCGTTTACACAATCACCCGAAATACACTGCGCAGATGCAATCTGACTTGCAAAAGCGAGGATTCCGAGCATCAGAAGTACGTGTTTCATATATTGAATAGCAGAGAAAAGTTGGTTTTCATTGACAGAACCAGCCGACAGGCCCCGAGGCCATTTTCAGGCAGATCTAAAATTATTTAAGCGGTATGTCGTAGCTAAAATGTTCGGTAAAAACACCACAAGATACTTGCAGGACCGCCATTCCCGAACAGCACTTCCGGCCTGCTCACCCGACCAGCCGGAAGCCGGCATTCGGAACGTTAACGCCGTACCGGCTGTCCACACAGTGTTTTTTAGGCTCCGGACCGTTTCCGTCCGGTATAACCTATTTGTGCCCGAAATATTGTAAAAGTAACCTCCCGGGGCATGCTTTTTTAGAAATCTTTAAACAACAGGCTATCTAACTCCCGGAAAACGACATCAAGCAAGACTGTTCGCACACAGGTTAGCCGAAGTTCTCCTATTTTCGCATCATTTCAGCATTATCCATACGACATGAAAAAGATCGCCATCCTGCTCCTCTGTGCCTGCTGCTCACTTGCCGCCCTTGCACAACAAAAACCTGCCTATATATTATACAACTCCAAAGGCAAAAAGGTTTCGTATTCCAAAATGTTGCGCAGCCTGCAAACCAGGGATATTATCCTGTTCGGGGAATACCACAATAATGCCATCGCCCACTGGCTGCAACTGGAACTCGTCAAAGACCTCCACCCTAAACGCCCGCTCGTGCTGGGCGCTGAGATGATCGAAGCCGACAACCAGGACGAACTGGATCTGTACCTGAAAGGCGAGATCAATTTTGCCGGACTGGATACCCTGGCACGACTATGGAAAAACTACAAGACGGACTATGCGCCGTTGGTAGACTTTGCCAAAGCCAACAACCTTGCCTTTGCCGCTACGAATATCCCCCGCCGGTACGCCTCCAAAGTGGCACAGGGCGGATTTGAGGCACTGGACACCCTTTCTGCCGAAGAGAAAGCCTGGATCGCCCCGCTCCCCATGGCCTATGACCCCGAACTGCCGGGGTATAAAGGCATGCTGACCATGATGGGGGATATGCACGGCAGCGAAAACTTCCCCAAGGCACAGGCCTGTAAAGATGCTACCATGGCGCATTTTATCCTGCAGTATTACCGGCCGGGCAGCCTGTTCATCCACTTTAACGGCGCTTATCATTCCAATAATTATGAAGGTATTCTGTGGTACCTGCAACGGCAACAACCCGCACTGAAATATGCTACGATCACCACGGTTGTGCAGCAGGATATTCACCACCTGCTTGAGGAAAACAAGGGGCTGGCCGACTTTATACTTTGCGTGGATGAGGATGTGACGCCCACATATTGACCGGAGCGATGCATTCCTGATGTGAAACCGGATTGCCTTATTGGCTCCTAAAAGCGAACAAAACTTAACCAGTCAACACCACCTGTTATGTTCATCGGACACTTTGCCCTTGGCTTTGGTGCCAAAGCCGCCGCACCGCGCGTTTCGCTCGGCGCCCTGTTCCTGGCCGTACAGTTTGTCGATCTGCTCTGGCCTACCCTGCTGTTGCTGGGTCTGGAGCAGGTAACGATCGAGCCCGGCATTACCGTAGTTACACCGCTAAATTTCACGCACTACCCGATCTCACACAGTTTGCTCATGGGTGGCGTATGGGCTCTGGTCATCGGCGGCCTGTACTGGTTGCTGACGCGTTACCCCAGAGGCGCCTGGGTGGTTGGCGCATGTGTGGTCAGCCACTGGCTGCTTGACCTTGTGGTACACCGACCCGACCTGCCGCTGACCTTTGCCGAGTCCCCCCTGCTGGGCCTGGGCCTGTGGAACTCCAAAGCAGGAACGGTAGTGGTAGAACTTGGCTTGCTGGCAACTGGTATCTGGCTGTACCTGCGCACTACGGTCGCACGCAACCGCACCGGCACCTACGCGCTCTGGGGACTGGTAGCGTTCCTGCTGATCACTTACGTCAGCAACCTGTTCGGCCCTCCACCGCCGGATGTGCAATCGATCGCTATAGTAGGCCATGCACAATGGCTGCTTGTTTTGTGGGGATATTGGGTGGATAAAAACCGGGAAATCCGGGCCAGTTAAAACCATACAGACTTAAAATCCTGTCCCGGCACCTGACGTTACAACATTCGCTGCTTCCTTCCAAATCAGCGGATGTTTGGAATTTTCCTGCCGGTGAATAGTCCCGCGTACTGTTCACCGGCGGGGTTCCGCATACGCACAAGGTGTTTGCCAATATGAAAATAAGACTGCTGCTCGCTTTAATCCTCCCTGCTATTATCCTGCAAGCCCAAAACACCCAGTCTCCACCCGACACGATCCGCCAACACTGGCACCGCGGCGCCAAACTGGCCCCTGCAGAAAAACTCGTCCTGCTCCAGATCACGGTCCTGGACCTGATCAAACGCAGAATACCTGACCTCAGCGTTCGCGTCCTGCAAACCCCAACCGGCCAGGTCTGGCAGGGTTTTACCGGCCAATATGGCGAAGTCTGGTTCCTGGTTCCCTATGATTCGGAGTACCGGATCGATGCCGGCGACGAGGAAAACATTACCACTTTCCGGGAGCCGAAGGAAACCTACCTGCGCGATGCCGTCACTATCACCCATCTGGCAAAGGCATATACTGAAGAAATGCGGAACGACACCGTTTTTCAGCAGGTATCCGTCGCTCAGACCCCGACCCGCGAACGGGTGTTGCTGCAGGCCACGATCCTGGATCTCGACGACCGCCCCATCCCGGGCGAAGTCCTGTATTTTACCGATACGCTTGCAGGCAAAGTGTATGTCGCCACTACCAATGAACGTGGCCGCGCAGCACTAATGTTGCCCAAGGGAACGCAGTATTGTTTCAGCACCCAGTTCTATACCAACCTGAAATGCTACGAGATCCCGGACAACAACATGGCCGGACAACTCAATATCAAATTCAACACCATAGGCACGCAGGCGCTGCTGGCCCGGGAGGCCGAGCGCAAACGACAAGCAGCCATCCGCGATTCGCTGTACCACCTGGCCCGGATGCGGGATTCCCTTATGGCCCTGAACCGCCAACCGGGCGAATACGCTTTCCTGCACCAGTTTTCCTTCGGCACTCCGCTCGACTCCGTGAAAGCCGGCATAGAACGCCGCAGCGCCCGCGAACGGGAATCGATCAAAAAAGACCCCATTTATTTTGAAAAAACCGGGGAGGTGGTCAAGGCTACCCTGTACCGGATGCGTGACCGCTGGAAAAACAAGGTGATCGTGACCGACCTGACCGGAAGTATGTCGCCCTATATGGATCAGGTCGTACTTTGGCACGCACTGCAACTGGTGCAGGGAGAAGAAAACCGGTATGTTTTCTTCAACGACGGCGACCATACTCCGGACGATGAAAAACGCATTGGCCAGACCGGGGGCATCTACTTTACCGAAAAAGCCGACATTGAAAAGCTGCTGCTTAAAATGCGGGAAACCGCTGATGGCGGCAACGGTGGCGATGGGCCGGAGAATGACCTTGAAGCACTCATTGAAGGCACTGAAAAAATGCAGGGCCTGGATGAACTGGTCCTGGTCGCCGATAATTTCAGCGATGTGCGCGACATGAAACTGCTGATCAACCTGAAAGTACCGGTACACATTGTGCTTTGTGGTACCGATTTCGGCGTAAACGAAAACTACCTGGAGATCGCCTACAAAACCGGCGGCACCATCCATACCATCGAACAGGATATCGACGACCTGGCAGAAATGGCTGACGGCGCCACGATCCGGATCGGCGCCTACGAGTACCGGGTAAGCCGCGGCAAGTTTATACAGGTGTCGAAGATTTGACCCTATCTTTGACCCCTTGAGAATATCCAATGTCCAACAGGGAATTTCCAATGTCCAGGGAGTACACCTTCCCGGAATGGTGAACCACCTGGATATTGGATATTGAACCAAAAACTCCCTGCCCCATTAACCCGCACTGTAAATAAAGATAAGCACCACATGGCGCGTTCGAAACGTACACAGGCATTGCTGCAATTCGGGCTGTTTTGCGGGATCATCCTGTTCGTCAATATCATTGCCAACAGCTTTTACGGCCACCTCGACCTCACAGAAGAGAAACGCTTCACCCTCACCAAGCCGACAAAAGAGCTGTTGAAGGGACTGGACGACCGCATCTACGTGCAGGTGCTGCTGGAAGGACAATTCCCGGCCGGGTTCAAGCGCCTGCAAACGGCCACCCGTGAAATGCTGGATGATTTCCGTTCGGTATCGCCTTATATCGACTACCAGTTCAGCGACCCGCTGGAAGGTAATACCGAGGAGGTAAAGGAGCGCCAGAAAGTGCTGCTGGAAGACGGTATCGCCCCCGTCAACCTGCGTGTCAACGAACAGGGTGAAAGCAAACAACAGCTCATCTACCCGGTGGCGGTTTTTCACTACGGCCAGCGCAAACTGCCGGTCAACCTGCTGGAAAACCAGTCCCCCACCCTGCTACCCGACGAGGTGGTCAACAATTCGGTGAGTTTATTGGAATACAAATTTGCCAATGCCATTAAAAAACTGCAGGCTGAGCGGCGGCCGGCGATCCTGTTTACCCGCGGCCATGGTGAGCTCGATGAACTGCAAACCAAAGACCTCGAACGCAGCCTCCACCAGTTTTACGACACCGACCGGATCACCCTGGACTCCGTTATCCGGATCGACCCGGAAAACTGCTCCCTGTTGATCGTAGCCAAGCCGCGCGGCTCGTTTTCCGAACGCGATAAGTTCAAGATCGACCAATATATTATGCAGGGCGGAAAAGTACTCTGGCTGATCGACCGCCTGAATGCCGAACTCGATAGCCTGCGCACGGCCCGGCGGTTTGTACCAGCCGACTACCCCATCAACCTCGAGGATATGCTCTTCAAGTATGGTGTCCGGATACAGCCTGATCTGGTACTGGACCTGGAGTGCAGCAAGATCCCACTGCAGGTCGGCGTGGTGGGCAATGCACCGCAGTTTCAGTTATTCGACTGGCTGTACCACCCCACCGTCCGTCCGATCGGCAAACACCCGGTAGTAAAAAACCTGGACCGGGTAGAACTAAAATTTTGCTCTTCGATCGATACTATCCGCACAAAAACAGCTGTTACCAAAACCCCCATTCTCCTGAGCAGCCCCTACAGCCGGCTCCAGTTCAGCCCGATCGAACTGAGTTTTGATATCCTTCGCAACGAGCCCAATCCGGAATATTTCAACAAAGGCCCCCAAATGGCAGGGGTATTGCTGGAAGGCACGTTCCCGTCGAACTATGAAAACCGGGTGTCGGAGGAAATGCTGGCCGGGCTTCGGCAGGTGGGCATGGAATTCCGCGATCGCAGCGTACCCAACAGCATGATCGTGATCAGTGACGGCGATGTGGCAGCCAATTTTGTCCGCAACCGCGAAACGCAGGAATGGCTGCCGCTGGGTTTCAACCGCTTCGAAAATGCGACCTATGCCAATAAGGAACTGATGCTGAATGCCGTGGAGTACCTGATCGACGCTACCGGCGTGATCGAAGCCCGGTCGAAGGAGGTCAAACTCCGGCTGCTTGATACCGTACGGGCCGGGGAGGAAAAAACCTTCTGGCAGGCACTGAACCTGGCCCTGCCGCTGCTATTTCTGGGTGCCTTCGGGATGGTCTTCTTTTGGCTGCGGAAACGCAAGTATGCACGGTAAAGCGTGATGCCGGCGTTTTCGTCAATATCTATTTACTAAACTTTTCCTGCACGATCGCCAGCGCCTGATCGTACACCGCTGCATTACAGGCCAGCACCTCTCCGCCCATCACAAAGTTGTTGCCGCCGCTGAAATCGCTTATCCGACCGCCGGCCTCATGCACCAGTAAGGCGCCACCGGCCACATCCCAGGGATTGAGTCCGTATTCAAAAAAGATATCAAAGCGTCCGCAGGCCACCCAGGCCAGATCGAGGGCCGCCGAGCCGTAGCGCCGCACGGCACGCCCTTCAGCCAGGAGGGTGCGCAACACTTCAAACCAGGATTCTGCCCGGCTGAAGTTGTGGTAGGGAAACCCTGTGCTCACCAAAGATTGCCGGAGCGTATTGCGCTGACTCACCCGGATGGGCTGATCATTGCACCAGGCGCCGCCGTCGCGCCAGGCATAAAAGAGCTCATCCTGGGGTACATGGTGTACAATGCCCAACATGATCTCGCCGGCCGATCGCAGGCCGACACTGATAGAATAATGCGGAAGCCCGTAGAGGTAATTGGTGGTGCCGTCGAGCGGATCAATGACCCACTGCAGGTCGGCATCCAACTGCTGTTCAACGGTATCTTCTTCGGTGATGAACGCGGCTTCGGGCACCAGGTGTCCAAGGCGCTCTACCAGCATTTGTTCGGCCGTCCGGTCGACATAGGAAACCAGTCCGTTGAGGTGTTTTTCTTCCACCTGTCCGGGTTGCACCTGGTGGACTTGTTCGCGTAAAAAAGCAGCGACTTCCAGCACGGCCAGGTTAGCGTGCCGGGTGAGTTGTTCGAGATCACGGTTTGGCATAGGGTAAAGGTAACGGGTGGGGCGCAAATTACAAGGTACGCAGCGGGATTGGCTTTGGTAACAGCCGACAGGAGTACGGGTTTGCCTATCTGGCCCCCAGGTCCTGCACCCAATACGGACCCGCTTTCCCGACGCCCATATCCTTAAAGTTCGGGCTCATCAGGTTCGGGCAGTGGTCTTTGCTGGTCCGCCAGGCCCGCACGACCGCCTCTGCCGTCGGGTATCCCATCGCAATATTCTCTCCCACGTAATGCCAGTCATAGCCCGCCTGCCGCACCCGTTTGGAAAAGGAGGTGCCGTCTTTACTGTCGTGACTGAAATAACTCCGGCGGTTCATATCCTCGGCATGGCGTTGTGCCACCTTTTCCAGCTGTTCGTCCCACACCAGGGGTGGCGCCGGCTTGAACCGCCTGCCACCCGGGCATTTACAGCCGGATGCCCGGAGGACATTGACTTCATCGAGCACGGCGCGGGTAAAGCGCACGTCCATGGATAAAACGGATTCCTGTACCGCCGGGGGCTGTTGTTCGGCGGGCCACCAGGTGAGCACGAAGGTACAGGAGAGGAGCAGCAGCAGGGTTTTCATAGTAGTGGGTATGTTATACGATGTTTTTGAGCATTTAATCTGAAACGAAAAAATGGCGGGTTTTCGTGAGTGGGATCGTGAAAAGATTGGAACCCAGTCTGAATCCCTTATACCTTTCCATACCTGTTACTTTCAATTTTGACGCAGAACCTTTATATTTATTTCCAACCCGAAACCTTATCAGGGCGAACCAAACCCATATTCCAGATGAAACTTTCGTGCAGGTATTTATCTTTTATCGTTTTCCTGACAACAATTAATGCGCTTAATGGTCAGGATTCTATTCCAAACACCTATGTGCCGAAGTTAATGCCCCCAGTTGGGCATTC
>SBHD01000342.1 GCA_006226345.1 Bacteroidota bacterium | reverse complement strand
TATTATCGGCACTCACTGGTTGCCTGGCCATGGCACTTCTAATGGTAACCGGTTGTAAAAAAGAGGACACTACCCCGGGCTTTGATATGCTCTACCAGCAGGATTTTACTATCCAGCCCGGACTGGGACCTTTTGTCACCCACCATTTTTACCTGAAAAATATCGACACCCGGTACGCCTCCCTGCTGGATCAATACGGGAAGACCGACGAAGAGGTTATCCGCATCCTGCCGGTACAGGCTGCTGTTGCCGGTATATTCGGCGACGCCAATTTCAATGTTGTAGAAGAAGCGTCGCTCCGCATCTACCAGGAAAGCGACCCCAACGGTTATATTGAAGTAGCGTACCGGTTCCCCACGCCGATCGACCCGAGCAACACCCTTGATCTTATCCCCACCCTTGCCGATGCCAAACGCATCCTCAAGGAAGACCGGTTCAGTATTGACCTGGCAATTCGGCTGCGCAGTACTACAGCGGATGAAATGCCGGTCCGGCTAAGCCTGAAAATGAAGGCTAATTATTGACCACCGGACCTGATACTGTCGGGCTGCCCAAATGTCCGCCCGCTGGCCTGTTTTCACTTTATTATCGGCCAACCCTGGAGCCGGACGCAGTTTTTCCATCTACACCGGCATAACCGCCGCTGCAACAGAGAGTCGGTTGAAAATACCTAAATTTGCACCCGAAACAGCAACTGGCTGTCAGTGGCCGGGCAGCTGAAGCATTTACTACCACAAACTGTCATAGATTAATGGATACCTTAACCAAGACTTCACCTGATACGCAGTCGTTCGCTGCGGATTCTTTTCCCATCAACGGCACCGACCACCTTGAGTTTTATGTCGGAAATGCCAAGCAAAGCGCCCTGTACTACCAGGCTGCTTTTGGGTTTGAGTGGGTCGCCTATATGGGCCCCGAAACGGGCGTTCGCGACCGCGTCAGTTACGTACTTCAGCAAAACAAGATCAGGCTGGTGCTCACCTCTGCCCTGTCGCCGGACCACGAGATTGCCCGGCATGTAGCGCTGCACGGAGACGGCGTGAAAGTGCTGGCACTTTGGGTCGATGATGCTGAAAAATCCTACTATACAGCCCTTGAACGTGGCGCTGAAAGTGCTTTTGCACCTCAAAAAATGCAGGATGAAAACGGGGAAGTCGTGCTGGCAGCCATCAAGACCTACGGTGACACCATTCATACGCTCGTGCAGCGCAACCAGTACAATGGTGTTTTCCTGCCCGGATACGAAGCACGTAAAAGCGTATACCCGGTCAAATCGGTAGGCCTTAAATACGTCGACCATTGCGTGGGCAATGTCGAACTGGGAGGCATGAACAAATGGGTAAAGTTTTACCAGGATGTCATGGGCTTCAAACTGCTCATCACCTTTGACGATAAAGACATCAGTACGGAATACAGCGCCCTGATGTCGAAGGTGGTCAGCAACGGAAACGGTTACATCAAATTTCCGATCAATGAACCGGCCAAAGGACTGAAGAAAAGTCAGATCGAGGAATACCTGGATTTTTACCGCTCTGCAGGCGTACAGCATATTGCCGTTGCCACAGACGATATCATCGCTACCGTGAGTCAGCTCCGGGCCAACGGCGTGGATTTTCTACATGTTCCGGACAACTACTACGAAGATGTGCTTGATCGTGTCGGTCATATCGAGGAAGATCTGGAAGAACTGAAAAAACTGAACATTTTGATTGACCGCGACGAAGACGGCTACCTGTTGCAGTTGTTCACCAAACCGGTACAGGACCGGCCTACAGTGTTCTACGAGATCATCCAGCGGCGTGGCGCCAAATCGTTTGGCAAAGGCAACTTCAAGGCCCTGTTTGAAGCGATCGAGCGGGAGCAGGCCCTCCGGGGAACGCTGTAAGCGAATTATCCGATCATACGGAACAGACACAGGCAGTGGCATTTTGCTTCTGCCTGTGTCTTTTTACAGGGGCCTGATCATGACCTGTGCCGGGCTTCAGCGGCCTGCAGGTATTCCAGGCAGGCAATATCCTCCGTATCCGTGCTGGGTCCGGTAGAAAACCAGGCATCCAGGATCTCTTTAGATACCGGCTCCGACACTACCCGAAGGCTCATGGCCAGCACATTGGCATCGTTCCATTTACGGGCCCCCTCGGCGGTTTGCGCATCCTGGCACAATGCAGCACGGATGCCTTTAACCTTATTGGCGGCCAGGCTGATCCCGGTACCGGTCCAGCAGAACAATACCGCCTGATCAAATGTGCCGCCAGCCACCAGTTCAGCAACTTCCACGGCTACTTTTGACCATAGGGCAGGTGTTTCCACCAATGCGCCAAATACCTCCACGGTATGGCCCCGGCGGCGGAGTTCAGCCACCACCACATCAGTCACATGGGACTTCATATCACTTCCGACTGCTATCTTCATCATACTTATGGTTTTCACATATATAGGTGTTGATACGCAAAAGTACGCCGATCGCCAGGTTACCTCTCAAACAGTTATTTCTGCTTTCCGCCGTAAAACGTCAAATGTTTGTCTAAACTACCCGTCCGGGTCAACTAAAGCGGTATTTTTGTCGTTTGATACTTTGTTTGCTCCTGTGGCAAACCACTTCTATCACAAAAATTAAATTTTCCGACTACTATGAATTTTAAAAAATCTGTGGCAGTACTCGTAATGTGCTTGCCTGCATTTTTCCTGTCTGCACAATCCAATGCACCGGAAAACTGGTTTACCAAAGATCAAACGACTGATGGTGTGCAAGGCACCAGTTCCGACCAGGCATTGGCTGCCCTGAAAGCGAAAGGGAAAAAGGGCCAGACCATTATCGTGGCAGTGCTCGACTCGGGTGTGGATTACAAACATGAAGACCTTAAGGACATCATGTGGGTTAACCCGGGTGAAATTCCCGGCAACGGCAAAGACGATGATGGCAACGGGTATGTGGATGATATTCACGGCTGGAACTTCCTAGGTGGCGCAAATGGTGAAAACGTACACCACGAGACCTTGGAAATGACCCGCGAATACAAGCGCCTGAGCAAGAAGTTTGATGGCACCAACGGTAAAAACCTGTATGGTGACGCCAAGAAAGAATACGAATACTACCAGGAGGTAAAAGAAGCGTATGAAGAGGCCGTTGAGCGTGCCCAGGGTATGAAAGAGCGTATCGAAAGCCAGTTCGTGAAGTTTGAAGAAGCTTTTGCTACGGTTGGAAAGGCGATCGGCAAGAAAAACTTCACGCTGGAAGACCTGGAAAAAATGGATGCCGGCGACAATGAAGGACTGAAAGAAGCCATTTCGCTCAGCAAACGCGTTATGGTGCAGGGCCTGACTCCTGAAAATATCGAGGAACAAAAAGAAGGCGCTGCTGATTATGCCAACAGCCAGCTGAACTACAACCTCAACCAGGATTACAATCCGCGTACTGCCGTTGGCGATGATCCGAATGATCTGACGAACCGCTATTACGGCAATAACGACTATATCGGGCCGGATGCCGCACACGGTACGCACGTAGCTGGCATTATCGCTGCTGTACGTAACAATGGTATTGGTGTCGATGGTATCGCCGACAATGTGCGTATTATGACAGTCCGCTGTGTACCGGATGGCGATGAGCGCGACAAAGACGTTGCCAATGCTATCCGCTATGCTGTCGACAATGGCGCCAGCATCATCAACATGTCTTTTGGAAAAGGCTACAGCCCGGATAAAGGCTATGTAGATCAAGCGGTTAAATATGCTGCCGAGCACGACGTGTTATTGGTACATGCGGCCGGTAACGATTCGGAGAACAACGACAATGTTTCCAACTTCCCGAACGACAACTACGTTCAACCGGTTAAAAAAGGCTGGTTCAAGAAAGACAAAACCGCACCGAACTGGCTGGAAATTGGCGCTCTGTCCTGGCGCAGCGGCGACAAACGGGTTGCCGGCTTCTCCAACTACGGCAAGAAAAATGTAGACCTGTTCTCGCCGGGCCATCAGCTCAACTCTACTATTCCGGACAACAAGTACGCTGCCTTCAGCGGTACTTCCATGGCTTCCCCGGCTGCTGCTGGTGTGGCTGCGATCATTCGTTCCTACTACCCGGGCCTTTCGGCAAGCCAGGTACGGGAGGTGATGATCGAGTCTGTAGTCAAACAACAGGGCGAGGTAACCAAGCCCGGCTCTACGGATAAGGTACCGTTCAGTGATCTTTGCGCCAGCGGTGGTGTGGTAAGCGCTACCAATGCGGTAGCCCTGGCCGAAAAAACGCCGGTGAAAAAGAAAAACCTGAAGAATTCGAAAATTGTCTGGCGTACTGCCGGCAAAGGCGAGTTGAAGAAGCGTGAAAAGGTTGTTACACCTTAAACAGGCACAAGCTTCAATCAGTTTTACAAAGGGCAGGACCGGGTTTCCGGGTCCTGCCCTTTGTTTTTGTGTCACGTCATAGTCATGCCGGTATTTTTACGCTCTCCCATTAGTCCCGCACAGGCATCTAGCCGGCAGAACAGTGTATCTTTGCCACTATGCTCTGCTTCCCCTGTTCATGTTGAAAATTCGACTATGGCTCGTTTTTACCTGTTCGCTACACTCCTGATATTCAATTTTGCCCTTACTACGCTGCACGCCCAATGTCCGCCGATCGATGCAGGTGACGACCTCTATTTGTGTTTTCCGCCGGGCCCTGCCAACCTGAACGGCTCTATTGACGGGCCGTATATCGACTTTGAGTGGACGCCCACCAATGGCCTTATCGGCACCAATACACTGACACCTACGGTCATCACCACTCAAAACATGACCTATTATCTGAAGGTGCGCGGTGTCGACCTGAGCAACAACCTGATCCTAAACGGTGATTTTGAGGGTGGTAACTTTGGATTCTGGAGCGACTATGTGTACAGCCCGGGGGATTTGTGGCCCGAGGGTGTGTATGACGTACTGCCTAACCCACAAGCAGCCCATGCTAATTTTTCACCCTGCCCGGATCACACTTCCGGCTCTGGTAATATGATGGCAGTGAACGGCGCCGGTACGCCCGGTCTGAATGTCTGGTGCCAGACGGTGCCCGTTACACCCAATACAGAATATGCTTTTTCAGCCTGGGTAACGACGCTTGTGTCGTCCTCTCCGGCCCTCCTGCAGTTTTCGATCAACGGTGATATAATCGGGCCGATCTTCAACGCTCCGTCCACCACCTGTACCTGGCTCAACTTTTACACCACCTGGAACAGTGGCGGCAATACCACTGCCACGATCTGTATTGTCAATCAGAATACCGTTTTGGGCGGTAATGATTTTGCACTGGATGACATCGTTTTCTCTCCCATCTGTGAAGTCATCGACAGTGTAAAGGTTAATATCGTCAATATTAAAGCTGTTGCCGCCCCGGCAATTTCCATGATCCCCTGCGAGGGTGCCGAGATCACCCTCAACGGCACCGGATCGAGTGTAGGCCCGGACATTTACTACCAATGGGAAACCCCAAATGGGAATATCGTTTCAGGGGAAACCACCCTCAACCCTGTGGTCAACGCTGCCGGCACCTATACGCTTACCGTCACCTACAATAATGGTTTTGTCGAATGCACCAAGACCGCCACGGTCAGCGTAATAGAAAATCCCAACCCGCTCTTTGCCTGGATCGTCCCTCCTACCCCATTGGGTTGTGAAGATTCCACCACCCTGATCATCGGGAACTCAAGCCAGCCGGCCTTTTCCAGTTATTCCTGGACCGCCGGCCCCGGAGGTAATATCATTTCCAATCCCGACTCCAAGAATATCACGGTCGATCAACCTGGAGAATATACATTGCTGGTGACCAATACCACTACCGGTTGTACCGCGGAGGAAACCGTACTCGTGACAGAAGCAACTGACCCACCGATAGCAGTGGCGATGGTGGAGGATACGATCAGTTGTACACTAACAACCGTGACCTTATTCGGCGATAGTTCAAGTACTGGTAACGATATCATATATGCCTGGGATACCATTGGGTATGGGAATATTATATCAGGCCAGGACTCCTTGCAGGCGGTGGTCGGCAGTGGCGGAACCTACCTGCTCACTGTCACCAACACCACCAATGGCTGTATTGCGACCGACACTGTAGTAGTACAGGCCGATACGCTGGCTCCCCTGGTCAGTATTGACCCGGCGGGCACGTTTAATTGTACGCTGGACACACTCACGCTAAACGGGATGATCAGTCCTGCCAACCCCAGCCCGGCCTGGATTGCTTTCAATGGAGGCATCATTGCTTCGGGAGACAGCACGCTCCATCCGAACGTGATCGCTGCCGGATCATATGTACTTTCCGCTGCCAACCCGGCAAACGGATGTATTGCAACCGATACCATACAGGTAGGCATTGATACGATCCCACCACTGGCCATTGCTTTGCCCGCGGATACCATAACCTGTCAACAACCGAGCATC
This sequence comes from Bacteroidota bacterium, assembly GCA_006226345.1. Taxonomy (GTDB): domain Bacteria; phylum Bacteroidota; class Bacteroidia; order Chitinophagales; family Saprospiraceae; genus M3007. The sequence continues at coordinate 4,445 of SBHD01000342.1, read as the reverse complement.
AGTCTTTCCGGTCAAGGCTCTTCCTCCGGCCCTAATTTCACGTACCAATGGGTTGCTTCCGCAGGAGGCAATATTGTTTCCGGTGCCAACACTCTTAATCCGACCGTCAATGCCGCCGGCGCGTATACCCTGCTGGTAACCGACACTGTGAACACCTGTTTTGCCGACAGTGCCGTGGTAGTAGTTACAGACAACAACGCCCTCACGGCAATCGCAAATGCACCAGATACGCTTACCTGTGCCGACACACTGGTTTTACTGAACTCCAATGGGTCAAGTAACCTCCCGGGCATTCTGTATGCCTGGACGACTTCCAATGGGGTCATTGTCAGTGGCGCGGACACGCCGGAACCAACAGTTGGTGCCCCGGGAACCTACCAGTTGCTGCTGACCAATCCGGCAAATGGATGTACGGCCACTGATGATGCGACCGTGGCGCAGGATATTACTCCACCTTCGATCACAATTGATCCACCGGATACATTAACCTGCGCCAACCCAAGCCAGACCCTGCAGGGACAGAATAACTCAGCCGGTAGTTTCCAGTATCAATGGACTGCCGGAAATGGTGGAAATATTTTAAGCGGGGAAAACACCCTGACCCCCCTGATCAATGCGGCCGGCACCTACACCCTGGAAACAGTCAATCTGGAAAACGGATGCAGTTCCCAGGTTTCAATGGATGTTGCGATTGAAGCGGGAACGCCGGTTGCAGTTACTGCTGATCCCGGCCCGATCACCTGCTTTGATCCGACGCAGACTATCAATACTGCCGGATCTTCCATGGGACCAAACTTTACATACGCCTGGACTGCATCGGGCGGTGGGAATTTTGTCAGCGGTCAGAACACTCCCAGCCCGGTTGTCGACGCTCCTGGCACATACGCCCTGACCATTACCAATACTGCCAATGGTTGCACAGCCACCGCTACCGTGGTAGTGATGGAAGATACGCAGGCACCTCCTGCCGATGCCGGACCGGATGGCCTTCTGACCTGCACGGATCCCGTATTTACCCTGACTGCCAACAATGGTATTGCCGATCCGATACTGGAATACCTGTGGCAAACGGCAAACGGAAATATCATCGGCTCCCCGGACAGCCTGACCATTCAGACAGCCCAGGCCGGGACATATAACCTTACTGTATCCAACACACAAAACGGATGCACATCAACCGCCACAGCCACGATCATAGCGAACCAGGTGCCGCCGGCTATTAGTATTGATGTTCCGCTACAACTTACCTGTATCCAAAACAATGTGACCTTAAACATCAATGGGGCCGGCCCGAATTTCACATACCAGTGGTCTACCGCCAACGGACAGTTTGTCTCCGGCCAGGCCTCACCGGCTCCGGTGGTCAATGCGCCGGGAACCTATGAATTACTGGTTACGGATACCGTAAACGGGTGTACCAGCACCGAAACGGTCGTAGTAGTCCAGGATATTGTTATTCCGCAAGCCGGGATCGCACCGCCGCCGCTGCTTACCTGCGCCCTGACCGAAATCGCTTTGCAAGGCGATATTGAACCCGGCCCGGGAATCGATGTCACTTGGTCGGCAGGTAATGGCGGGAATATTATTTCCGGAGCGAACACCCCGAATCCGCTCGTTGATCAGCCCGGTGACTATCAAATGGTTGTGACCAATACTGCAAACGGCTGTACTAATACTGCTTCCATAACTGTACTCCAGGATATAGTCGCGCCTACAGCAAATGCCGGTCCGGATGCGACCCTGAGTTGCCTGATCCCCGACCTCAAACTACTTGGTACCGGCAGCGCCAACGGCACGCCTTCCTATAACTGGACAGCCATAAGCGGCGGGAATATTCTCTCGGGAGCCAATACTCTTAACCCCACCATTGATGCTCCGGGACAATATATATTACTGGTCACCGATCTGGATAACGGATGTACAGCAACCGATACAGTGAACGTCCTGAAGGACAATAATGCACCGCTCGCTGCCGTCGCCACACCTGGCACGCTTACCTGTGTGGTTACACAACTCAGCCTGCAGGGAAATGGAAGCCTGGGTGCCAGTTTCAGCCACCAGTGGACGGCATCCAATGGCGGCAACATTGTTTCCGGTGCCAATACCCTGGCACCAGTGGTAAATGCCCCGGGCACCTATATCCTGACAGTCACCAACCTTAACAACGGTTGTACGACAACGGCAAGTGGGATCGTAAACCAGAACCTGACACCGCCTGCACTGGCTATCGCTGCTCCCGATACCCTGACCTGCCTGGTGCAGTCGTTCTCCCTTTCCGGAACACCGGCAGGCCCGGGCTTCAACTATTTTTGGACTACCACAGGTGGCTTTATCGTTTCGGGCGGCAATTCCGCGACACCTGTGGTGAATATGCCCGGAAGCTATACCGCTGTTGTAACAAGCCAGACAAACGGATGCACCTCCAGTGGAACCGTCCAGGTTACCTCGGACACCAACCCGCCGGTAGTTGCGGCGGCACCACCACCGGTGCTCACCTGTGCGATGCCACAGGTAGACCTGATCGGCAGTGTAAGCCAACCCGCAAGTGGTTTTACCGCCAGCTGGACAACCGCAAACGGTCAGATCGTTTCCGGGCAAAATACCCTGACCGCACAGATCAGCGCGCCAGGTGACTATGTCCTAACCGTACAAAACACCCAAAACGGGTGCACCGCCAGCACTACTGCCCTTGCCACCCAGAACATCCTTCCACCGGCAGCAGTAGCCGGAGCAGGCCCTACGATCACCTGTGCCGCACCGCAGGCGGCACTGGATGGCTCGGCATCTTCCGGACAAGGGGCACTGACATTTTCCTGGAGCGGCGGTCAAATCCTGAGCGGAGCAAATACACCTGCACCTGTTGTAAATGAAGCAACGACTTACACCCTGGTCGTCACCGATGCGGCGAATGGATGCACAGCGTCAGACACTGTCACTGTGCTGGAAGATGTCCTGCCTCCGGACGCGCTTATCCTGGCACCCCAGGTCAGGACCTGTGCCCGTGATACGGTTATCCTCGACGCTTCCGGCTCCAGTTCAGGACCAGGGTATACCATTAACTGGACGACCGCAAACGGACTCATCCTTTCCGGTCAAACCGGGCTGATGCCTCAGGTTGGTGCAGCTGGAGAGTATGTGCTGAACATTGTGAATCAACAAAATGGTTGTAGTGCAACCGCAACAGTTTCGGTGGAGGAAGATCTGACTCCTCCCCAGGCCGAGGCAGGCCCCCCGGCCGACCTGCATTGCAACAATCCCGCTGCAACACTGCAAGGTAGTAGCAGTACAATGGCAGCACTGGCGTTTAGTTGGAGTGCCGGCGCCGGTGGAAATATCGTTAGCGGCAGCACCACACCTGCTCCGGTCGTAGATGCCCCTGGCAATTACCAGCTGACCGTCACCAATATCGATAATGGGTGCAGCGCTACAGATATTGTGCTGGTCACCGCCACCCCACCGCCAGCATTCACCCCTGAGTCAATCCAGCCCGACTGCCACTGGGCAAAAGGAACAATTGACTTCGGACCGGTAAGCGGTGGTGTACCTCCATTCCAATATTCACTGGATGGCGGACAAAGCTTCCAGGCGGGCGCCAGTTTCAGTAACCTCACGCCTGGCACGTATGACCTTGTCGTGCTGGACAATTATGGCTGTACTGCACAGGCAGTTGCTGAAATAAACGAGCCATTTTTCCCCACTGTAGAATTAACGCTTCCGGACATTCTGGATCAGGGTGATTCCGTACTCCTCGAACCGGTACTGAACCTTCCGGCATCTGCTGTTGTGGTTTGGGAATGGACTCCGGCAAACGGGCTTTCGTGTACGGATTGTCCGAATCCCTGGGCACGTCCCCTGCAGGCCACCACCTATCATCTGACCATTGAAGATCAGAATGGATGTATTGCCGAAGCGAATGTCCTGGTCCGGGTAAACCGGCGTCGAAATCTGTATGCACCCAACATCTTCTCGCCGAACGGTGATGGTGAAAACGACCGGTTCCTGATCTATGGAAAGGGCGTGGCCGAGATCCAGACCCTGCGCATATTCGACCGTTGGGGCAACCAGCTTTTCCTGAACGAGCACTTCCAGCCCAATGAGGAATCCCAGGGCTGGGATGGCCGCTACCGCGGACAAGACATGAACCCGGGTGTATTTGTCTGGCAGGCTGTAATTGAGTTCGTAGACGGAGCAGTTGAAGTATATGCCGGAGATGTGACCCTTTACCGGTAGCATAAGCGGGTACAAATACCAGAGCGGTAAGGCAGTGAAGTTCCCGGGCACTTCGCTACCTTACCGCCAAATAAAACCAGGAAGTGATTTAAGCTTTTCTGGTGAGCAGGAATGTAAGTGCTTGGTTCTGAAGACAAGACTCATTTTGAGTTGCGTACTGAACCAGGTACGGAACGAAAAATAGGCGAAGTATTCAGGATCAATGGCTTGCATTA
>SBHD01000111.1 GCA_006226345.1 Bacteroidota bacterium | reverse complement strand
GTAGCTACCCGTGCTGCTGCCATCTGCCTGCAGGATGTTCGTGTAATCCGTGGTGAATTTCGAAGCACCCAGACCGGCAAACAGGTTTACGGCCAGTTTACGGTACGGTTTGTCAAAACGGAAGTTGTTGACGGTCACCACCAGCTGGGCAGAGCCGTTGAACCAGCTCATTTCAGATTCGCGGTTGTTGTCCGTATCCTCACTTTTGGTTTGTGCATACAAGCCGCCAACGCGGATCGAGAAGATGTGGTCAAGCGATTTGCGGACATGCAGACCGCCGCCGAAACCGAGTTTGCCATCAAGGTCGCCGGCAACAAACGGTACACCCAGATGAACCCCCAGTTCCCACTGGTCAGCAGGTGTGAACGAACGGTACGTTCCACCAGCCGGTGCTGCAGCATCCTGGGCCGAAAGGCCGAAAGTTGCAGAAATGAAAAGAACAGCTAATACTAAGTTTCTAACTGTCATAGGGTCACTGCATTTAAAATTAAAAAATGTTAACAGTTTAGTTCAGCGCTTTTGCAACGGCGCAGAAGAAAAATCAGAAATAAAAATTTCACAATTGGGTGTCTCTGCCGAATTGTTTTTCTACAGATTTTCAAATACCCAACTTTCTAAGGGCCAAATATAGCGCATTAGATGAAATTTTATTTGGTGCATGGTTAATTTTTCTCACTTCTTCCAACGCCTTTCGTATCGTAGCGGACACATCTCCGAAGATGGCTGCATCCGTTAGTTCTACGTCCGGCTGCATCAAATAGGCAAAAACCCGGGCCATACCACAGTTTGCAATGAAGTCCGGAACCACCGCGGTTTCCCCATCCGTAAAGACTGCTGTAGGACCAAAAAAGATGCCATCATCCACAAATGGGACATTCGCACCGCAGGCAACAACTTCCACACCGCCTTCCAGCAATGCGTCCACCTGTTCGCGGGTGATCAGCTTGGACGCTGCCCCCGGAATAAAGATATCCGCCCCCATACTCCATATCTTTTCATTCACTTCCTCAAACGGAAGCATGTCCGGCGCATTCAGTTTATTGCCCTCCTTGCTATTAAACAAGTGTTTGATCTCCTCCAGCGTAAAGCCTTCCTGTTTCAGCAGACCGCCTTCCCGGTCGATGATTCCGATCACTTTGGTGCCTTCCTTGGCCAGATAACAGGCTGCCGCGGAAGCCACATTGCCCCACCCTTGGATGATCGCTGTTTTGCCTGCCGTGCCGGACTGGAAATACAGGTTGTAAAAATGCCGGACAGACTCCGCCACGCCGTATCCGGTGATCAGGTCAGCCACGGCATATTTATGGTTGCCGCCTTCCGGGGCGTATTCCGGATCTTCCACAATTTTGGTTACACCAAGGCGCAACTGGCCAATTATGTTGATCCTGTCGCCTTCCGTAGGCTTCAGGTGTCCTTGTACGATCCCTTCCTGCGGATGCCATAGACCGAGATCCTCTGTGATGGGCACCACATCTTTGAGCTCGTCCACATTCAGATCTCCGCCCGTACCATAATAGTGTTTCAGGATCGGAAGTGCTGCCTTGTACCAGCGGGTGAGCACTTCCATACGACGTGGGTCGCGGGGGTCAAAATTGATGCCGCTCTTGGCGCCACCGATCGAGGGTCCGCTGACGCTGAACTTGATTTCCATCACTTTTGCCAGCGACGTCACCTCTTCACGGGTCAGCCCCTTGCGCATGCGGGTACCGCCACCGGCAGCACCGCCCCGGAGGGAGTTGATCACGATCCAGCCCTCGGCATCTGTTTCCGGATCATGCCATTCAAATATGACTTCGGGTTGTTTTTGTTTGTAACGGGTAAGCAATTCTTCCATCAGAAAATCAGATTGGGTTGGTTAAGGCAAAAGAAGGTTGCTATTTGAAACGGCGCAAAAGTAGATAAAAAGCACCCGGAATTTTCGCGTATTACCAAAGTCTTGCCGGTGCCGACCCTGTTACCGGAAAGAAATTCTGGTTTCACTTCGATTTTTATCCTGAATTCCAAAACAAAGCCCGTTTTTTGCCCATGATGTAAAATTCGTATTCGGCATGCTGCAAAACTGGTTGAAACCGCTTTCCACTGCAATGCGCAATAGTATGGAAACGCTCCCGGAAACTTCCGTGGGCAAAAACATACTGGTGCACGGCAAAAACCTGCCCGATCTGAAGGGGGTACAGATAGCCCTCGTCGGAGCCGGCGAAAAAGAAGCCAACGCTGTCCGGACCGCCTTTTACCGCACTATGCATCTGTTCCCGAAGGGAAGTATTGCCGACCTGGGTAACCTGCGCCGGTCGGAGCCCGGTTTGCTGATCCCCGTTATGAATGAACTCCTCCGCGGAAAGATCCTGCCCGTGCTGCTAGCACGCCAGGACACCCTTGCCCATGCACAGTTCCGGGCATACCAGGAGTTTAAATCGCTGGTCAACCTTGCCGTGATCGATGAAATCATGCGGTTGGGCAACCCCAAAAAGGATCCGCCGGAACAATCGGTATACACGCCGCTTTTTCAACCCCGCCACCCACTGCTGTTCCACTTTGGCCTGGTCGGCTACCAAACCCACCAGACCGTGCCGGCCTGGATCGATTTCCTGCAAAAAAATCACTTCGATGTACTCCGGCTGGGCAAATCACGGGCGGCGATCGAAGAAACAGAACCCGTGCTGCGCGATGCCGACCTGCTAACCTTTCACCTTGGTGCCTTGAAGCAGGCAGAAGCGCCGGGTGTAACGGACCCAACCCCTTCCGGCTATTTCGTGGAAGAAGCCTGCCAGCTGTGCCGGTATGCCGGCATGAGCGACAAACTGAGTTCGTTTGGGATCTATGGTTACCAACTCGAGCATGACCATGACCAGCAGACGGCTCAGGCTGTCAGCCAAATGGTCTGGTATTTTCTGGAAGGCTTTTTCAACCGTAAAAACGACTACCCGGCTTCCAAAAATGACCTCGTGGAATATATCGTCGATTTCCGGAAACTTAACTACCAACTTACCTTCTGGAAAAGCAGCCGGAGTGGCCGCTGGTGGATGCAAACGCCGGTAAACACAAAAAAACAACACCAGCGGCATTACCTCATCCCCTGCTCATTCCTGGACTACCAGGCCGCCTGCAGGGAAGAACTGCCGGACCGCCTGATGCAGGCCCTGAGCCGGTTCGATTGAGATCGGGAAGAGGATCAGGGTTGCAGGACCCGTTCCAGCCGGATGCCCCTGGAGGCCTTTACCAGGATAAACGTATCGTCAAAGGATTGTGTCCGGAACCAGTCGGCAGCAGCTCCGGCGTCCGGAAAATGCAGGGCCTTATACCGGCCCGGGGCGCAACGTCCGAACTCCGGCCCCACGACAACCAGTTGATCCAGGCCGCTCGCTGCGGCAAATTCCAGGATCGCTTCATGCTCCCGCAGGCTGGCATCTCCCAGTTCCAGCATATCACCAATGATCGCAACTTTTTTGGGCGCCGCTGCATGGAGTAATGTCTCAAGGGCTGCACGCATGCTCGACGGATTGGCATTATAGGCATCCATGAAGATCGTTGTATTGCCCCGGCGGATCAGCTGTGACCGGTTGTTGGCCGGAGTATACTGCCCGATAGCAGATGCAATACCCGATGCCGGTACTTTAAAATACACACCCAGCGCTATGGCTGTCATGATATTTTGAAAGTTGAAGCGTCCGATCAGCTGCGACTGCACTTCAACCGGCGTATCTTTTTCGGAAAGAAAAGCAACCTTCAAAAAAGGTGTTTCGGCCAATAAATGCACATCAATAATTCCTTCCTGTTGATGCAACTTCTCAGACGAGCGGTAGAACACCCGCCTCGGGACCTCTGCCGACATGGCAGGCAGGTCGGATTCTGAGGCATTGACAAATGCACAGCCGTTATGCTGGGTCAGGTACCGGTATAATGCGCCCTCTTCCAACTTAACTCCCTCCAGATCACCAAAACCCTCCAGGTGCTCTTTCCCGATATTGGTTAACAGCCCGTGTGACGGTTCGGCAATTGTACAAAGCAGGTCCATATCACCAGGTTGGTTGGTTCCCATCTCGATCACGGCCACTTCCGTATCCGGCGGCATAGAGAGGAGTGTAAGCGGAACGCCGATATGGTTGTTGAGGTTTCCGGTGGTGGCATGGCAGGGGTAATGACTGCTCAGCACAGCCGACACCAGCTCTTTGGTGGTGGTTTTACCGTTGGAACCGCCAATAGCGATCACCGGGATATCGAACTGCCGCCGGTAACGGGTAGCCAGTTGCTGAAGACACGTTAACACATCGGGCACCAACAGACACCGGTCCGGATCAGACACATAATCCGGATCGTCGACCACTGCAAAGGCTGCGCCGGCTGCAAGTGCCTGAGCCGCAAACTTGTTCCCGTCGAAATTATCCCCCTTCAGCGCAAAGAAGATACTCCCGTTTCGAAGGAGCCGGGTATCTGTACAAACATCGGGATGCTGCTGAAAAAGTGAAAACAGTTCGTCCAGAGAAGTCATAACCAAATGATCAGGTAAAGATAAGCCGGCAGAAAGACTACAACCAAACGATAGCAGTCAAACTCATGGGCTACACCGATCCTTAAAAGTATGTAGAAGTCATAAAAAAAACGGGAGGGACTTGCCGCCCTCCCGTTTTTGGAAAAATCTGTAAAACGATCTTATTTGTAACGACGTTTCACAGGCTTTTTCTTCACTTTGAACTGGTTACCTGCCGGTTCGTTGTTACCGGTCGGAGAGCCGACACGGGTCATGGAACAGCGGAAACCAACCGTTTTGCTGGCTTTGTCTTCTTCCAGGAAACGACGGGAGCCCGGCGACAGCCACCATGCACGGTCGGCCCAGGAGCCGCCCTTGATCACGCGCGCTTTGTCGCTGATCAGCGTGCTGATCCCGTAGCGGTATTCCACTTCGGATTCTTTATCACCATCGAGGTAGTTGTATACTTCCGGACGCTTGTAGTTATCGCGCAGCGCCGTAGCAGTAGTATCCATGAGTTCGTATTGCAGACGACCCAGGCTGTCCTTGGTGATCGGAGCACCGGTTTCCGGGTCGATGATCTTGGTCTGGAATACGTTACCACGATACGGGTTAAGTTCCATGTTCTCTACATCCACCAGGTCTGTGGAGGTAAGCGGACGAAACAGGTCGGCCGTCCATTCGTTCACATTACCGGCCATGTTATACAGACCGTAGTCGTTAGGCCAGTTGGAACGGACCGGAGAAGGCGTAAAGGCCTTATCGTTCAGGGCACCGGCCATACCACCATAGTCACCACCACTGCGCTTGAAGTTAGCCAGCATTTTACCCTGGTACTTATTGCGCTTTTGGTAGCGGGTCGTATTGCCATCCCATGGATAGATCCGGCGGTCAGTGATCAGTTCGTCTTTGCTGGTGGCCTGATTGCCAAGGAGCGAAAGGGCAGCATACTCCCATTCGGCCTCGGTTGGCAGGCGGTAGATCGGCAGCAGGATACCGTCCTCCATACGTACATGGCGTTCGCCACCCGTACGGCGGTCGGGCAGGTTTTTCCGAACAGAACCTTCATACTGACCTACAAGGTAGGCTTCCGTATTAAAGTTATTTTCGTTTTTCTGGTCGGGCGTGTTTTCCAGGATACCCCGCTCAATGAGGATCATCTCGTTGACGCGGTCGGTACGCCATTTGCAATATTCGTTGGCCTGAAGCCAGTTGACGCCAACTACAGGGTAGTCGTCATAAGCCGGGTGGCGGAAGTAGTTTTCAACCAGCGGCTCGTTGTACGCCAACTCTTCGCGCCATACCAATGTGTCTGGCAGCGCCCGGCGCCAAACTTCCGGATAAGTCGAGCCCCAGACTCCGTTTATCCAGTGCAGGTATTCGCGATAGTCAATATTCGCAACTTCCGTTTCGTCCATGTAAAACGACGAAACAGTTACGCGGCGGGGAACATTATTCCATTCGTACGTAACATCCTGATCAGTAAGGCCCTGAGTGAACGTACCGCCTTCGATCAGGACAAGATTCGGACCGGTAACCTGGCCCTCATAGTCCAATTTTTCAAAGCCGCCCCATTTCTGGTCGTTGTACTTCCAGTTGGTGGTCGAAGAACGCTCGGTTTTACGACCGCAGCTGGCGACCATAGCCCCCAGAAGGAGCAGGCATAACCCGTGAATGAGTGTTTTTTTCATTGTATTAAATAGCAAGTTTTGAAAAATGAGCAGCAAATGTAGGTAAATAAACGATTTCACTATCCGGAGCCTGCGAAATTTAACGGCAGATCGAAGCATTATTTTCGATATTCGTCAATTTTGTCATTTACTCCTGCAGTAAACACAGGTCTTTCAACCGGTTAGTGAAACATTTTGGTGCAATCGTTCAGATCCAAGGGGCGTTTCCGGCCTTTGTCAAAGAAAAAGCCGAAGGTCATTTCGTATGTGCCGCCGGCCCTGCCAGCCAAACCGGATACCGTCAGGTCGTAACTCAGCCCTATCTTGAACATCTCGTGCCGAAACCCCAGCATCAGTATGGCCGCATCGGCGTTCCGAAAGGTGTGGCGGTACCATCCGCCCCCAAAAACCGGTCCGAAAGCCGCATATGCCCCTATATTTAGTTGCTTGTACGGTCCTTGTGCGACAAAAAGGAAATTCGGGGAGATAAACGAGGCAGTCCGGACTTTATTGCCCTTATTAACATTGATCTCTGTTCCGCCGTGAAAGGTATACCGCAACGGCAGACCACGCGACAGGTTGTCGTTGACCAGTAAATACCCCAAATTCGGGGTATTGAGGTGCTTAAGAGCCCCACCCAGCCAGAAATGCTCATTCAGAAACAACAAGCCGGAGGAAATATCCAGTACCGTTTTGTTCAACTGGTCCGGACGTTGCTCCGACGTAGTGATCACCGGCCCGCCGAGCGGATCGATCTGATCGGGAAAAACGAGCTGATCCCAGTCCAGGGCCGTTTGATATATGCCGGCCTCTACCCCGATCTTGACGGCCATTTCATCTGTGATCTTCAGGCGGTAGCTGTAAAACGCCGAGAACCGCGTGGTGCGCAGAATCCCGTCACCGGCGTTATCCCCCTCCAGATTGAAGCCGATACCACTGTTGAACCGCTCAAAACGCTGTTCGTAAAATGCGGCATACGTACGGTAGGCATTGTTAAAACCTGTCCACTGGTTCCGGTAAGCCGCTCCCATCCGGGGCGCATAACTGCTGCCGGCAAAAGCCGGGTTCAGCTGCAATGGCGCAGCATAAAACTGGGAAAATATCGGATCCTGAGCCTGTACAGACAGGCCGGCAAGCAGGAGCAGTACAGTTAGAAGTTTTCGCATAGTCAGCATCTTTCCCGCCCCGCAGCCCCTACAACATACCGGACGGGCATCCATTGTTTATTTTAGTGCACAAAATGAACACTTCCTTCAGGAAACGAAAATCTGCGCCTTTTGTGCAGGCGGGAATTGCTTAAAACAGACAAAACCTAGGAAACAGCTGCGGCGATCTCCCGGATCGTGGCCGCATCACCCATGGTGTAATAATGCAGGCAGGGTACTCCTGCAGCCTTTAATTCCTTCGATTGCTGGATGCACCATTCGATACCGATCTGCCGAACCGCCTCATCGTCTTTTGCCTTTAACACGGCATCCACCAGATCTTTGGGCATTCCGACAAAAAACTTCCGTGGGATGGACGTGAGCTGATACCGCTTGGTAAGCGGCTTCAAACCAGGTACGATCGGCAACTCAATGCCGGCTGCCCGACAGGCTTCCACATACCGGAAATAATTCTCGTTATCAAAAAACATCTGCGTCACGATGAAATGCGCACCTGCATCCACCTTTTGTTTGGTGAAACTCAGATCAATTTCAAAGTTGGGCGCCTCAAAATGTTTTTCCGGATATCCGGCAATCCCGATACAGAAATCTGTTTTCTCACCATTGACAATGTCATCGTCCAGGTAGCGGCCTTCATTCATATCCACCACCTGCCGGACCAGGTCCAGGGCATACTTGTGTCCAAACTTATGTGGTGTGAATTTTTCTTCAAACTGCCGGGCATCGCCCCGAAGCGCAAGGACATTGTTGATACCCAGAAAGTTCAGGTCGATCAAGGCATTCTCCGTTTCCTCTACCGAAAAACCTCCGCAGATCAGGTGAGGAACCGCATCTACCTTGAACCGGTGCATGATGGCTGCACAGATCCCTACAGTACCCGGACGCTTTCGGATAGCCGATTTTTCATAATAGCCCGACGGCCGCACTTTATAAATAAATTCCTCCCGGTGGTAGGTAACGTCGATAAAAGGCGGCTTGAACTCCATCAACACATCCAGTGTGTTGAATATCGATTGCATACTGCCTCCCTTCAGTGGCGGCAGTACCTCAAAAGACAAAAGTGTTTTACCCTTGGCTTTGGCAAAATGTTCGGTTACTTTCATGTATTTCAGGCTTATCCGGCTGTTTACCGGATCAGCATATTGGCCGACGCCTCCGCACGGCTGTTCATTTCGGCGGCCTTCGCACTATTACCGTTGGCCCCATAGATCTCTGCCAAAGCCCGCAATACCCGTTCATCCTCCGCTTGCGTAGGCAGCGCATGCTCCAGTACGGCTACAGCATTCCGGACGTCGTTCTTTTCCTTGTAGAAGTACTCATAACCCATCCGGTAACAAAACGCATTGATCTTGTTCGGATTGCCCCCGCTGGTAGCCAGGTAAGCCATATACTTGTCAAAGAACGGCCGGAAATTGGCGTTATTCGGGATCTTTTCCAACACAATGGTAAAGGCATGGAACAATTTGTCCATCTGATGGTCCTGCTCAAACCGGGCTGCTGCTACAGCACCTTTCATCACCAGCGCCGAGCCGTAGTCCGGATTGATCTCCAGTGACCGGTTGATATGGTACTCCATAGTATCCACCCAACGGGCTTTTTCGGTCGGCTCTTTCGTTTTCAGGTACACATTATCATAGATCGCCGTCACATAAAAACAGTGCGACCGTGCACTGTTGGGCGACACCTTGACAGCCGAGCCGTTCAGGGTAAGTGCGTCTTTCCAAACCGGCACCCGATCAACCGTCAGATAACCGAAGGCCGCTACGACCAGTGCCAGCAGTCCGGCGCCTAGCAGATAAGGCCGGTTAGGCTGCTCCTTGAACCACTCCGGCAGTTTCTGCGCCAGGAACCATCCCGCCAGCAGGCAAAACGCTACCGATGGCATGTAGGCAAAACGCTCGTTCATAAAGGTACCCACCGATACAAACAGGTTGGACACGATGCTCAGGGTCAGTACCCAGTAGAAAAACGCATATGCCGACACCTGCCGGCGCTTGATGTTCAGCAAAGCCCAGATGCCTGCACCCAGGTAAAACGCCAGGGACAGCAGGGCACGCCAGTCGCCCCAGCCAACCTTGGGCACATGGTAAGGATAATAATCATGGGTCAGCGGATAAGGCCACACCAGCAGTTTGAGGTACCAGCCCAGCGTCAGGAAGATCGTGGCAAATTTTTCGCCGATACTCATCCCCAGGAACGGATTGTTCATCAGATCACCCACCGCATTCCCGTGATCGAGCATAAATCCAAGGGCCCGGTACCGGACAATGATAAAGACGAACGCCGCCAGGAACAAGGGCAAACCGGAAGCCGCGATCCGGCCGGCCGGCACCCGGGTAAAGAACCAGACCGTGAACGGGATAACAGCCAGGAACGTCAGAGCGTTTTCCTTGGCAAACAGCCCCAGCAGCAGGAACAGGCCCGCCGACCAGTTCCACATGGCCCGGTTGGTATCAAAATACTTTAGCGCGGCATACAATGCGGCAAGACTAAAGAGAAGGGCCAGGATCTCGTCGCGGCCTTTGATATTGGCAACGGCTTCCGAGTGCAGCGGATGTACGACAAACAGGAGCGCCCCGATAAACGCCACACTGAAGTACCAGCGCCCGTTTTCTTTCAACGGAAACAGGCCCAGCAAAATGCGGTACAACAGGATGCCGGTAAACCCGTAGAGCAGAATATTGATAAGGTGGCTCAACCCGGGGTGGTCCTTGCCAAAGATCCCTACCTCCATAGCAAAGGTGGCCAACGACAACGGACGGTAACGACCTCCTTCCAGCAGCATAAGGTTTTCCCGCTTCTGGAAATACCCCATAAAACTGTCCGAGCCGAAGATCTCCCGGATACCGGCAAATCCCTTTTGTACATAGGCATTCTGCCAATAGACCATCTGGTCGTCCAGGATATAGCCAAACCGCAGTGCCGCAGCATACAAGCCGAATGCGATCGCCATAAGGATAAGTGCAGGTATCCAGTGCTGCTTCCAGAAGCCAGCCTGAAACGTACTGGTCAGCCCTTCAGCCACCTTTTTTCGGGCAGGCGCCGATGCGGGAGCGGACTGCGTCTTGCTGCGTTTGATCTTTGGAGTCGGTTTTCCTTTGCCTTTTGCTGCCATGTGGACCGTTTTTATTAAAGCGGTGCAAATATCGCAAGTTGTACAGCGAATTTGCAATTCACCTCAAAAAAGAGCACCTGGCAGACGATTTCCTGATACAGCCCGCGTCATTTCATCCGCCTGACCAGGCTGTCAAACCGCTGCTCGAATAACGTCCACAGCCGATCCCGGTCTTCCGGGTCCAGGGGCGGGTAATCGCAGAAATTGGCCTCTGCCTGTTCTACCGTCCGCACACCCGGGATAACGGTGGAGACTTCCGGAAAACTGAGGATAAAGCGGAAAGCCAGGCCCGTTTTGTCGGTCTGGTATTTTTCACAAAACGGCCATACTTCCTCCAGGGCATCCAGCGCATCGGCCAGCAGATCGGGCGGCAGCCGGAAAGCGCGGTGGTCATTGGCCGGGAAACGGGTCGAGCGGTCGAACTTGCCGGTAAGCAACCCGAATTGCAGCGGCATCCGGGCGATGATCCCGCAGCCCTGCTCTCCGGCACGGCGGATGGCCGGAAG
>SBHD01000030.1 GCA_006226345.1 Bacteroidota bacterium | reverse complement strand
GGCAGGCAGGTCTTCGATATTCTGTGCTGGATCTATGCCCGGTGGGAAACATCCTGGTATCAGGTGCGGATCATAGCGCAAAAGCAGCTCAAATAAGTGCATACATTTGGCCAGTTGTTTAACCAACCAGCGATGTCAACATTTAAGCAATTTGTACAGGGCGAGGTACTCAACCTCGCAGTCGGCTACCTGGCCGGCCTGACCGCCTCCAATCTGGTTTCGCGCTTTTTTGTTCAAAAGGGCCTGGTCAACCTATGGGGCCTGGCAGCAAAACGGGAAGCTGTCAGTAAGGACACATACGAGTGGATGATGCTGATCTCGTCCTACCTGATCGGATTAACAGTATTGTTGGCTGTTCAGTGGGGCATGCGGCGCCTGCGAAAAGAGGAGGTTTGACGGAGCGCGTTCGCGGGTCAGCAGGGATAGTATTGGGAACAGGGAGGCAAGATTTGATCTTTCCGCCCGTTTTCAACTTCGGCGGACCGGGTATTCATCCGGGGAACTTGGGTAAACCGCTGCAGGTGTTTATCTTGTGGAGGTACATTAACATTTGCCATGCTTCAGAAGACGACAGCACCAGTCGCTTCTGCCGCAATTCATATTATCACTTCAATTACGACCTGTTTATGCTTGAACGAATGACCTTTCGCATTGCTGCCCTGGCATTGATCCTGACCATGCTGGCTTCCTGTAGTGCCGAGCGACGCTTCCATCGCCGGCTGGTGGGTACCTGGGATGTAGTCCGGTATGAACAACAGTTTCCCAATGGCGATACGGAGCGCGGCTCCGACCTGGGCACCATCACCTTCCGGAAAAATGGCAGCGGGCTCAATGATATTTCCGTGCTGACCCGCGGCGTGCGGCAGCCGGATAACAGCGATTTTTCCTGGAAAAACACGGTAGAATCGGTAACCATCATCAGCCGGAATTCCTTCCTGGCCAAATCCTGGATCGTGATCCGGAACAAGCGCAATGAGCAGCTCTGGAAATCCACTACCCAGGCGAATGTCCAGACGATGGAACTGCGAAAAAGAAACTGAGAAATTTAAAATGGAAAATGTAGGATGTAAAATGTAAAAGGGAGTTTTACGGTTGGTCTGGCATTCAGGCGTATTAAGGTCCGTTGCAGTTCCGTATTTATGCAGGCTCCTTTTCCCTGTTACATTTTAAATTTTACCTTTTACCTTTTCTTCCGGTATTTCTGCCAATGCATCAGAATAACCCCCAGCATCGCTTCCCGGATGATATGGAGTGACATTTTAGACTGGCCTTTTTCCCGGTCTTTGAAGGTGATCGGTACCTCGCGTATTGTAAAACCAAGCCTGTAGGCGGCGTACTTCATCTGGATCTGGAAGGCATAACCGACGAACTGGATCTTGTCCAGGTCGATCGCTTCCAACACTTTGCGCGTATAGCAGATAAACCCTGCAGTAGGGTCGGCTACCGGCATCCACAACATCAGCCGGGTGTACAATGATGCGCCGTAGGAAAGTATGATACGGTCGGCCGGCCAGTTTTCCACGTTACCCCCTTTGACATACCGGGAGCCGACGGCTACATCGGCCCCTTCGTCGCGGCATTTGGCCAACAGGCGTGGCAGATCCTGGGGATTGTGTGAAAAATCAGCGTCCATTTCAAAAAAGTGCGCGTAATCGCGTTCCAACCCCCAGCGAAAGCCGGCGATGTAGGCGGTCCCGAGGCCCAGTTTGCCCGAACGTTCCAGCAAGTGAAGCCGGTCAGGGAAGGATTGCATCAGCCCGCGTACGATATCGGCGGTCCCGTCCGGCGAACCATCATCAACGATCAGCACGTGAAATGGCTCGGGTAATGCGAAGACCGCCCGGATTATGGCTTCTGCATTTTCTCGTTCGTTATAGGTGGGTATGATGACAAGATTGGGCAAGGGAGGAGACGGTTAAAAAGGTTACCAGTTGGAGTGTTTACAAGGCAAAAGAAACGCCAAACGCCAGCAGGGACAAGATGAGGCCAAACATAAAGATGTTGTAGCAAATACTCAGGTACTTGTATTTTTTTGCCAGCACAATACCCAGGAAATACAGGTCGCGGCTCATTGAGCTGTACAGAAAATCCGGATCTTTCAGCATTTCATTCACGCCCCATTGGAACTCGTCGAGCGGCATGTTGTAAAAATTGCCGAAAAACAGCAGGTTCGCCTTGCGTTGCTTGACGGCTTCCCGGGTTACTTTTCCTTCGGTAACTTTCGGCCGGGTGCTCAATGTGGCAAATACCATGGACCCCAGGCAGGTAGCCAGCAGCATACCGGAGGGTATGCCCAGTTTCAGGTCGAATTTGCCGGCTTCGTTAACCAGCTTGGGCAGCAAGTTGGAAACGAGGATCGAGATCACGATTGCATTGACCGACAACATGATATTGGCCTTGCTGTCGGCCATTGAGCTCAGGTTGGTATGGGTCCGGTAAGTGGTCCGGTACATCGTTTCAACACCCCGGCCAAAGCGTGCGAGATTGAGTTCACTCTCACTTTCCCGCAGTAGTTTTTTTATGTCGCCGGCTTTCCCCTTTTCATTCAGGGCATCCAGCTCGTCCATGGTTGGAGCTTTATCGGGGCTCAAACGGCGCTTTTGCTTGAGCAATCGCTGGATATGCTTGGCCTTGCGTTTATTGAGCATTTCCTGCGCAACCGCAGTGTGGTATTCGTGTGAGAGCATGAAATTTAGCTCGAAATCCACCCAATCCTGATCACTCATGACCAGATCTTTGGTCAGTATAAATTCCTGCCGCAGTTTGCCGGTGCGATCCCAATATATCTTCATGCCCAGATGACTCAGGTCTGCATCGCAGATCACCTGCTCCATCAGGTTGCGGGGGCTCTGGGGTACCTTCGTCGCCCGGATACAATCCAGTATCATTTCGAGGTCTTCATCCGAGATCTTCCCACGGAGAAATTCCGTCGCAACATGACAACTGCGCACTTCATGGTTTTTGGGCCCTTCGGAATAACCGGTATCATGAAACCACATGGCCAGTTGCAGCAGCTCGAGATCGTGGCTCGGAAGTTGGCAACCTTCACCGATAGACTTTACAGCTGCTACCGTCTGAACGGTATGTTCGAAGTCATGAAAAACAAACTTGTCCGATATGTGCTCGGCAAAATATGCCTGCACAAACTGTTCGGTATCCTGAAGCAAGGATGGTGGAATGGATCCCATAGAAAAGAGCGGTTGGCCTGCAAAGGTAACGGTTAGTTGGAAAAATCGTTGCGTGATATGCTTCGGGGACATATAGCAGCTCAAATATCTGTCTTGTTTTCCGGTAGCCTCTTATCGTACCCGGTGGCCTTTCCAGGAATACTCCGGCGCGCAAAGGCTCAGTACGCCCAGACCGGTTCCTGATCCCAGGCGTGCCTATATCGTAGCTGCAGCCAGGCATAGGCCAGCGTCAGGATCAGACAAAAGAGCAGGTATCCGGTTAATAACATGAATGGCAGGTCGGATGGCGGGTTGCGGGTAAAAATCTGCAATCCTTTCCAGAAAACAACACAAATTATTTTACCTACTTTTGTACGGATTATAACCCTGGGACCGTTCCTACTCCAAACTCCTTGCTTGATATGTCCGAACCGCAACATCTGATCTCCATAAAAGCTGCCCTTCAGAAGCAGCGCATGCCCATATACCGAAGTATTATCCGTTGGTTATGGCGGTTGTCTGTATTAGGAATTGTGGCCGTGCTGATCATCTTTATGGTGATCAATTTTACTGCGATCCCGTCCTTCCGCGAGCTGGAAAACCCGAAATCCGCCCTGGCATCCGAGGTGCTGGGTAACAATGGCGAAGTGCTGGGCCGGTATTTCATCGAAAACCGGGTACCGGTCCGGTATGACGAACTAAGCCCGCACCTGGTGAACGCGCTGATTTCCATTGAGGATGAGCGTTTCCGCGACCATAGCGGGGTGGATGCCATCGCCGTGGCCCGGGTCATTGTACGGACTATTCTGCTGCGCGACCAAAGTGCCGGCGGAGGATCTACCATTACCCAGCAATTGGCTAAGAACCTGTATTCCGATCGGAATTTTTCCGGCATGAGCAAGGTGGAAAAACTGTTCGCCCTGGGTTATCAGAAACTGCGGGAATGGATTACAGCGATCAAGATCGAGAAAAGTTACACCAAGGAGGAAATCCTGGCCATGTACCTCAACCAGGTCGATTTCGTCAATAATGCTTACGGTATTCGCGCTGCGGCCGAGGTGTATTTTGGCACAACACAGGATAAACTCAAGATAGAAGAGGCGGCAACACTTGTCGGCATGTTGCAAAACCCCTCCCGGTACAACCCCAATACTTTCCCCGAGCGTTGTATCCGGCGACGCATGGTGGTGTTGTTCCAGATGTGGCAGAACGATTACCTCACTGAGGTGCAGTACGACAGCCTGAAAGTATTGCCCCTGGATATGAGCCGGTTCAAAAAGGTGACCTTTTCCGATGATACCGCACCATACCTGTGTGCCGAGCTGAAAAAAGACCTTCAGAGTATTTTGCAGGACCCGGGATGCCGGAAGACCGATGGTACGGAGTACAATATTTACCGCGATGGCCTCCGCATTTATACCACGATCGACCCGATCTACCAGCGTCATGCGGAAGCGGCCATGCGGGAGCACATGCAAAAAACCCAAAAACGCTTTTTCCAGGTCTGGCGCAACCGCGACCCCTGGACTTACCGCAACCGGGATACCAAACCGGAAGAGATTGCCCTGCGCAAGGAAGAACTCTGGAAACAGATCCGGGCCGGTGACCGCTATCAGCAAATGTGGCCCCGCTTCATGAGCACCGTGAGCGACCGCATCGAAGAACTATACGAGTTTGAACTTCGCGACGCGGATATCCAGCGTATGTTGGCAGAAGAAAAAGACAACAAGACCATTACCCGGTATGTAGCCAATAACTGGATCACGGCGGAAGAGGCGGTCAACTACCGGAAGATCATGGGGAGCAGCGACTGGCCCGAGATCAAAAAACAATGGAATGCCTTACAGAAAGCAATCATGGCCCGCTACCAGGAAAAGGTGCGGATGAAGGTGTTTTCCTGGGATAATGCAAAGTTTGAAAAAGATACGGTCATGTCGCCCTACGACAGCCTGCGGTATCACCGCATGTTCCTGCAAACCGGTATGCTGGCTATCGACCCGACCACCAGCGAGGTAAAGGCCTGGGTGGGTGGAATTAATTTCAAGCATTTCAAATTCGACCACGTACGCAGCATGCGGCAGGTGGGGTCTACCTTTAAGCCGTTTGTATATGCCACCGCGATCGCACAGCAAAGCATCAGCCCCTGTTACCAGGTGTATGACCTGGCCGTGACCATCCCGGCCAACTACCAGAACTTTACGACGATTGCCGACTGGACACCCAAAAATTCCACCGGCTCCTATTCCGGCCAGTTACTGACGCTCAAGCAGGCCTTGAAAGGCTCTGTTAACTCCGTCAGTGCATTCCTGATGAAACAGATGGGAAGCCCGGAACCGGTACGCGGCCTGCTGAATAACATGGGGATCGATTCCAGTGCAAGGCGTGGCGACGGACAATTCCGGATACCCAAGCAACCCTCGATCTGCCTGGGGGCTGCCGACCTGACCGTTTGGGAAATGACGGCAGCCTATGCCACTTTCGCCAACAAAGGCCTGTATTCCAGACCTTATGTAATCCGGAAAATTGAAGACCGGTACGGACGGGTCATCTACCGATCCCAACCCGAGGAACATCCTGCTCTGCCCGGCAACGTCAATTATGTGATGTTGGACATGCTGAAATATAATGTACTGGGCGTCCCCGGTATTCGTGACCTCAAAAGCGAGGTCGGCGGAAAAACCGGCACGACCAACGATTATACCGACGCCTGGTTCATGGGCGTCACGCCGCGGCTGGTAGTAGGCACCTGGGTGGGTGGTGAAGACCACTGGATCCGCTTCCTGAGCCTTGCCGACGGCCAGGGTTCCCGTATGGCCAGGCCTATTTTTGCCGGCTTCATCAAACGTTTGGAGACGGATAAAAACTCGGGTTACGATGTAAATGCGCGGTTTTTCCGGCCACCCGGCGATCTGGAGATCGAGATCGATTGCTCCAAATACCTGAATGAGTCAGCTCCTTCCGGTGATGAAGAACAGTTTGTGCCGGATATTTACAACGACCAGGTGCCTGCCGGTGAACGACGACCGGATGCCACCTTTGGCGATGAATTTGGCGGCTAACTATTACTAAACAGAATTGTTCTTGTCACTCATGATGAATAAGCCGGGTATAAACCGCCTATTCATCATAATAGTATTCACTGTCACTTTGGCGGCGATAGCGATCCCGGTTGGCAAAACGGATCTCGCCGATCTTTTCCCGTATGTATGTGTCCTTCTCCTGCCTCGGCAGTTCTTCCAGGATGCGGGCATTGGGTCGTGACCGGTAATAATTCCGACGCCTGAAGGCCTGGTCTGTTTCTGCCTTTGGATTGAACAGGCTGGCGGTAGTGGGAACGGTTACATAGGCCAGCATCCAGTTGTCGGTTTTCTTCTTTTTTACATCGAAGAAATAGATCATGGCTTTTACTCCGTACAACATAGTGTAATGCTGGCTGATAAACCGGATGGAATCCAACCCGCCTTTTTCCCGGTCATCCTGTTCCAGTGCGCGTTCGAACAGGATCGAGCGTACCAGTGCGATCGTATCGCGGAACAAATAGCCGTGTGTGTTCAATTGTCCGGTCTCTTCCAGTTCACTGTACAGCGTATACCGGGTACGGTCGTCTTCGGCAAAGGCCAACAGGGTTTTTTCCCGAACGGGAAAGTGCTGCTGCAGCATCAGGCAAATCGCAATGATCTGCACTTCCTTTTCCGGCGATCGCATGGTCTGATGGAACAACGCCCGGACAGCAGCGTCTTTGTGTAAAAAGGGTGCCAGCAGGCGCAGGTTGCGCTTAAAACTGGTTTCGTTACTGTAAGGGGAGTAATAATCATTACCGTACCGGTCATCTTCACCCTGATCCCGCTTTTTCTCGGCATTGAATAATTGTTGGCCGAGAAACAGGTATGTTTCTTCCAGGAGCCGCGGTTTCAGCCGGCGGTATACCCGGGGGGTGATAAGCTTCCGCTGAACGGCGAGGTCCAGTAGATGAAGGGTCTCTTCACCAAAATTCTGGCGGTCATACAGGTCCAGTAGCCTGGGTACCATGGAAACGGACATTTCTATAGTGTCGCGCAAGGCGTCAAACACTTCCGATATGGTATTACGGGTCACAAACTTGTCACGTCGTTCGAGTAATTGTATCAGGGCGCGCTGTGCCGGACGCGTTTGCATGTCAGCCAGTACCTGTATCACCAGCTGGTGGTACCGCATCGAATCGGGATAGCGTTCCGGAATGTTCAGCACAAATTGCAAACCTTCCGGACCGGGAAACTGGCTCAGGGTACGCAACAGGGTGTGCCGGGAACTGTATTTTAACTGTCCGAAACCGGGGTGCAGGATAGCCTCCTGTACCAATGGAAAGTCTTCCGGCTGGTACGATCTGCTCCAGCTGGATTCCAGCCTGCTTAGCGCTTTTGCCTGTACCAGACTATCTTCCGAATAAATTTTGCGCAGAAAATCCATATTGCGCCGGCCAAAGATCAGCTTGCCGGAAGTGGTGTCGGTGGTGGTGAACGTATCAAATACACGTTGTACAAACGGGGTCTCCGGTACATCAAGGTGCACGGTAGCCATCAGGTTGTACATTCGCCCCGGGGTCAGAATAACCCGGGCCCGTATGCCCCGGGTGCTATTGGTGTCGGCCAGTAGAAAGTCGCCGATCAGCAGCCGGTCGTCGGGGTTTTGCCAGGTCTTTTTCCGGATAACCAGGCTTTCTCCGTCGGTGATCATTTTATTGACAAATGCCTGAAACGAGTCCAGCGTGGGGGCAGGCCCGGTCCGTAGCAACTCATTGGACTCTATCGAGATCTGTTCACCCTGCAGCGGCAGATCGAGCGTGGTACGCCGAGACCGCGGGCCGGCACCGCTGTACCGGGAGTTGTATTTGCTTTTCTGCATACCCTCCTCAATGATCTGCCGGAGTTTTTCCAGGAAGGGATGCTCCGGACGCAGCGAGGCTTTCGGGACCTCGACAGAAAATTGCATGGACGAGTCCCGGAGTGTTTCCCAGCCACCGGGATACTCGTTGGGCAGGTTGACAAAAGAGTTGAAAAAAGCATCCGGACGGTCAGGGGTTTGTTTCCGGCAGGCCAGGAGGTAATAATGTGGGCCATCAATGATCAGGCGGGTAAAATACCAGGCACTGTCTTCGGCTGCCTGAAAGGTGGCATCCTGGGTGGGGTAGGGGGCTGTTGCTACCAGGTGGAACGTTGGAGGGGCTTTGGTAAAGTTGGCAGCCAGTTTTTCACCAATAATATTCAGTTCAAAACTGTCTTCTTCAATATAGTCCCAGTCGTGGTAGGCAGCCCGGTATACTATGTAGAAGCTGCTGTCGCGCGGATCAACGGTAGCGAACAGGTACCGGTCGGCATTTCTATTGGATGTGGTATTGAAGATCGGAGCGGCCGGCAGTTCCACCCGGAAACCGCCCTGCGGCGGCTCGATGACTACAGGCTGAGCGCCCGGAGCCATTTTTTGGCGGTGAAACCGGATACTGTTGATAAATCGGGCGCTTTCTGGTCCGGCGGCATAGTCGCCATTCCCGCCGGTAGCAAAGACCAGCACCTCCATCGGGGTGGCATATATCTTGTACCGGATAATATCGCCGCGCCGGGTACGGGTGGTGATCTGGTGGCCGGGGAAAGGTTCGTCGAAGCGGATACGCTCCTGAATTTTCCCGGGTATTTTTTCATAGATCAGACTGTCGATCCGCTCGGCCATGTAAGCGGGATCCTGGCCGTTCCACAGGCCATAGGTGGTGACCCGGTATACCGCATAATAGGCGCCGTTGCTCATATCGGCGCAGAGTTGTTGCTCGAGGCCCATACCATCCACGGTCTGATAGAATTTTCCGGGAGCCTCAACCGACCAGGTCGAGTCGGCAGCCCATTGGCGGGAGAATTCCACCGGGTACCGCAGGGCTTTAATCTCATCCATTTCCGTTTTGCTGCTGTCGGCTGTGAATGAGACCGGCCGTACGGTGTATCCTTTTTGTTGTAAGAGGCGGATGAGCCCCATATCGCCGGGCAGGTGGGCGGCGCCCACTGCCGAGAACAGGCTGGAGCCGCTTTGCAAAACGGAGTCGATGCCGTTCAGCATGATCAGGTTGCGCTCATCCAGCATCCAGCGCCGGAAGTTTTTACCCGGCTGCATGATCCGGTTCAGAGAGTCCAGTAACGACAGGTCCTGGTCGCGGTAGGCCTCTTCCATCGTGGTGCGGGAATACTGGCCCGGGTAATAGCCGCGGTCGGTCTCCTCTTCTTCTTCGTCGTCGGGCAACTGGGCCCGCACCAATGCTTCATAGCTGCCTTCGAGTGTTTCCAGCCCGATCACGGTCTTGCCCAGCTTACGACCAGCCTGGAAGATGAACAGATCGAGGTAGGTGTCCTCTTCATAGTCCTGCCGGTATTGGTTGGACCGGTAGAGGAATTCATTGGTCATCCGGGGTTTGGACGACAACAGGGCGCCAAGCAACCGGTTGTCGGGTGCTCTGAATGCAAACTGCGTGTTATACAGGTTCGGTTGCCGGGATGACCCGCTGGCATAACTGTCGCCGTAGCCCGGGTTGAAGAGTTCACTTTCCCGGCCGTTCAATACTTCCGTGAAAGCCTGCCAGTCGTCGTGGTTGGTTTCCAGCGCTACCATGTCCACGCCCCGCAGGGCCGTAAAAAAGGAATCACTGAGGTTAAAAGCCAGTTTTTCCGGCACGTGCATGGTGCCGTACAGGTAGCCGGGGCGGTTGATCCCGTTACCGGAAATTTCCCAGAGCAATCCTTTTAGCTTGCCGGTTGGTTCCTGTGCCGTTAGTGTAACCGACAGTGCCAGCAGGGTGAGGGGCAGAAATTTTTGCAGCATATGGTGGATATAAAGCATAACAGCGTTTCGTTTAGGCGGCCTCCGGCAGGCATTAGCCTGAGGTAGCCAAACGCGCTTAAAAACACGTCAATGTGTTAAAAACGTTCGTGCGGGGTACCGGCAATATAATCAGCATCCGGATTTTCAGCCTAACAGTTCCAGAAACTCATTCATGATCATAGCCGTGGCGCCCCAGACGATCCGGTTATCCACGGCAAAATAGGGCACATTTTTTAAGGTGATGCCCTGGCCGACCAGTACATCGGTCTGTTTGCGGTTGGTGTTGTCCTGAAAAACCGATAGCGGTGGGGTCAGGATCGATTCCACTTCGCCAGGCTGTGGCCTGAATTGGGCCGGGCCGTGTAAAACCCCAACGAAAGGATGGACCAGGAAATTACTGACCGGAATATATAAGTCGGTCAACTGCCCAAGTATTTCGACGGCCTGCGACGGCACCCCGACCTCTTCCTCAGCCTCCCGCAGGGCGACGTTGCTCAATTCGCCATCGGCTTCCTCCCAGCGCCCGCCTGGAAAGCTGATCTGCCCGCTGTGGCGGTCTTTGGGATTGGCGGTGCGTTGGATCAGAACCGTATGCCAGACGCCCTCCCGGCGGTGCAGGAGGTTGAGGACACAGGCAGTGCGTGCATGTGCCGGTGGTTCCGGGTGCGGCGACAGTTCCTCCAGCCGGCGCCGGCTGGCCATCCTGTACTGGGCTTCCCGGCCGGGTAGCGGACCGGCCAGCCGGTACCGCAACATATCCACAAGTGTGTCTGTATGCACGGGCATCTTTTCTTTTCTTCTGTAAGGCTAAAGATCGGATTTTGTTCAGCAATGGCAGCAGAATAATGCCCGCTGTCCGGCGGATTGTCAATTTCGTAAAATAGCCGGACCAGACGCTTTGTTGTTTGTCAAAATGATAATAAAAAAT
>SBHD01000134.1 GCA_006226345.1 Bacteroidota bacterium | reverse complement strand
ATACGGGTACCCAGTTCATCGACATTGCGGCGGGTGCGCAGTTCGACTTGCGCAACAGCGGCAATAGAGGCCATCGCCTCACCCCGGAAGCCCATCGTCCGGATATCAAAAAGGTCCTTTGCCTCCCGGATCTTGGACGTGGCATGCCGCTCAAAGCACATTCGCGCATCGGTTTCAGACATGCCGCAGCCATCGTCCACCACCTGCACGAGCGTTTTGCCCGAGTCCCGAACAATAAGTTTTACCTGAGTTGCGCCGGCATCAATGGCGTTTTCCATCAGCTCTTTGACCACAGAGGAAGGCCGTTGTACCACCTCCCCTGCAGCAATCTGATTGGCCACGCTTTCCGGCAATAACTGGATTACATTCGTCATAGATCTGTCCCGGTGCCGGGCTGCAGGCCGGGAGGCCTGCTGATCCGGGTTTGGGTATGTGGCACCGGATGTGCAAAGATACTTGATTTTTTACCAAGCCGCGTTATTTAGGCGTAACAGTGTTTTTTTACCGACAAACAGAAGATTCCCCCTTAATTTGGCTTCGGGACCAAATGGTCGCCGGGGGTAAAAAATCCGCTGTATCAGTACCTACTTCCCCCGCTCTTTTTATTTTTGCCCCACTTTTACGCACCACATCAACACAATCGACATATGGAGAACATTTCCAACTCCCGCGGCAAAGGATACTGCATTTTGTATATTCTGATGGCCCTTTTCTTTTTCGCGGCCCTCGTTCTGATGTTGTACAGACGGAATTTTATCCTTGATTTCCCGGGGTAATTCACCGCTTTACTACAGCATCCTTCAACAAAAAGCCGCAAAAACAGAGCCTTGTGTCCTGTCTTTGCGGCTTTTGTATTTCCTGCAAGGTGCTATTGTCGAATAAACTTCTTGCTGACTACTGCATCTCCGATCGTCAGCTGCAAGAAATAGGGGCCGGCGGGAAAATCAGACAGGGTGATCACGGGTGACCAGCCGGCAACTCGCCACACCTGCCGGCCGCTGGAATCCAGTATCTGAATATTTTCGACATCCTGCTGAAGTGCCTGGTCCAATTGTAACTGCAGTTGCGTCTGCACCGGGTTAGGGAATATGTGAAAGGCCTCTATCAGGTCCAATGGCGACAGAGTATATACAAGACTGCAGATCTCATCGGAATTGGAAGTGCTGCAGCCTGCAGGTGGTGGCCCGATCGTGAATATGCGGTCGGGCGCTCCGGTAAAACAACGCGGTATTACCGGGAAGTCGCTGGTCATCACATAGTAATACGTGCCATTGGGATACTCGGGCGTCACCCCATACCGGCCATTGCACTCATCCAGGAAACAATTTCCGCCGCCGCTATATTCATAATCCTGCGTATAGGTGCCGTCGTACAGGCCATCAGGAGCAGTGATGCCATTGCCCGGCCGGTTTCCCTGTTTTAACTGGTAACAGGACTTCAACTCGACGATATTGCTTGTGGGGTCAGCAGGGTCTTCATAGCCGTATTTATAGTAGACCGGATAACCGTCGGCCGCGTACCCGATGAGGGGAGAATGCGTACCCGGCGTAACCCCCAGGTTCTGGATGAGTCCGGTTGGAATGCCGTGATAATGGTATTTCCCATTCGGTTGTACGTGGGCATCATTGGTGTCGAGGCCCAGGTTGACATTAGGCGAAAGCGCATTCTCATTCCAGTTCCTGTTTTGTTCGCCGGTATTCGGGTTCGTAAAGAATTCCGCCGCGATCGGGTCAGCGAGGATGCCATTGACCATGATTCCAAATTCCCAAAACGGGCAATTACCTGCGCCCGCATCCAAAAAGGTTTTCACCCCGGTCTGGGCGGGGTATGCGCACATGCTTCGCGTGATCGGCAAAGCGGAGATGGCGTTGGGGTTGCCCGGGTTGGGGAACATGCCGGTGCTGTGGTCGGGCAAAGAGTTGGAATAAAAATACCGCACAGCACCGTCCACCTCCGTGCAAACGGCATTGGTGCCGGTATTATTAAAAATAGCGTTTGGGTCGCATTGCGCCGGCATATAAACACTGGCGCCAATAACCAAAAGAAAAATCAGGGCGATCCGCATAGTTGAGCATTTTATGGTTTGAAGATAATCCGGGTTCGTTGCCGGTCCATTTTAAAAGACTGGTCCCGGCCTGCCAGTGCAAAACGGACAATACTCTCATAAGCACGATCATGTTCGTACTGGTTGAAACAGGTGTTTTCTACATCGATCCGGTCAATTTTTTTTTCAGAAACCGGAATAGAAAACCGGAGGGTAAGTACTCCTTGCTGTACAGCAAAAGACTCCAGTTCGGGACGGATGGTAGTCGTATTTATCTGGCAGTGAAAATGATCCAGTAAATATTGCTCCGTGCAGAGCGGCAGCTCAAGGTCAGGGGCACAACTGTTTTCCCGGCTAAGCACACTTTTGATATCCGCCGCCTCCAACTGGATAATCAGGCTGAGCCGGTCACCCTCCGGCCGGAAGGAAAAAAAAGCCTGATGCCCGCCATGCCTGAGCGATAAACATAAACCGCCGGCCAGACAAACGGTGAGCAGGAACAGACTGGTTGCTTTTGTTTGCATTTTCAAGCTGCTTTTTTAAACTTCAAAACATCCCATTCACGGTTGGATGCCTGATTACGTCAAAACTTGCGGTGCAGGTCAGGTTTTTTCTCCATTCCGGAACACTTAAACCCGGCTTAATGCTATTTTGTCCCTAAAAATCCAGTCATTTTGAATATCCAAAATGCCGGTTGCAATGAATGCTGAAATGTCCAAAAGCAGAGTCAGCGCCTTTCCGGAAACCTCTTCTGAGGCTGATGGTCAGCCGACTTGATTTCTGATACCGGAAGGTTGCTTTCAATTCAAAGGGAGGTTTCCGGGCAGGTACATAATTCAGCTAATCGATTACCTGTACCTTTGCCGGACAAAAAACATATCCTTCTTCATGCGCATACTACTGATCCTGTTATTTATCACGAGCCTGGCCCGGGGCTTTGCGCAGCCGGCTCCGGACTCCCCGGAACTGTTAAAGTACGTCGATCCGTTTATCGGAACAGCAGCACACGGACACACCTTTCCCGGGGCAACCGCCCCTTTTGGCATGGTCCAGCTCAGTCCCGATACCCGTCTGGAAGGCTGGGACGGTTGCTCCGGCTACCATTACTCCGATTCCCTGATCTATGGATTCAGCCACACACACCTGAGCGGCACCGGCGTTCCGGATTACGGCGATATCCTGTTTCAGCCCTACATGCGGCGCGCCATGCTGAACCCCGAAGCCTATAAAGCCCCTTTTAAAAAATCGGACGAACACGCCGAACCAGGCTATTATTCGGTGATCATTGACAGCGAAACCGATGCGATCTCGGTAGAACTGACCGCCACCGAACGCGTCGGTGTACACCGCATTATCTACCCGGAAAACAGGGAGATCGGCCACCTGCTGATCGACCTCCGCCATCGCGACCAGGTCTTGTCTTCCAGCATGACCGTGATCAATGACTACGAGCTGGTCGGCTTCCGCAACTCCAGCGCATGGGCCAAGGATCAGCGCGTATACTTCGCCATCCGCTTTTCCCGGCCGTTCTTCAACTCCAAGGTGATTGACATGACCCAGAGTCCGCGTATCTCGCAGCGGACTGTCACCAGTAAAGGGATTGTAGGCCTGCTGGACTTTTACTGTTATGAAGGCATGCCCATAGTGGCAGCAGTGGGGATTTCGGCCGTCAGTGTGCAGAATGCACGGGAGAACCTGGAAAAAGAGTGCGGACATTTGGACTTTGACCGGGTTCGGGCCGAAACCCAGGCCAAATGGGCCAGACAGCTAAGCAAAATCGAGGTGGAAGGCGGCACCGATGACCAAAAGACCACCTTTTATACGGCGCTTTACCACACAATGATCGCCCCTAATCTCTATTCCGATGTCAACGGCCAGTACCGCGGCCGGGACATGGAGGTACACAACAACCCCGGCCATGAGGTATACACGGTCTTTTCGCTGTGGGATACGTACCGGGCCTGCAATCCGCTGTTTACCCTGTTGGAGCCCGACCGGACCAATGCTTTTATCCAAACCTTTCTGCGGCAGTATGAGCAGGGGGGATTGCTCCCCATCTGGGAACTCAGCGCCTGTGAAACCGACTGTATGATCGGCAACCACGCTATTCCGGTGATCACCGATGCCTGGATGAAGGGCATCCGGGGATACAACGGCAACCTGGCGCTGGAAGCCATGCGCACCAGCGCCAATCAGGACCGGTACGGACTCCGCTGGTATAAACAACTCGGCTACATCCCCTCTGACGAAGAGCCGGAATCCGTATCCAAAACCCTGGAATACGCCTATGATGACTGGTGCATTGCCCTTATGGCCGGCAACCTGGGCAAAAAAGATATCGCCGACACTTTCCTGCGCCGGGCGCAGTATTACAAAAATGTATTCGACCCTTCTACCGGTTTTTTCCGAGCCAAAAACAATGCCACCTGGCATACCCCCTTTGATCCATATGAAGTCAACTTCAACTATACGGAAGCCAACGCGTGGCAGTACCGGTTTGCGGCCCCCCAGGATGTATCGGGCATGATGAAGCTACTTGGCGGCCGGGAAGGGTTTGTCGCTGCGCTGGACAGCCTGTTCACCACCAGTTCAACGGTTACCGGACGCAATCAGGCGGATATTACCGGCCTCATCGGCCAGTATGTTCAGGGCAACGAGCCCAGTCATCATATGGCGTACCTGTATGCCTTTGCCGGGCAGCCCTGGAAAACCCAGCAGCGTGTCCGGCAGATCCTGGATGAACAGTACTCCAGCCGGCCGGATGGCCTGAGCGGTAATGAAGATTGCGGACAGATGTCAGCCTGGTATGTCTTTTCCGCCTTGGGTTTCTACCCGGCGGTCCCCGGTCGCAACCAATATGTGATCGGCACGCCGTTGTTTGAAAAAGCCACGATCCACCTCGACAACGGCAAATCATTTACCATCAGTGCCAAAGGTGCTTCGGCACGGCGCCCCTATGTCCGGCAGGCCTACCTCAATGGACAAGCCTGGGAAAACTCCTGGATCTCCCACCTGGATGTACGATATGGCGGCGAACTTCGCCTGGACATGACAGACAAACCTGCCGCATGGGGTAAAGATTCCGTGCATTGCCCCATATCAGCCATAGGCAGCACCCCGATCGTTCCGATCCCGTTCATCGACGGGGCTAATCGGGTGTTCCAGGACAGCCAGCAGATCCGAATCGGTTGTGCAGATCCGGATGCCCGCCTGTTTTATTCCATTGCCAACCAGACAGATTCATCCGGTGTCGCCTATCGGCCGTACACTGCTCCTCTCACGATCCGGAAAAGTATGCTGCTCTATTTTTATGCCGAATACAACGGCCAGCGCAGCCCGGTGGAAGAAGCGGAGTTTTTTGCGCTACGGCCCGACATGCGGGTGTTGCGCTACAGCCACCCGTACAGCCCGCAATACACCGGCGGCGGCGAACAAGCCCTTGTTGATCTGCAGCCGGGTGGTGCCGATTTCCGGTCAGGCCGCTGGCAGGGGTATGAAGGAGTTGACCTCGAGGTGGTGCTGGACCGCGGCGACAGCAAACCGCTGCATACGGTCCGCGTCAACTTTTTGCAGGATGAGAACGCCTGGATCTTTTTCCCCACACAATTGCAGGTAATGGTCTCGGATGATGGTGTGACGTTTGCGCCGGCAGGTACCGTGGTCAACGACATACCGCCTACTGCCACCGGCTCCCTGCAACAAACCCTGACGCTGGAGCTATCCGACACCTCCGCCCGTTATATAAAAGTAACTGCCGGAAACCTGGGGGTATGCCCGGAAGGACATAAAGGCGCCGGAAATCCGTGTTGGTTATTTGTGGATGAGATTTATGTGGAATAACTTGCAAAACCTGAAACCGGCAGGTGCTTTTTAATACGATCACCAACCATCGTACCGAATATAAATGCAACTTTGTAAAAAACCTGAGAATTGAACTTTTCTGTGCGACGATTCGTACTACTGCTGTTTGCCTGTCTGATCCTGACGCCTGCCCTGTTTGCGCAAGGCCCGGAAGAACTGGAACACCTCACCTTTGAGGTGGATAACCTGCTGTCCAAGGCACAGGCGGAAGGTTCGGACGCCCGAATGTATGACCTGGCCAACCAGAGCCTGGCCATTGCGCGGGATTTGCGCTACGATGGCGGGATCGTACGGGCTTCCATTCTGCTTGGGCAGGTCTGTGCCCGCACCAACCGTCCTGAAGAAGCACTACAGCATTTCCTGGAGGCTGAAAAGAAGCTGAACCCCGGTGGAGTATCCACCCCGCTGGTACTGAATAAGCAAGCCTTGCGGGAAGTTTACACAGGCTTGGGCGATCTGTTTTTCCAGGAGAAGTTGTATAAAAATGCCGGCCGGTATTACCAGTTGGCATTGGACCTTTCTCCGGAGGACTACACCACGATGGAAAAGGCCGCTGATGCCTGTCTGCTGAATATGCAGTACGACAGTGCCGAGGTAATTTACAAAGTACTGATCCAGCACTACAAATACAACAGGACCTATCCGAAGCTGGTAAAGATCTACCAAAAACTGGCGAACGCTTACGGTGAATACGGCGAAGCCGGCAAAGGACTTTTCTACTATCTGCGGATCGAAGATATTATTGAATACAATGGCTACCCAGAAGAGCGCGCGGTCATGTATAACAACATGGGCAAACAATATGCCGCGCTGAACGACTATGCCAAGGCCCTGGAATATTTCCGGAAGGCAGAATTACAATGTGAGTATATCAATTGCGATTACATCGAACTTGTATACGCCAATATCGGAATAGCCCTGCACAATACAGGTGATTCGCAACAAGGCGTCAGTTACCTGCTGCGTGCCCTGCAGTTGTTAAAAGAGCAAAAGGACTTGAAATCCATGGCCAGTCTCGAACACCTGATCGCCGGTGTATACTTCAACAACCAGGATGTATATAATGCCCTTTCGCACAACAACGAAGCGATCCGGCTGGCGGAGGAGACCAAACAGAACGACGTACTGGCCAACTGTTACCGGACCAGCGCCGATATCTACTACCAGCTGTATGATTTTGAAAAAGCATTTGAAGCCTACCAGCAACACCTGTTGTTGAATGACTCGATCCGCCTGCAGGAACAAGCCCGCCAGCAACGGATCGACCAACAGCGTGCTATGCTTACCGCCGCTGAAGGCGAGATCAAATACCTGATCACCCTCCAGGATATGAAAGACCTGGAACTGCAGCAGATCCGCTTTGAGCAGGACCGGCTGAAACTGCTCAATAAAAACCTGGAGCTGGAAAAAAAGAACCGCGAGGACGAAGTTAAACTCCTCCAATCCCAAAAAGAAGCCGACCAGGCCAATCTCCGGGAACAAACTCTCCGCGCCCTTCAGGCCGATCAGCAACTCCGGTTGGCTGCCCAGCAACTTGACGCAGAGAAACAGGAGCGCCTGATCGCCAGTCTCCGCCAGCAGGAACAAATTGACCGCGCACAACGACAGGCCGACAGCATCCGGGTACGACAGCTGCGCAAAGACCAGGAATTTCAACAAAGCAAACAAGACAGCTTCCGGCGGTTTGTATACACGATGGGGGGATTGGGCATGGTCATTCTGATCCTGCTGGGCCTGGGCTGGTGGCTGACACGCCGGTCCAGACAACGCCTGGAACTGAAAAACCGGAAAATCGAAGCGCAGAAAGCCCAGATTGAAGAAGAACGCCAGAAAAGTGACCGCCTCCTGCTCAACATCCTGCCCGATGAAGTAGCCCAGGAATTGCGGAGCCATGGCTATGCCACGCCCCGTTTTTACGAGGCCGCGACAGTGTTGTTTACCGACTTCAGTAATTTCACCCGCCTGTCGGAATCCCTGACCCCGGAAGAGCTGATCGATGAACTCAACGCCTGTTTTCTCGGCTTTGATGAGATCTGCGATAAATACGGTCTGGAAAAGATCAAAACGATCGGGGATGCCTACATGTGTGCCGGCGGACTACCCGTACCCAACGATACCCATCCCGAGGATGCAGTGAATGCCGCACTGGAAATGCTGGCCTGGCTGCGCCGGCGGCACGAGGCAGAACCTGATGCCGTTTTTAACAATATGCGGATCGGCATCCACACCGGACCCGTAATTGCCGGCGTGATCGGGAAAAATAAATTTGCCTACGATATCTGGGGCGATGCGGTCAACCTGGCCTCCCGGCTGGAAGAATTGGGCGAACCCGGCCGGATCAATATTTCCGGGGCCACCTATGCTGTGGTAAAAGACCGGTTTAATTGCTCCTACCGGGGAAAAAAGGAGGTGCACAACAAAGGGTTGGTCGATATGTATTTTATCGATGAACAACAGGGTTAAAAGGAGCGGTGTACCTTTGCGCGGCTTTTACCAGATTAACCTATTCCACATGCAGTACGAGAACACCCTAGACTTTGCCCGTCAGCAGGATCAGCAGGACCCCTTACGCCGTTACCGCGACCAGTTTATCTTTCCGCAACATGAAGGTGAGTCAGTCCTCTATTTCTGTGGCAACTCGCTGGGCCTGCAGCCCAAGACCGTGCGCCCTGCACTTCTGGCTGAGCTCGACCAATGGGCTACTTATGGAGTGGAAGGGCATTTTCGAGGAGACCTGCCCTGGATGTACTATCACAAATTCTTATCCCAACAGTCAGCCCGGCTAGTTGGCGCCCAGCCACATGAAGTGGTCGTGATGAACACGCTGACGGTCAACCTGCACCTGATGATGGTCTCCTTTTACCGGCCGACTCCCGACCGGTACAAGATCGTCATGGAAGCCGGCGCTTTCCCCAGCGATCAATATGCAATGGAGACACAGGTGCGCTGGCATGGTTTTGACCCTGCCGACGCCATTGTGGAAGTGGCGCCCCGCCCGGGTGAGGATCATCTGCGCACGGAAGACATAGTGGCACAGATTGAAAAAAACGGCGACCAGGTAGCCGTAGTGTTATTCGGTGGAGTCAACTATTATACCGGACAGTTTTTCGACCTGCCTGCTATTGCAGCAGCAGCACACCGCGTAGGGGCTTATGCGGGATTTGACCTGGC
This sequence comes from Bacteroidota bacterium, assembly GCA_006226345.1. Taxonomy (GTDB): domain Bacteria; phylum Bacteroidota; class Bacteroidia; order Chitinophagales; family Saprospiraceae; genus M3007. Next base: position 1,872 of record SBHD01000134.1, on the reverse strand, counting down.
CCATGCAGCCGGAAACCTGCCGTTGGAGCTGCACGACTGGAATGCGGACTTTGCCGTTTGGTGTAGTTATAAATACCTGAATTCAGGCCCTGGCGGTCCCTCGGGCGCCTTTGTACATGAACGCCATGGCAATAACCCCGGCCTGCCGCGATTTGCCGGTTGGTGGGGACATGATGAATCCGAACGTTTTCAGATGCGCAAGGGCTTCAAGCCCATGCGGGGCGCCGAAGGCTGGCAACTGAGCAATGCTCAGATCCTTAGTTTTGCAGCACACAAAGCCAGCCTGGAAATTTTCGATGCTGCCGGTATGGCGGCGCTTCGGGAAAAGAGCCGGAAACTAACCGGTTTCCTCGAATTTGTTTTAGATGAATTAAGCCAGGAGAAACATCTGTTCCGGATCATTACTCCCCGGGATCCGGATGCCCGGGGCTCCCAGATATCTGCCCTTACCGACGATAACGGCAAAGCTCTGTTCGATTACCTGACGGAGAATGGCGTGATCACCGACTGGCGGGAGCCCAATGTCATCCGCTTTGCACCGGTGCCGCTGTACAATTCATTCGAGGACGTCTGGCGGATGGGACAGTTGGTACGTCAGGCCCGGCCCCGGTAGGTCGAAATTGTTTTTCGACAGCGTCCAGCGGAAGTTGTACTTCCGCCACAATAATGTGCCCTCCAGCCATTCTTTTTTCCGGAAATACAATCTCCGACAACTCGGTACGTCGAAATTTCATTTCGACAGCGTGCAGCGGAAGTTCTACTTCCGCCGCGATAATGCGGCAGCCACAGGCTATGTTTTTCGCCGGAAATACAATTTCCGGTGGACAGATGTCGAAATACAATTTCGACCTACCATTCTAGGCGCCAGCTGATATTGGGAACCAGGCCCAACTGCTCCTTGGTCTCCACCTGCCCGGTATACGGATCATAGTACCGGTACGCTGTATTCTTCCGGATAGAGGCGTTTTGAAAGTCCATGGCAAACAGGCTGTTCCGCCGTTGACCTATATTCCGACGCCAGTAAATACGCAGATCCAGCCGGACAAATCCGGGCTGCTGTTCGGTATATCCGTCAGAAAGGTCGTAAACAGTAGTGCGGGCTGCGGCTGATGCTGCTATATCGACCGGTGCCGCCCACTGGCCACCCACCCAGGTTACCCGGCCATTGATCCCGAAAGCACGGCTCCGTTCCGGCCATTGATCCCGCAACCACTCCTTGCCGGCCGTCAGGTTGGCGATATGCTGCAGGTTCCAGCGACTGTCGCGCCAGACCTCATCGCTGCCCTGATAGCGGGCATTAAAGAGCGTCGTATTGACGAGCAAAAACCAGCCGTTGTTCAGGTACCGCTCTGCCGATAGTTCCACGCCCTTGTTTTCCCCCAGGCCCAGCGCCGCCAGGTCCGGAAGCCGGGTGATCTCGCTGAGGTTAAGCAGGGAAAAAGCATCGCGGGTATCGGCAGACACCGGAATATCCGTTTGTAACTGATAAAAGAGTTCCGTTTTCAAGACCCAACTGTCTCCCGGCTGCCAGCTGTGCCGGAGGCTGACCTGCTGGGCCCGGCTAAAGCCCAGCCCCCGGTTGGGGAACTGCTCAAAAGGATCGCCGGTAGCTGCCCGCCGATCGGCGTACATCCATAAGGGTGCCAGCTGACTTTGCATACCCCAGGACAATGCCAGGGTGTGCCGGCGCCCCAACCGCTGGGTCAGCAACAGGCGCGGCTCTAAACTGGCATCGTCAGACTGTACCGGACCATCAATCCACAAGAAGGCGGCATGCACCCCAAGGCGAAGGTGTGTCTGGCCCTTGGGGCTCTCCCAATCCCAACTCAGCCAGGGTTGTGACAGGGTGGCCGGGAGTTCACCCTGGAACCA